>JAYEGR010000061.1:0-29061 GCA_034659175.1 Thermodesulfobacteriota bacterium | reverse complement strand
TGGTTTTAAAGTCCGTCCGGAAATAATGTGAGTAAGGGGACAAGGTTAAAAATATCTTTAACCCGTTTTTTTCTTCCAAGATATATGGTCCGGGATTAGGACTTACATTTGCAGACAGGACCGTCAAGAGCCACAAGGGCGCAATCCACGTGGAAAGCAAAGAAGAAAAGGGCACAACCATAAAAATCAGGCTTCCGATTTAGTACCTTTAAAAATTTTCAGTTTATCTGGGTTAGGGAGGGCAATACAATGATGAATGATGAATAGGGATGAGCCCGGTAGGGTGCATTCCATGCACCATTAACAACATCTATCAAGTTATAAAGAAATCAGAGAATCTGACGATATATAAATCAGGAAGCCGACTTCCAATAAATGACCAATATCAACAAAAGAAATAAAAATGGCTGACGAAACACCTAGATCGGATATCGAGCACGACTCAGACCAGACGGACAACAGCAACAGCATGTCTTCCGAGCCCAAATCAGTTGATTTTACCGATATGTCCCCGGATAAAATCCAGCAGTCCGGCAATCAGAACCTGGACTTTTTTCTGGATATTCCAATGCATATCAAATCGCAGCTCGGTAACGCCAAACTGACTATCAACGACGTCCTGCATATGAGAGAAGGTTCAACAATTGAACTTGACACGGTGGCAGGCGGCACTTCGAAATTATTCGTCAATAATACCTTGTTTGCCTTAGGCGAGGTCGTTGTTATGGACGACCATCTGGGCATACGTATTACAGAATTCATCGGCCAGCAGGAACGAAAAAATATTGAATAGGTAGTGGTCGGCAAAGGTTCCGGGTTCAAGGTTTGTTTGACCGGAACATTGAATCGCAATCAACAGATCTTAATACTCAGGCAACCACAAAAACAATTGTCGGAGAGCAGTAGTGTCCACAACCAATATCATGAACATTGCCGAAAAGACAAAGGCGCTTGCAGAAATATATGCCGCATTTGAAGAAGATGTGTCTGAATTCAAAAAATCCGCTGCTTGTAAGATCGGCTGTTCTGATTGTTGTATTCATGTCGGCAACGTAGATATCATAACACTTGAAGGGATTGTAATACAAAAGATGGTCAGCGCTTTTGTCAAGAGAGAAAAAAAGGAGATCACAAAGAGGCTTTTTGAAAACAGGGCGGAACGTGAACGCGGCGGTCTTGCAAGATGCGCGTTTCTTAAAAAGGATAACTCGTGTTTGATCTATGATATCCGTCCTTTCAGTTGCCGCAGGATCTATTCCATAGAAACCTGCAACCGGAGTCAGCAGCCGATCGTTCACCGCCAAGCGTTTACCATAGCGAACGAAACCATAAGAAGGCTCCAGGGCCTTGATGATACCGGTTATTCAGGACATATGAGTTTTATACTCTGCCTGCTCGAAAAACCGGATTTCAAAAAGACCTATCTTTCCGGGAAATTTGATCCCGGCAAGATAATGACTTTCGGAAAGAGTCATGGGCTCATTATAAATCGGGCAACCGCTCACAGGGCAAAGGATTTGCAATTCGGCGGGGCTTCTGCCGCACCGTGATCGGTTATGAAATACATTGGCTCTCTGGTATTTCCGACCCCTTACGACGTTTTTTCCGGGCAACTTTTTGATTTTTTTTGGCAATGGATCGACATGAATCACAACAGTAGGCCTGTCCACGCCAACAGCTCTGGCATACATAGAAAATCTGATCACAGTGACGACAGGAAATTTTTTTGAGAAGGGAGTGTAGCAATGTTCCGGTCTTGCATTTTGCCGGAAGCCGTGGTTAAGATATATCTGTTTGGGTGGGCTTCCGCATTTATGCGGTTGACTATCGATGAGGCTCGGAGGTGGTACTCCGAGCCTTTTTTTACTCATATACGAGCTGAGCGGTGTGAGAAAAGCAAAATCTGAAGAATATAAAACAAAAGAACAAGCAGGAAGAAAAAGAAATTTTAAAACACAGAGGGGAAGGAAATTAGAAGAAGAAAAGAATAGGGAGGGGTGGTCTACCCCGGCGGATAGGGGATAGATAAAATTCTAAGGAACTTGTTCTTAACCCTCAAGAATGGCTGAATTGTCTTCCTGGCAAACGTATCGCCTACTTTGACGGGCGTAGTGCCTTTGAAGACTTTGACATTTACTTCACCCGTAATCTCAACAGTCATTGGGGCCGCACTCGCCATTCCCGCCATGCCGATCACCAGCGCTGCCATGAGCATACCGGTCAATATTATTTTTTTTCTCATTTAGTCTCTTTCCGTTTTTTGTTGGTGGGAGTGAGTTCAGACTACTCGCGCATAAATAAAAGAACACCTGCCCCATGGTGGTTGGTTGCCATGGTAAGTTTTTCTCAATTTCATCTAACCGGCTTCTAACCGAAAAAAGCACTTAACCCGATATGAGCTAAGTGCTTAATTTTTTGGTGCCGAGACCAGGAATTGAACCAGGGACACACGGATTTTCAGTCCGTTGCTCTACCGACTGAGCTATCTCGGCATGACAGCCAAAATCTGATGTATTAGTAAAAAAGTACTTCCCGAAATTATCGCCACCAATGATATCAATAAATTATCAAAGGTAACGCACCGGTATATCACTTTTCACGAGAGGGACAAATCTATTTTATGGATGAACTCTTGTCAAGTCATTTTTCAACAACAATGACTTTGGTGGAAGCAAGTTTGTCGTGCAGTGTCAGATGGTCTCTGTCAAGCGCCGCCCAGAGAAACCCTGCGCCAAAGGGAAGCGCCGAAATAATTATGCCCACGCACCGAAGAAACGCCCCTCCGAAAGATACCCTGCCATAAGGGACCATCACTACACGCAGTCCCATAATCCACTTACCAATCGTCTGACCCGAACAGGAATGCATGACAATAAAATAGACTCCTGCGGCAAAGGGAGGCACAACCACGGAAAGGAGAAAAAAAAGAAAGGCCACGCCTGCAACCTGATTGATATCCACGACCTGTAATAGAAAATCAACAAATTGTAAGCCGAACATGACAAGACATCCGCTGAACAGGATGCCGAGGATTATTATGTCGATAAAAAAGGCAATGGCCCGCGTCTGGAAACCGGCAGTCTCACATCCGGAACAGCCGTTTTTTTCACTTCCGGAATTCGAATAACTGGTATCGGCACGAGGAGTATCCTCTAAACCTGACACAGGATTAAACTGGATGTCGGCCGTGTTATTCATTATCATATAAACTAATTATTTGAGTTTTCGAATATTAATTAGTGCCTGAACGCCCCCCCCTGGTTTCGACCGGTCATTGCTGGGATTGAGGAACGAACAACGAAGCAATCCCACTTTTTTCCCAAGAGATTGCTTCGTAGCTGCGCTTCTCGCAATGACAGGAAAAACTTAATTCACCGAGGCTTTCGTTCAGGCGCTACTTCCCATCGCTTTCAATCGTCAGGTCAAGCTCGCTTATATCAGGAAGGGATGTCACAGACTCCCCGGCGGAATTCGATTCAGAAACGCCCGCAGGTCCATTGTCAGCATCATCAAGGGAAAAGTCAAAATCGATGGTGCCGTTATCCGACAAACCGGCAAGGTCCGGTTCAGTCTCAGACTCGGCTGCTTCCTCCCCGGGGATTGAATCAAGATCAAGGGTGTCTGTTTTAGCCGAATTCTCATCAATGTTATCCAGGATGCCCTCCAGATCATCTAGTTCGTCGTCCTCGTCGGCCTCAAACTCGGATTCCATCTCCCCTGCAGGATTACCATTAAAGGCGCTTAAATCAAGTCCGGTCTCATCGTTCACGAGCGACATCACGTCAAGGCCTGTGTCCTTATCCGTTGCCGGTACGTTGTCGGATTTAGGCAACGGCGTTGTTTCGGGAGATTCTTCGGCAGCAGGTGAGGATTCTCCATCAGCAGGCGCTATGCCGGCAATCGCCTCGTCAGCCGGTTCTTTATTCTGCTTCTCAATTTCAAGCGCTGATTCATCAAGTGAAAATACAATGCCTCCTTTTGATGCATCTTCATCAGATTTATCAGTATCTTCAAACTGGTTCAGGCTGATAGTGGGTATTTCGTCTTCCTCAGAGAATTCCTCCATTCCAGGCATGATTATGCCGGCGGCCTCTTCCTCGTCGTCCACTTCCATGCCGGAAAGATCGATCTCATCTTCATCAGGTCCCTCAGTCGAGACATCCAGTTCAATAGAGTCATCAGCATCGTAGGCATCTGCCTCTCCAGCGGCCCTATTCTCCAATTCCGCGGATTCGACTTCAAACACGGAATCCAAAAAACACGACGTGTGTGACTTTATCGAAGTGCCCTTCAGTTGGTCGGATGTTTCTGCCAGCTCTTTCCCGCACTTGGAGCATGATGTCAAATGATCAAAAGATATAAAGCCGCATTTGGGGCATCGCATTGTTATTCCCTATCCGTAAACTTTTTTCTAAGGTACTTATCCAGGCCCTTTAAAGAATTCCAGTTTATCTGGGTTAGGCAGGGTGTTTTCAACCTCTTTTACCCTTGGTAAACATTTACACCGTACTTGTTAAAACTCTTTATAGATCATGATTGTATTATAAATATTGCGCTCCGGTCAAGAAATTATGGTTGAATAGCACGAATTCGTTATTATAACATCAAAAGCACCATTTTAAACAATTCCGCGCCCGTCTAAAAGGTTGTACCGTTCCAGCTAAAACCTTAGGGTTCGCCCAAAAATAACTTCACATTTTCATGCGCCGATCCATCCCGCATGGCTGCGTTGCTCGTCGGTTAAATAGCTCTGCTATTCGTCCTTCTCGCGCCTTGCTATGCGGGCGCCTCAACACCTGAAAATGTAAATTTATTTTTGGGCGAGCCCTTAATCAAGGTCTTGCAAAATCCTGATTTTCAGTATAATGTTACGTACTTGTTAATGGGGTACATGTCTGACGGCATTAAAAAATCTCCGTATAATTGTCATTTCGACTACAGGGACAAAGTTTGTGCCAGATAACCAATTGATACTATTAATCATTTTTTCCGCGATCTAAATGACCGGCTCACAGAGTAATACTTTTGGGTCAACCGGAACTGGTGTGGTAAAATAGCCCTCTTCTTGTCATTTATTCGTTGTTTTACAAGTAGTTACGTCAAAATCCAAAAGTACTATTTTTTTACTCTTAATACTATCGTTAAAATATTGATATATTAACAATGGTTTGCGTAACAGACTGATTTTATTGACCACATTGATTCCGGTTGACGGGGTTTAGCATCACACCAGTTCCGGTTGAGCCATACTTTTTACAAAACCGATAAAAATTAAACCAGGAAAAAAGCTGTTATGACAACCAATCGATTTACGGCATTGCATCCGACCCTATTTTTCCTCATTCTGCTTGCTCTGTCCGGATGCTTTAGAAACGAACCGGTCCGCCATCTCTCTTCGGATATAAGCCTGATCATCCCGGGCCATACGACCCGGAAAGAAATCATATCATTTATGGGTTCCCCTGCTATACAGGAGCAGAGTCTCGACTCCACGGAGAACTGGATTTATTACCAGGTGCATAAGAGCTTCATGCGGAAGGCCCCTCGCGTCGGCCATAGATTTGGATATGAAGAGTACGATGTCGTCACGATCACGTTCTCCGGAGATATTGTACGGGACTGCCAATACCGGTTATTCAGCGAAGAGCAGTTCAGGGATTTGGGAATTCCCGCGGCAGGGGAAACCGAAAAGGAGTAGTCATGGAAACGGCAAGGGCCAGAATGGTTAGAGAACAATTGATACCGCGTGGAATCAACGATACACGAGTTCTTGAGGCCATGAACCGGATCCCGAGGCACCGATTTGTCGAAGATGCTCTCAGGGGACAGGCATACGGAGACTTTCCTCTTCCCATCGGAGAAGGCCAGACAATCTCACAACCCTATATTGTGGCCCTGATGACGCAGGCTCTTGAACTTAAGGGAAATGAGACCGTCCTTGAAATAGGAACCGGATGCGGATATCAGTCGGCCATCCTGAGCCAACTGTGTGAAAAGGTCTACACGATTGAGCGGATTAAATCTCTGCTGATCCGGTCCAGGAAGCTTTTTGACGAACTTCATTATCTCAACATTATCTGCAAAATAAATGACGGCACCCAGGGCTGGCCCGAATACGGGCCATATGACGCCATCATAGTAACCGCCGCAGGGCCCAAGGTGCCTTCTCCCCTGCTGGAACAGTTGGCTGACCCTGGAATCATTGTCATACCGGTCGGCGACAGATACAGCCAGGAACTACATGTAATCACCAAGAAAAACGAAAAAATTACAACCAAGAACATTGAATACGTGCGTTTTGTAAGCCTAATAGGCGACCACGGCTGGCCTTAAGCGCCTTAATCGTTCACCAGCACCGCATCTGCACGTGATCAGGGTAACCGGCATAGAACTATACTATAGCCGGTTACCCTGATCACGCACAGCTACGCCACTGGTGAACGATTAAGGTATAGGTAATCGATCATGGGGTAGCGCCCTTCCAGATCGCAACCCGACCGCTTACGGTTACAGGAACAGGCCTGCGATCAGGAATCCGCCGATCAGAAGCAAGACAAAGGCAACGACCAGCATGTTGAAGTAGCGGTCAATAAAGATCTTTGCCTGCTTTCCCCACCTGCTTAATATCCAGGCAACGACAAAAAATCTCAGCGCCCTTGCCCCTATCGATGCCAGTGTAAAAATTCCCAGGTTGACTTTGGCCACTCCGGCCGTAATCGTGACCAGTTTGTAGGGCAGCGGCGTGAGACCGAAAATAAACACTATCCAGCCATTCCACCTGTCATAGACCTGAAAGAGATATTCCCCGCCAAGGCCCTCTCCAAACACCTCGATCATATACGACGGAAGCCTGATATCCAGCCGGTCGGCCACCGGGATCAACTGGACGTGCGCAATGTTTTCCACTATCCATTTTCCGGCCGTCTCCCAGGCAAACATGCCTATCCCGTAACCCAGCGTGCCGCCTGAAACAGATGCAACCGTGCACCAGAGAGCAAACCACCACCATTTCTTCAATGAACCCAGGACAAGCGCAATCAACAGAATATCCGGCGGAATGGGAAAAAAACTGCTCTCTGCAAAGGCAATGCAAAAAAGCGCGGGAAGGCCGTATGGGGTATCGGCCCAGTGAAGCACCCAGTCGTAGAGACGACGGACAATTCCCAAGCCTGAACTATTATTCATGCTGTTTCCTTATAACCCGACGAAATGTGAACAGCGGTCAGATAACCGTTCAGAGAGGGTCCCCTATTTAGCAGACTCCTAGTCACGGCTTTTCAGCTATACCAATTCATCGGTCGTTCACCTTAATAAGTTGAGACTATTTGTCAGAGACGTATCAGTTTAATATCGCCCCAGGCACCGAATTCCCGGCCCAGTATAGCAACTACGCCAATAATGCCTGGGATGGTTTTCGCCAGGTCAAGGGCCTTACGGATGTCCTGTTTGTTCTTAATTTCATTGCCGAGGCGAGTTGCAGCCGCATCAGCCAGAGAGACGGAGCGTGAAAGCACAGTCACGGAATCTGCGCTGCCCCGGCTCAATGAATGGCCGACAGTGCCCGATGATGTACAGATGCCTACTGGCATGCGGTTTTCATAAATCTTGATCCCGATCCGATGCGAAAGTGTTGATGTGCCTGAAAAAATACTGATCACGGATTCACTGGTCCGATACATGAAAATATCACCGCCGTTTTCCACAACAACTTCGCTGATTCCCTCCATATCCAGGAGGTCCCTGCCTACAAATTCGGCAATAGCCCCTGCCACGGCAGCCATGGGGCCTACGCCCGCAGTCCGGCCGGCGTCCTGCATATCCTTTATAATAGGAGGGGCCAACGAATCAAAAGAGAGTGGTGTCAGGGATGTAAGGAAATCAGGGTGACCTGAAATGTAGCTTTCCAGGTGATTCCGGTATTGGAATACAAGGTGGCAGGCCTCTTCCGCCAGATCCGCGGAGGCCAGTATCTGAAGATCCGTCTCGCAGACCTTTACCTCAAATGGAATCAGTCCGCCTGGATCAATAATCTTCCTGTAGGTCCGTTTCTTAAATGAAGCGGGGGGAGTCTTTTTCTTTTTTCGTTTAATAACGACTTCCAGTATCCGGTCTCAACAAACGTCCGCAGACATATCCGCTTTTTTTACTTCTTCTACAAATCTTTGGATTTCGGTAATATCCTTTCTCCCCGGCATGGTCTCGACTCCGGAGTTTACGTCCACTGCCAGTGGTCTAACCTGCCTGATCGCCTCGCTCACATTATCCGGTGTGAGTCCGCCTGCCAGGATAACAGGTCCGGGAGGATTTATCGACTCAACCATCCGCCAGTTAAAAGTCTTGCCGGTCCCGCCGGCCGCAGTTTCGCTGTAAGTGTCCAGCAGAAACGCCGCAACCTTGCCCTTGTAAGGAGTAAGATCCGACTCGGTCGATCCGGACTTGATACGAAAGGCCTTTACCACCCTGATTGATATGGCTTTGCAATATTCAGGCGATTCAGACCCGTGCAACTGCACCATTGTCAGGCCGCAATACTGGACTATTTCATCAACAACCTCAGCTTCCTCGTCCATAAAGACCCCGACTGCATCGACAAAAGGTGGCAAAGCGCGTACAATAATTCTTGCTTTGTCAGGTTCAATATTCCTGGGACTTTTTTTTACAAAGATAAATCCCAGAGCATCAACGCCGGTTTCCACCGCACCGGCCGCCTCGGTCATGTTTGTCATTCCGCAGACCTTGATCCGCGTTCGAACGTTCATTTTACCTCCATACTAAAACCCGTACGTAATTGATCACGGGGCAGCAAAATCCCTGCCCTGTAAGCGTTCACAGGTATGGATCACCACGCCATCAGCTTTCTCAACGCTTGCGCCTGATCAGTCTCCCGCATCAGGGTCTCCCCCACAAGCACCGCGGCCACGCCGTAATCGGCGAGCTGCACGATATCATCGTTAGTCCGGATGCCGGATTCGCTCACAACCGGAATCCCGGAAGGTATCTCTTTTTTAAGGCGTAGAGTCGTGCCGAGATCCACTGTAAAATTATTTAAATTCCGGTTATTGATACCGATCAGGCTGCTCCCTGCATCAAGGGCGGTTTCAACTTCCTGTTCAACATGCACCTCCACTAGCACGTCCATCCCCAATCCGGCAGCTATGGCCAGGTAATCCTTAATTTGAACCGGATCGAGAATTGCCGCAATAAGGAGGATCGCATCAGCGCCGTATGCCCTGGACTGCCTGATCTGTATTTCATGGAGAATGAAATCCTTACGCAGAACCGGCAGGTCAACGGCCTGCCTGACCAGGGGAATGAATTCCAAAGCGCCCTTAAAAAAATTCTCGTCGGTGAGCACTGACATGGCCTGGGCCCCTCCCTCTTTGTAATTTCGGGCAATTTTGACCGGATCAAAATCCGAACAGATCAGCCCTTTTGAAGGAGAGGCCTTCTTGGCCTCGGCTATGATGGACATACCTTTAAAATTTTGAGTAAGCGCTTTTTGAAAACCACGAGGAGGATCAACCGGCGCATCAGGTTCTGAATATCCGCCGGCCAGAAGAATTTCCACCTCATCCTTTTTATATTCTATGATTTTATCGAGAATTGGAACCATTTTTGTAAATATTCGGCTTGATGCCGGAAAATAGCTGGAACCACCAAATTGTAAATGTTTGGCAGCGCACCCCAAGGGCACTTCCTGTGGAGTGCTGCCGAATATTTACCCATTTTTACAATAAGCAACAAGGGCATCAAGTTTTTTCATTGCAGCCCCGGATTTTACGATCTCACGGGACATTTTCACGCCTGCCTTCAGGTCGGCTGCTTTGCCTGCCGCCATGATGGCGGCGCCTGCATTCATCAAAACCATGTCCAGACGCGGGCCATCTTCGCCATGAAGCACGCTCTTAAGCTGCTCGGCCGAAGCATCCACTGTTTCTCCTCCGGCAATATCGGAAAGAGAAGCCTCGGACAAACCCACGTCACCTGGTTTGACGGAATATGTCGAAACCAAACCATCCACCACATCAGCAATCAAGGTTTCCCCAGTCACGGTGATCTCATCCATGTTGCCGGCCCCGCAGACTACGAGCGCCCGTTTTGTGCCGAGCCTGCCCAGGACACCGGCAAGTTTGCCGGTCAGATCCGGGTCATATACTCCCAGGACCTGAACATTTGCGCCCGCAGGATTCGTCAGGGGGCCAAGCACGTTAAAGATTGTCCTGATCCCGATTTCACGCCTGGGGCCGATTGCGTATTTCATGGCGCTGTGGAGCATTGGCGCAAACATGAAACCAATCCCCACATCACGAATGCACCGGCCGATCCGACCGGGACTGAGATTTAGATCTACGCCCAGAGCCTCTAAAACATCCGCGCTGCCGCATTTACTTGATATTGACCGGTTCCCGTGCTTAGCAACCGGCAGGCCTGCCCCTGCAACCACGAAGGAGGCGGTTGTGGACACATTGAATGTTGAGCTGGAGTCGCCCCCTGTTCCGCATGTGTCAACCAGAATTTCCCCATCGGCAACAGCATCAATTTTTATTGCCTTTTCACGCATGACGCGTGCGGCCCCGGTAATCTCGTCAATGGTTTCGCCTTTCAACCTGAGAGCGGTAATAAAGGCGCCGATCTGCGCCTCGGTAGCCTCGCCGGTCATGATCAAGTTCATGACGCCGATCATCTCCTTCTCGCTGAGATCCATCCCCGCGACTATCTTGCCAATGGCATCCTTAATCATTTTCCCAGCCTCCCTTTGGTACGAATCCTTATCTCAGCATCCCCGGATAATCCGGATCTATAAAATTTTTCAGTAGAGCCGGGCCCTCGGGAGTCATTATAGACTCGGGATGAAACTGCACGCCTTCCACGGCCAGGGTCCGATGCCTGACTCCCATGAGTTCACCGATATCAGTCCTGGCAGTAATCATGAGACACTCAGGAAGGTCGTGTTCACTGATACCCAGCGAATGATACCTCATGGCCTCAAAAGGACTCGGAATGCCTGCGAAAACACCCATGTTATCATGAAAAATCGGGCTTGTTTTCCCATGCATGATCCTTCCCGCCCGAACGGTTTTTCCTCCAAATGCCTCACCGATTGACTGATGCCCCAGGCAGACCCCAAGGACAGGGATCTTATCGCTGAAATATTTAATGGCCTCTATGGAAATTCCAGCCTTTTCAGGAGTGCACGGCCCTGGAGAAATCAGCAGCCGATCCGGTTTAAGGGCCGTGATTGCCGCAATGTCAACCTGATCGTTCCTGAACACCTCCAGCTTTGCCCCCATTCCGCCGATGGTCTGAACAAGGTTGTAGGTAAACGAATCGTAATTATCAATTATAACAATCATAATGCACTCGTAAAAAGTCACGATTCATGTTTGCATACGCTAAAGGGTGTTACAAACCTTTTTCCGCAAGTTCGACCGCCCTTCTTAAGCCCCTGGCCTTGTTCAGGGTCTCCTCATATTCCTTGTCCGGATCGGAATCAGCAACGATTCCTGCACCGGCCTGGATGAACAGATCATTGCCGTTCTGCACAAATGTCCGGATCGTGATACAAAAATCCATGTTTCCGGAGAACCCGAAATATCCGACAGCGCCGGCATACGGCCCACGTCGTTCCGACTCCAGTTCCTCGATAATCTCCATGGCCCTGACCTTTGGCGCACCGGTCACGGTTCCGGCAGGGAAACAGGCCCTTAAAACGTCAAACTGGTCCATGCCTTCAGCCAACCGCCCGTGTACTCCGGAGACTATGTGCATCACATGGCTGTACCGTTCAACAACGAGCAGATCACGGACCTCGACAGATCCATGCCGGGCTACCCTGCCGACGTCATTTCGTCCAAGATCCACAAGCATCAGATGCTCTGCACATTCCTTGGGATCGACAAGCAATTCCTTTTCAAGAGCGATATCTTCTTCAGGCGTTTCGCCGCGCGGTCTGGTACCGGCAATGGGGCGAAGTTCAATATCCTCATGTTCCAACCTGACCAGGATCTCCGGGGAAGAACCGATCTGGATAATGTCGCCCATTTTCAGATAAAACAGGTACGGGCTCGGATTTATGTGCCTGAGCGCCCGGTACAGAGAAAAAGGCGGAATGGACGACACTGTGTGAAATCTTTGGGAGAGCACTACCTGTATAATATCGCCGGCTGCGATATATTCCTTTGCCCGGTCAACAATGGACTTGAACTCCTCCTCGGCCATGTTGGAGGAAAACTCATGCTTGCGTTCGTCGGGGTCCCGGTTTATGAAATTATAAGGCAGCGGATGCTTAAGGCGTTTGACAATCTCGTCAATCTGCTCAAGCGCGGTTTGATAACAGTCTGCGAAATCACCATGATCCTGGATCACGACGCAGTTCACTATTGTCAGTACCTGCTTGAGGTTGTCATATATCAGTACAATACGGGGAATCATAAATGAACTGTCAGGGAATTCGTCTTGCACCGGGTTTATTTCAGGGAGCCTTTCCATGAACCTGACCATGTCATAACCCAGAAAGCCTACAGCACCCCCAAAAAAACGTGGAAGAAAATCCATGTCACTGCAGACAACAAAAGATGACAAAAGTTTTTTCAGCTCTTCGATCGGGTCTCCCTTGACGTTGGTCCACTCTTTTTTCCGGCGGATTTTGATTCGTTCTCCCCGGCTTTCGAAAGTGGCAATGGGATCAAGCCCGATAAACGAATACCTTCCCCATTTTTCTCCGCCCTCAAGGCTTTCCAGTAAAAATGCATGGGATTCATTGCCTGCTACTTTGGCAAAAACGGTAAGCGGAGTATCCAGATCAGCAATAATCTCCCGGGATACGGGAATCAGTCCGGCTTTCTTTGCCAACTCCCCGAATTCCGTCAAAGATGGCTGGTACATGCTTTTGTTTCTCATGATTTAAGGGATGTGGAAATAAATAACTTACCCATATAGCGCTCAGATTTAGGTCAGGTTTGATCAAGTAACCACTTTTAAAACCGCAGGCATAGCCGGGCTATGTTGAGGATTTTAAAAGTGGTTACTTGATCGAAGATGGCCTGAAGATGGGATGGTAGATGGGTAAGTTATTTATTTCCACATCCCTGATATGCCACATTCTGGAATAATCCTTACGCCCAAAAAAAAAGCCATGCGCACCTGTCCGGCACAACATGGCTTTATTTTTTATTTACCATAATTTTCAAGGTGGAGACGCTCGCCTCAAAAACAACTTCAAATTTTGATACGCCGATCCATCCCGCATGACCGCGTTGTTCGTCGGTTAAATAGCCCTGCTATTCGCCCTCCTCGCGCCTGTAACCGATCACGGGGTAGAGCAAAAACCGCCTTATGCAGCCAATTTAAGGGCAAAGGCATTTACGCGCTTGGTTAGGCGGGACACCTTCCTAGAGGCATTCTTCCTGTGGTAGACACCTTTTGACGCTGCCTTCTGGATCGCCGGCACGGCTGATCCCAAGGCATCCTGCGCTTCTTCCACGGAATTTCGCTCAATGGCCTCAGAGACAGCCCTTATCGCCTTTCCAACCCTGGATTTGGTTGCCCGGTTAGAGGCCCGGCGCAGTTTGCTTTGTCTATTCCTCTTTAATGCTGATTTATGATTCGCCAAGTTAACTCTCCTAACCCAGATAAACTGGAATTTTCAAAGGTACTAAAAGGCACTATCTAATTGTTCGGGCAAATTATAGTCGGATAGATCCTGCCCACGGATCGACTATTATTCACTAGAGAATCAGACATGATAAATCACTTTAAAACCCATGTCAACTGGATATTCGATATAGGGTAAAACACTATACCATGGCCGGATCGGTCATTCCCTGGCAATATCCCGGTGACTGATCGAGGCGCTTTCACCGATTTCCTGGAGCATTCCCGCCAGTTTTTCCACAAAGGCAACGGAGCGGTGTTTTCCGCCCGTGCATCCGACACATATTGTAAGATACACTTTCCCTTCCACTCTATATTGCGGAATTAGAAATGTAAGCATCTCACTGATCCGGGTCATGAACGTGACGGCATGATCATTCTCCAGCACAAAGGAGGCTACTCGGGGTTCAAGTCCTGTACCATATTTCAATTCTTCTTCAAAATAGGGATTTGGGAGAAAACGGACGTCAAAGACCATGTCTGCGTCAGCGGGCAGACCATACTTGAAGCCAAAGGAAACCAGGCTTACGCGAAGTCGGTCCCGCCTTTGCTCTCGGGAATAGTATTTGATGATCTCATCCCGCAATTCATGGGGGTTTAAGATGGAGGTGTCAATAATCCTGTCCGCCTTACCCCTCAAGGTACACAGGATTTTGCGCTCTTTGGCGATGCCTTTTTTAAGGGGCCCCAGGGAAGCCATGGGATGAGGCCGCCGCATCTGGCTGAAACGCCTGATCAAAACAATTTCATCCGCCTCAAAAAAAAGAATTTCAAGATTATACGATTTTTCCCTGAGTTTAAAAAAAACCGTATCAAACGAGGAGAGAAATGATTCGTCCCTTGCATCCATGACCAGGGCAAGTCTGCCGGACTTCTTGTCCAGGAAGTCGGAAAGCAGAAAAAGAGGCAGATTGTCCACACAGTAATATCCGATATCCTCAAACACCTTTAATGCAGTATTTTTGCCGGCTCCGGACAATCCGGTAATGATTACGACATTGGTATTATGCAATTCGGCTTTCCTGCCTGACACATCCATCACAATCTCAGCTTCCTGAACTGACACATTTTATATAAAGGTTCCAGTTTTCAGGTACCAGGTTCAACGGATAAAGGCTTTTGTCTTGTCAACCTTTGAGAACCTCTGAACCCCTCTACCCCTTTCACTCGCTTCTCTCAAGAATTTCCCTGCATTCGGATTCGCCCGCGGCATTCATCAACATGGTCCTGATATGAGAATTATTCAAAAAACGGGTCAGCCGTGCAAGGCATTCCAGGTACGGTTCCGATTCTTCTTCAGGGGCCAATAAAAATAAAAAAAGATGAACAGACTTGCTGTCCAGGGCATCGAAGGGTATGCCGTCAACACTTCTTCCGAAACAGAGGAAGATTTTTTCCAGTCCCTTGATTTTTCCATGGGGAATGGCAAAACCGTTGCCTTTACCCGTTGTGCCCAGCCGCTCCCTTTCCTGAAGCACACTGAAAATGTCGTCGACTTTAAGCCCCGGACATTCCAACGCAGCGCCTTCAGCTAACTCCTTAAGGACTTCCGCCTTTGTCCCGGCCGCAAGAAACGGCATGATTTTTGCGTCACAAATACTGCAGATCAATTCATATACCAATTATGCAAACGTTTATCAGGCCAGCTTGGGCTGCTTTCTGTTCTTGGATGGCAAAATATTCATCTGCTTCCGGTATTTCGCCACTGTACGCCTTGCCAGATCGATCTTCTCATTTTCCAGGATGTTGACAATAGTCTGGTCACTGTATGGTTTTTCATAACTCTCAGACCTAATGATCTGCCGAATTCTCTGCCTTACGCTTTCAGATGAAACAGCATCTCCGTCATATTTTTCAATAGAGGATTTAAAAAAGTACTTGAGTTCAAATATGCCTTGGGGAGTATGCACAAACTTGTTGGTGGTAACCCGGCTGATGGTCGATTCATGCATGCCTAAGTCCTCGGCCACATTTTTGAGAACCAGGGGGACAAGATAGGCCACCCCCTTTTCCAGGAATTCTCTCTGGAATTTTACAAGGCTTTCCACAACCCTGTAAATGGTGCGCTGGCGCTGCTGAATGCTCTTGATCAGCCAGATAGCCGACTTCATTTTTGACTTGACATATTCCCTTGTTGCCTCAGGGGTTTTTGTCTTGTTTCTCAGGATATCCCTGTAAAATTGGTTTACACGCAGTTGAGGAAGCCCGTCGTCGTTCAGCATGATAACGTATTCATCATCAACTTTATAAACGTAGACGTCAGGAAGGATGTAATGTGGTTCCTCGTCATTGTAAGGCCTGCCGGGATAGGGCGACAGGCCCATGATGACTTTGACTGCGGCGAGCACGGCATCAACCGGCTGATGGGTCTCCTTGGCAATGGCAGCGTAATTCTTGGTTTCAAGCCTGTTTAAATATTTTTTTACAATAACAGACGCAAGGGAATCACCCAGGTTCAGCCGATCGAGCTGAAGCGCTAAAGAGTCCTGAACCGTGACAGCCCCGATGCCAGGGGGATCCATGTCCCTGATTTTCGTGATCATCCTTTGGGCGGTATGCGGGTCGCAACCGGTTTCCTCAATGATGTTTTCTTCGTCCACCTCAAGAAAGCCGTCAATATTCAGGTTCCCGATAATGTACTGGCCGACTTTCTCCTCTTCATCGGTCATATCAGAAAGACTGAGCTGCCATTGCAGGTGGGCTTGGAGATTCGGCTTTTTCGTCCGCTGGTCCGGTCCCCCTGACACCGAAACATTTTCTTTAGGAGCCGCGGCAGGAGCTGTCTCATATTCATTGGCATAGTCATTCCAGTCGATTTCAGAGATGGATGAACCGCCTTCAAGGTCGACATCTACGGCCTTGGCTACCTCGGTACCCATTTCAGTCTGTTCTGCATTGGAGGCATTTTCGGGATGTGTCTCCTCTTCCGACTCCCCGGCAGTTCCGGCCACTTCAAGCACAGGATTTTCCTCAAGTTCCTGCTCCACCGTCTGGGTAAGTTCCAGCATGGAGAGCTGAAGCAACTTTATCGCCTGTTGCAACTGGGGCGTCATAACCAGTTGCTGGGTCAATTTGAGCTGTAGCTGCTGCTTAAATTCGAATCCCATCCCGTTATCCTGCTACCTGAATAATTCCGACCGCTAAAACCAATAGACGTTCCTCAAGATTAAATTCTTTACTTGTTGTTATTAATTCACATGCTGAACTCTTCACCAAGATACATTTTCCTCACTTCTTCGCTTCCAATGATCTCATCAGCAGTTCCTTTTGCCAAGATCCGGCCGTTATTCATTATATAAGCATAGTCGCAGACAGTAAGAGTTTCCCGGACATTATGGTCCGAAATCAGAATTCCAAGTCCTTTTTCTTTCAGTTGGCAGATAATCTTCTGAAGGTCTGCCACTGCCAGCGGATCTATTCCGGCAAAAGGTTCGTCTAAAAGGATGAAACGCGGATTGACCGCCAAAGCCCTCATGATCTCGACCCTGCGCCGTTCTCCACCTGACAGGGAATATGCACTGTTTTCGGCCAGATGCTGAATTTTCAGATCCAGAAGCAGTTGGTCTATCCGTCGGGCGATTTCCGATTTTGATAATCCCAGCGGTTCAAGAATTATCCTTACATTTTCTTCCACCGTCAATTTTTTAAAAACAGACGGCTCCTGGGCCAGGTATGAAATCCCTTTAAGCGCCCTCTTGTGTATCGGGAGGGATGTGATATCATCACCGTCGAGCAAGACCGATCCCTCATTAGGGTTGACAAATCCGGCAATAATATAAAATGATGTTGTTTTCCCGGCCCCGTTCGGGCCGAGAAGACCTACGACAGCGCCGGTCAAAACCCTGATGCCGATTCCGTCCACAACCCGCCGTTTTTTGTATAGCTTAACAATGTCACGGACTTCCAGAACACCGCTGCTGTTTTCCTGTTTGTCCATCACTCCTGTTTCCCGGAATTGCCGCCCGAGCCCGGATAAAAGATGCCCTTGACACGCTCTCCTCTGTTTTTGCTGCGCTCCACTATGCTTGTTCCGGTATCCAGGTCAATTTTTATCATATTGCCGGTGACCAGGTTGTTATTCTGCCAGACCCTGCTGTGTCCGATAAGTTTTACCTTATTTTTACCGGCGCTGAATTCAGCACTGTCTCCGGCTGCGGACAACTCTCCTCTTGCAATTCTGACATTGTCGGTGGCGACTATTTTTTCAATTTTCTGCGAGTTACCGAAGGAAGATTTTTTTTGGGCGTCTAATTTTTGATAATGGACCGTCATTTTGTCGGCGTTGATTATCAGATCTCCCTGTTTAGTCTCCACGTTGCCCGTAAATACCACAATATTTTTTGAGCTGTTGGATTCCATCCGGTCAGCCTCGATGTGAATGGGCGTATCAGAATTTGCGGCTGAACCGTAATTACAAACCCCTAAAAAAAGGAGGGCCGGAATCATGAAGCCGAATATTCGAAGGTATGAAAATTGCATTGTTTTTACCATTTTTGTTGTTTGCACCCTAACCAGCTTTGTTTTCGTACAATTTGCTTATTCTCATTTTACTTTGTATGTTGGAAATTGTAAAGACCGTTCACCACTTTCTTTATCGCAGGTTGATAAAAATGAAAAAAATTACCATTTATTAACATCTTCTTTACATCTTATCACACTACCATTAATATGGATGTGTTTTATTTCTTCCGAGCGTAACCGGTCAGCCGTGCTTAGGGCTCGATCGAAAATAAATTTACATTTTAAGATTTTGAGGTGCCTGTCAATCATGAAAAAGGGTGTTGAAAAGGCCGAGATTCTTATTGAATCACTCCCGTATATCAAGGAGTTCTACAATAAAACCATGGTCATTAAATATGGCGGTCATGCCATGATTGATGACGACCTGAAAAAGGACTTTGCCCTTGATATCATCCTCATGAAATACATAGGGATAAATCCGGTAGTTGTTCATGGGGGCGGACCCCAGATAAACAAACTTCTTGAAAAGCTGAACATCAGATCAAGCTATGTCCAGGGAATGAGAGTTACGGATCGGGAGACCATGGACGTGGTCGAAATGGTGCTCGTGGGCAAGGTAAACAAGGAAATCGTAGGTCTTGTCAACTACCACGGCGGCAAGGCTGTGGGCCTGTCCGGACGGGATGGTGATTTAATCAAGGCAAAAAAGCTGACACTCCTTAAAAATCAGGCAAAAGACATGCCGCCCGAGATCATCGATCTGGGCCGGGTAGGCGAGGTGATCCAAGTCAATCCCGAAATCCTGGTCGCCCTGGACACTCAAGGTTTTATCCCGGTCATTGCACCCGTGGGAGTGGGTGAAGACGGACGATCGTATAATATCAATGCAGATCTTGTCGCAGGCGCCGTGGCTTCCCGTCTAAACGCGAGCAAGCTCATCCTGCTTACGGACGTGGAAGGCGTTCTGGACCAGGACAACAACCTGATCGCCTCAATGACCGGCAAGGAGGCGGACCGGCTGATTGAATCAGAGACAATCGCAGGCGGTATGATTCCCAAGATAAGGTGCTGCCAGAAGGCCCTTTACGGCGAATTCTCAAACAATCCGGACGGAACTGCCGGAGTGGCCAAGGCCCACATCGTAGACGGCCGCATAAAACACGCAATCCTGCTTGAGATGTTTACCCGTCAGGGAATCGGCACGGAGATATTAAAATGAAGTAATCGTTCACAGGCGCCCCATCCGGAGTCTCGCAGGCTCGCTTACCTGAACGCGATCAGACCGGTTCACATAGGTTTACTATAGTTCTCCGGCCTGCTAGCGTACATATGGGGCGCCTGTGAACGATTACATATGGAGGAGTCTGTTAAATAGGGGGCCTCTCTGAATGGTGACGAAATGAATATTAGTCAGGCAATCATGGAAAAAAGCAACGCTCTTTTTATGGAAACATATGTCCGGTATCCAGCTGTCATGACGGAAGGAAAGGGATGTGTGCTGAAAAGTGAGGATGGACGGGAATATTTAGATTTCGTAGCTGGCATTGCCGTCTGCGGCCTTGGCCACTCTTTTCCTTTGGTGACCAAAGCAATCTGCGAACAGGCCGAAAAGCTGGTACACGTGTCAAACCTCTATTACACCGGTCCGCAGACCGAGCTGGCCCGGCTCCTTGTGGAGAACTCGTTTGCCGACAGAATTTTTCTTGCCAACAGCGGGGCCGAGGCAAATGAGGCGGCTATCAAGCTTGCAAGAAAACAGAGCGGCAAGGGTCGTTTTGAGATTATCTCCCTGGAAGGATCATTCCATGGACGGACTTTAGCCACGCTGGCCGCAACCGGCCAGGCCAAATTCCACAAGGGGTTTGAACCCCTGCCCAAAGGATTTCGTCATGCCCCGTTTGGAGACCTTAAGTCATTAGAAAAGATGATCGGGCCTGAAACCTGTGCAATCATGTGCGAACCGCTCCAGGGCGAGGGAGGTGTCCGTCCGCTTGACAAAGATTATATACATGGCATCAGGAAGCTGTGTGATGAAAAAAACCTGCTTCTTATCTTTGACGAGATTCAGGTTGGAATGGGACGGACAGGCACTCTTTTTGCTTACGAACAGATTGGGGTCACGCCTGATATCATGACACTGGCAAAGTCTCTGGCAAACGGCATGCCCATAGGCGCCATGCTGGCAACAGAATCCATCGCCGCGGCCTTTGGGCCGGGAACCCATGCATCGACCTTTGGAGGAAATCCCGTGGTCTGTGCAGCCGCGGTTGCAACTCTGAAAACAATGCTGACCGGCCGGTTTCTTGACGAAGTCCGGAGCAAGGGCGAATACCTTGCGGGAAAACTTATGACTCTGGCAAAGCGGTATCCCGGCCTGGCCCAGGGAGTCCGTGGCCAAGGGCTGATCCTGGGTCTGGTCCTCACCCCTGCCGGAGTTCAGCTCGGCACAGCCATTGTCAACAAATGTTTCGAGCGGGGCATACTCATCAATTTTGCCGGCAACGCGGTACTCCGGTTTATTCCTCCTCTTGTGGTAAGCCGCGAAGAAATTGATACCTTGATCGAGGCCCTGAACCTGATCCTGGCGGAAACGGACCGCCACAGGGCTAAATAATTTCGACCGTAACCCTGAAATTTTGAACCCACGGTTACGAATTTCTTTGCAAACAAACATATTATTTTGTACAAATCCCAGTTTGGCTCTAATGAAAATCATAGGGCCATACTTTTTAGTACCTTGGAAAATATTTTCGTGAAGGTACTTATACTCCGGATTGGGCAAAATAATATCTAAGGCGGGTGATACCCGCAACCCAAATTTTTAAAAATTGCTTTGTCCAGTAAATCCGTGTCACCTCGCTTTCAGCTTATGTCAGCGGGGTGCGCCAAAAAATTTCTTGTTTTTTTTGACAGGGTTTCAGGAGTAAGGTACTAAAAACAAGAGAGATCGTCATGCGGAACCATTTCCTGACACTTTTTGATTTCAAGGGAGAGGAACTGTCGGCCTTGGTTAAACGGGCCGCGGAACTGAAAAAAGAGGCCGGGGACCGGGTGCGCCATCAGCAACTGGCCGGGAAGATCATTGGAATGATCTTTGAAAAACCTTCAACCCGCACCCGTGTATCTTTCGAGGCCGCCATGTACGGACTGGGCGGGCAGGTCATATACCTTTCCGGAAGAGATACTCAGCTCGCCAGAAACGAACCCTTAAAGGACATGGCCAGGGTAATGGCCAGGTACGTAGATGGTATTGTGGTCAGAACCTTTGGGCAGGAAATCATTGAGGAACTGGCCCGCTACTCTTCGATACCCGTGATAAACGGCCTGACGAACAGCCATCACCCGTGCCAGATCCTGAGCGACATCCAGACCGTGATCGAATTCAAAGGGCCGATAGAAAAACTGAAAATCGCGTGGGTCGGTGACGGCAACAATATGGCAAACTCATGGATCCAGGCTGCAAGCAGAATCGGGTTTGAACTGATTCTCGCCTGCCCGGAAGGCTTTGAACCGGACCAGGCGCTTTTAAGCGAGGCCCGGGCCGAGGCCGTTAGGCCCATCACAGTGATACGCGATCCTGTTGAAGCGGTTCGGAATGCCGATGTGATCAACTCGGACGTATGGACAAGCATGGGCCAGGAAGATGAGAAAAATCAAAGGGATAAAATTTTTCAGCCCTATCAGGTCAACAGCGAACTGCTTAAAAAAGCAGGGCCAAAGACTATTGTGCTTCACTGCCTCCCGGCCCACAGGGGCGAAGAAATCACCGACAAGGTCTTGGAAGGCCCACAGTGTGCGGCATTTGACCAGGCGGAAAACAAACTTCACATTCACAAGGCAATTCTGGAAAAATTTATTTTGTAACTGCTCAGATTGCCCGACCAACTTCTGGATATAAAAATATGCCGGCTGTCAAAAAAATCGTATTGGCCTATTCAGGCGGACTTGACACTTCAGTAATCCTGAAATGGCTTATAGAGCAATATCAGTGCCCGGTAATTGCATTTGTGGCTGATGTCGGGCAGGAAGAGAACTGGGACCGGATCCGCGAAAAGGGCCTTGCAACAGGCGCTGAAAAGGTTATTATTTCAGATCTTAAGGAGAGTTTTGTCAAGGACTACATCTTTCCGGCATTCCGTGCAAATGCTATTTATGAAGGTTCATACCTTCTGGGTACGTCCCTTGCCAGACCCCTGATTGCCATGGAACAGGCGGCTGTCGCCGAGGCGGAAGGCGCTGACACGGTCAGCCATGGGGCGACCGGCAAGGGAAATGATCAGGTCAGGTTTGAAATGACTTACATGGCTTTAAATCCGCAGTTAAATATCATTGCGCCATGGCGGATATGGGATTTAAATTCCAGAACAAAACTGATAGCTTATGCTGAAAAACATTCGATCCCGATCCCGGTAACAAAGGAAAAGCCTTACAGTTCCGATGAAAACCTGCTTCACATCAGTTTTGAGGGTGGAATCCTTGAAGATCCCTGGCAGGAGCCGGAAGAGAGCATGTTCAAGCTGACACGGTCACCTGAATCAGCCCCTGACAAGCCCACATACGTTCATATAGAATTTGAACGCGGAAACCCGGTGGCCATTGACGGAAAACGTCTAGAACCCGTCGCGCTCATGGCCGGGCTCAACCATCTGGGCGGGGAAAACGGTATAGGCCGCCTTGATATGGTGGAAAATCGGTTTGTGGGAATGAAATCCCGCGGAGTGTATGAAACGCCGGGAGGCACTATTCTGCGCACAGCCCACAGGGATCTCGAGACCATCACGCTGGACCGCGAGGTCATGAAAATCCGGGACAGTCTTGTGCCAAGGTATTCTGAACTGATTTATAACGGATTCTGGTTTTCGCCGGAAATGAAATTCATGCAGAAGACCATTGACGCGGCCCAGGAAACCGTGAGCGGCGAAGTTCGACTCAAGCTTTACAAGGGAAACTGTATTCCTGTGGGACGCAGGTCACATAAGTCTCTGTACCGGGAAAGTTTCGCCACGTTCGAAGAGGACGAGGTTTACACCCAGGCTGATGCAGCAGGGTTTATCCGTCTCAATGGACTGCGATTAAAGATGCAGGCGCTGCGGAATGATGAATGATGAATGATGAATATTAGTGTAACGCAAAAAAGTTGCAAGGTCTGAAAAATGGTTGATTTATCCTCGAAATTTTTGTCCTCCAAGCTCTGGGGAGGGCGTTTTTCTGAACAGACCGCTGCCTCTGTAGAAGCATTTACTGCTTCCATCCATTTTGATGCACGGTTATACCGTCATGATATAAGTGGCAGCCGGGTCCACGCCCGGATGCTTGCCCGCCAGGACCTGATCACCGGGGAGGAGCGGGATCAGATCCTGAAAGGACTGGACAGTATTGAAAAGGAGATTGAATCCGGCGCATTTGTCTTCCGGCCGGAACTGGAAGACATACACATGAATATTGAAAAAGCGCTGGTTGAGAGAATCGGACCTGCCGGAGAAAAACTTCACACCGCAAGAAGCAGGAATGACCAGATTTCGCTCGATATAAGGCTTTATTTGAGGGAAGAGACTGGCCGGATCATAGATCTTTTAACCGGGCTTCAAAAGGCATTTATCCGGATGGCCCGTAAATATCTGGGCGCCGTCATGCCGGGTTATACGCATCTTCAGCGTGCGCAGCCCGTGCTCGTTTCTCACCACATGCTGGCCTATTACGAGATGTTCGGCCGTGACAGAGAAAGGCTTTCCGACTGCCTGAAAAGGATAAATCTAATGCCTCTGGGGGCAGCGGCCCTGGCAGGGACCGGTCTTCCTGTAGATCGTGATTTTGTGGCCCGGGAACTGGACTTTCCCGCCATTACGGCCAACAGTATGGATACGGTCGGGGATAGGGATTTTGCAGTGGAATTCGTATCCGCCTGTACCCTGATCCAGATTCATCTGAGCCGGCTTTCAGAGGAACTCGTACTCTGGTCCAGCGATGAGTTTTCGTTTGTCGATCTGGCGGACAGTTACTGCACGGGCAGCAGTATTATGCCTCAAAAGAAAAATCCCGACATCCCGGAGCTTATCCGAGGAAAAAGCGGTCGGGTTACAGGAAACCTTATTTCCCTGCTAACCATGCTTAAAGGATTGCCCCTGACTTATAACCGGGACCTTCAAGAAGATAAAGAACCGATTTTTGACACTGTTGATACGGTCTCACAATCTCTGGCCATTACAACGGAACTCCTGGAAAACCTGGAATTCAATCTGGAAATCCTTGAAAACAGAGTAAAAACCGGTTTCATGACAGCCACGGACCTGGCCGACTACCTGGTTCTGAGGCAGATACCATTTAGAAAAGCCCACGCCATTGCGGGCAGGGTAGTCGCATATTGCCTGGACAACGGAAAGGAGCTTTCAGAATTAACTCTTGATGAACTAAAAAGTTTTTCCGACGTGATCGAGGATGATATCTTTTCACTTCTGACTATACAGGGGTCGGTTGACAGCCGTCAGTCCGCCGGAGGCACCTCGACAAAAAGCGTGGAACAGGCATTAAGCAAGGCAGAGAAAACTCTGGGAATTAAAACATGAATATCCGTATGAACAGATATTTTGATTACCTGGTTTTTCCCGCTCTGGTACTGCTTCTTACTTCATGCGGTTACAAGACTGATCTTGTCCCGCCCCAGGCAACGGTTCCGGCCCAAATCAAAAATTTGAAATACAGGCTGGACGAAACAGGGGTAACCCTTACATGGTCTTATCCGACCAAAACAACCGAGGGCTCCGCAATTCGTGAAATTAGAGCCTTTGAACTCTTCAGGGCCGTGATTCCCGAGGAAGATTACTGCCCGGATTGCCCTGTCCGGTTCGGGTCTCCTCTTGAAATCAAGGGCGGTCCTGTGATTGTTGACAAAAAAAACATGACAGCCGAATACCATGAATCGCTCTTAAGACCGAATCATCGCTACTTTTACAAGGTGCGATCACGGGCGGGATGGCTTCTGGCCGGCCGGAACTCAAACATTGTTTCATTCCTGTGGAATACGCCTGTGGATGCTCCACTGAATCTTAAAATTAAAACAGGCGATAAGGCCGTGACCCTTTCCTGGAAAAAACCGGCAGGGCTTCTTGATGGCTCTCCTGTCATGGACCCCATATTTTTTCAAGTGGTTCGAAGCCAAACCGGCGATAATTTCAGGCCCATAGGAGAACCCACGGAAGGCATGACATTCACCGACCATGCTGTGGAAAACGGAAAGACCTATTTTTACCGGGTCAGGCCGATCATTAAGACTCACAACACTCGGGCCGGTGGGAAGCTGAGCAAAGTCGTGTCCGGGACGCCGAGGGATCTAACGCCTCCGGCCCCCCCACGGTATATCACTGTGATAAAAACGGAAACCGCCATACGAATTGTCTGGGAGGCGGCTGCGGAAGAGGATCTGGCCGGGCACAGGATCTACAGGCGTGAAGCAGCTTCACGGGAACCGGTTCTGATCGGCGAAACCAGTGCATCACGAACCGTATATATTGATGTAAATCCGCCGAAAGAATCAGAGACATGGTTCTACTCCGTAACTTCCTGTGACAATGCTGATCCGCCAAACGAGTCTATTTTTTCAACTGAAGCAATCGTCATGATCCAGTGATTCGAGTTGCGGGTTAAAAAAATAAACCCGTAACCCATAACGCTTGACTCGCAACCCGTAACCCAAAAAACCATGAATCATTTTGAATATAGAAATAACACCCTTTTCTGTGAATCCGTTTCCGTGGCTTCCATAGCCGAGGCTGTTGGGACACCTTTTTATCTGTACAGCACAGCCACATTAAGGCGTCATTTCAAGGCCTTTGACGGTTCTTTTTCAAACATTTCCCATATTACCTGTTTTGCCGTTAAGTCGTGCTCGAATCTGTCCATATTACGCCTTTTTGCCGGAATGGGAGGTGGCGCTGACATCGTATCGGGCGGAGAGCTTTTCAGGGCCTTAAAAGCCGGCGTGAACCCGAAGCAAATAGTTTACTCCGGAGTGGGAAAATCCGAACAGGAACTCTACTTTGCCTTGAAATCGGAAATTCTTTTATTTAATGTGGAATCAGAGCAGGAACTTCTAAGGCTCCAAAAAGTCGCTTACGGACTGGGGATCAAGGCACAGGTCTCTTTCAGGGTCAATCCTGACGTGGATCCAAAAACCCATCCATACATTTCCACGGGCCTTGCCGTGAACAAGTTCGGAATCCCGATTAAGGACGCGGAAGAGGTTTACGCACAGGCCGAAAAAATGGTGGACATCGATGTGTGCGGTGTAAGCTGCCACATCGGGTCCCAACTTACGGAAATATCTCCGTTTGTAGAATCTTTTAGAAAGCTTAAGGACTTTATCGGCCGGCTCAAAAAAAACAACATCAACATCTTGTATCTGGACATTGGCGGCGGTCTCGGAATCACCTATGATGCTGAAGAACCGCCACATCCCGGGGAATATGCAAAAGCGATCAAACAGGAGATGGAATCTCTTAATAAAAACGGCTGCAACTGTACCTTGATACTGGAACCCGGGCGCGTTATAGTGGGCAATGCAGGTATCCTGGTGACACGCGTGGAATACATCAAGAGAGGCCCGGTCAAGAAATTCGTGGTTGTTGATGCGGGAATGAACGATTTTGCCAGACCCAGCCTGTACAACGCATTCCATGATATCCGTCCGGTAGAGCGGACCGAACGTGATCATGAGATGGTTGATGTTGTCGGCCCGATCTGCGAGACCGGCGACTTTCTGGCTAAAGACCAGGAGGTCCCTGTCTGCAATCCCGGCGATCTGATTGCAGTCATGAGCGCGGGCGCATACGGATTTTCCATGGCCTCCAATTACAATTCCAGACCAAGGGCGGCTGAGGTGCTGGTGAATGGGGATGAGTTTTTTGTGATCAGGGAACGCGAGACCTATGAAAGTCTGATCGCCGGCGAGATCATACCGGATTTTTTGAAAAAATAGTAAATACTCAGGATTCAAAGGCTGCGCCTGAACCTTTGAACCGTGAAAAATGAAATTTCCAGTTTCTTTTTCAAAAATGAGCGGCACGGGCAATGATTTCATTGTCATTGATCACCGCAAGCCTTTTATCGACAAAGCAAATCTATCCGATTTTGCCCGTTCCGTATGCCAAAGGAAATTTTCCGTGGGTGCGGACGGTCTTATTTTAATAGAAGAATCTGAAAAAGCGGATTTTTCCTGGACTTTCTTGAATGGGGACGGCAGCATCGCGGAGATGTGCGGCAACGGCGCTCGTTGCGCTGCCCGCTTTGCCAACGCAAAAGGAATTGCGCCGGAAAAGATGCGTTTTATCACACTTGCGGGCGAAATAGAGGCACAGGTAACAGGCAGCCTCGTAAAAATCAGACTGACACGGCCCACTGATTTGCAACCGGGACTTGTGCTTGATATTTCCGGTTCCCAGCAAACCCTTCACAGTCTTAATACCGGGGTCCCGCATGCAGTGCTTTTTACAGATGATATAAAATCAGCGCCGGTTATCAAAGTCGGCCGTACTGTTCGTTTTCACGACATGTTTCAACCTGCCGGCACAAATGTAAATTTTGTTCAAATTGCCGGCAATGAACTCCATGTACGGACCTATGAGCGCGGCGTGGAGGATGAGACCCTGGCATGCGGCACAGGCGCCGTGGCATCTGCCATCGTTGCCGCCCTGCTCGGACATGTGGTCCCTCCGGTCAAAGTGACCACATCCGGCGGAGATCAGCTTTTGATCCATTTTAATGTAATCGGCAAGGCAGAAAACGGGCAGCCGGAAATTGACAAAGTCTTTCTCGAAGGACCGGCTAATTTCATTTATGAAGGCAGGCTGGGAGAAGAGGCATTACGGCTGACACCTTAAACCCTTAAAACAGGAGGAAATCATGACACTATTTCGTGGAGCCTTTGTTGCCATTGTAACACCATTTATTGACGGAAAAGTGGATGAGCAGGGCTTAAAAGACCTGATCGAATTCCAGTTGGAAAACGGGACCCACGGGATCGTGCCGTGCGGGACCACAGGTGAGTCGGCCACCTTAAGCCACCAAGAACATCACCGGGTCGTGGAAATAACGATAAAAACCGTTAACCACAGGGTGCCGGTAATAGCCGGTTCCGGCTCCAACAGCACGGCAGAGTCCATTGAATTGACAAAGCATGCCAAGGATGCCGGCGCGGACGGCGCTCTTATGATAACGCCTTATTACAATAAGCCGACGCAGAATGGTCTCTATGAGCATTTCAAGGCCATTGCAGAGGCAGTGGACATTCCGATCGTCATGTATAACGTGCCGAGCCGGACCAGCGTGAACCTGCTGCCCGAGACCGTGGCCCGTTGCGCACAGATCGATAACATCGTAGGCATCAAGGAGGCCACCGGCAACATGAACCAGGTGAGCGACGTGATCAGGCGCTGCCCGGATGATTTCTCGGTTTTATCCGGCGATGATTTTACATGCATGGCTCAGGCGGCCATAGGCGGATGCGGGGTTATCTCCGTGATCTCCAACGTGGCTCCGAACGATATGTCATCTATGATGGATGCGGCCCTGGCAGGAAACTTTAATGAAGCCCGAAAATTCCATTACAAGATGTTCCCACTGATGAATGCAATGTTTATCGAGACCAACCCGGTTCCGGCAAAGACCGCGCTGGAACTCATGGGCAAAATCAAATCAAGCACACCGAGGCTGCCGCTGACCGGAATGAGTGATGCCAATATTGCCAGATTAAAGACAGTTCTCTCTGATTACGGTCTCATATGAATATTTAAAATCTAACCCAGATAAACTGGAAATTTTTAAAGGTCCTGGACTATTTTCAGTACCCCCCAGAGGGGTATAAGTACCTTAACAGCAGCGCGTAACTATTTAAAAATATTTCACCTTTTGGGTTTCTTGCCATAAAAAACAAGAAAATTACCACTAAGGTACTAA
>JAYEGR010000060.1:0-14284 GCA_034659175.1 Thermodesulfobacteriota bacterium | reverse complement strand
CGCATCTGCCTCTCCTCCACCTGAGCCGCGGCACTGTGGAACCTCTCTACCTGGCCCTGCGACTGGCATTGATTGCCGACTACTCACGTAGTCCCGGAGGCGCGCCACCGGTACTAATGGACGATATCCTGGTTAACTTTGACGACAAACGCTCCCATTACGCCGCTGAAGCAATCAACCGTCTCGGTCAAGACACCCAGGTGCTTTTATTAACCTGCCACGAACGAACAATAGAATGTTTTAGTAAAAGTAACGTGCATGTGATAAGACTTGACTGACTGGTGGGCACTGCCAAGGCAATTGCATGAAATTCACTTACCCTGCCATTATAGTTTTTTATACAACAACCAGGCTCTAAAAAATGGATTCGTAAACCGATATTCTTCTTCAATATAAAAAACTATCTTTAAATCCATTAATCGCTCAATCGCTTTTTTAATTGAAGAAACGGCAATACCACCAAGTCCCCTGGCAAATTTTGCTGATGTGGGAGCTTTTCCGCCCATTCGGGCGAGACCTGCAAGAACTTTTAATTGTTGCCCCGAGATAATTTTAAGTGTGGTTTCGTACCCTTTAAATTCATGGGCAAAAATCGCCTCCAAGGCGCTTGGGAGGTGTTCAATGGTTATTTGTTCTTCTTCCGAACTTATATCCCACAAAGCATCACAAAATTGCTGGATATCGCCGGGAACATCAGAACAAATTTCAAAAACTTTATCCCACATTTCAGGTGTAACTTTTCTTTTGCCGTTTTTGAATTTCTTTGCAAGAAATTCTTGAAAATTACCCTTGTCAAGAGCTCCAACACTTAACGAAATTGCCGACTTGAAAAATGGACTGTCCGGATCGGAAAAAATTTCTATCATCTTATTACGAACACTGCCACTGAAGAGATAAGGAACATCAGAATGGAATTGCACTTTACTGCGGAGAACAGCCAGAACCTCCTTGGCATCCTTGAGGTTCAGAATATCTTGAAACTCGTCAAAAACAACAACAATTGACCTTTGCTTTGTTTGGTATGAATAGATTAAATCCAAAACGCCATGAATAGAATCCTGCGAAAAGGGAATGGCGCCATCAAAACCAACAGTAGGCATGCCGGTCATCGGATCAACTGAAATAGTTGGGCGAATATAAGCGAGTTTTTTTAAAATTCGCTCTACCATACCACACTTTTGCTCCATCGAAACTATTGCAGCAACTATCCTTTTAATGAAATCATCGGTTGTTTTAACTTCAAGAATGTCTATATAGATTAAACCATGTTTTTTTTGTTGCCGAACACATTCACATATTAAGGATGTTTTGCCAATGCGCCTCTCGCCTTGTATGTAGACATTCTGTCCTTTTGCAATGCATCCGGAAAGACGTTTGATAAGGACAGGCCGCTGACAAAAATCTTTATCTTGAACAATTTGTCCATATTTAAATGGATTCACAAATCCCCCCCAACTAATTAATCCAACAGTGTCACACTGATTAGTGTAACACTGTACAGGGTAAAAGGCAAGGTCGTTTTTGGGGTTTGAAGTCCAACGGTACGAAAAGTTACTCTAAGCCTGCTTCTGTGTTTAAACTATCCTCCATTCCCTGCTGAATTTAATGTTGTTCATGGGACAAACAGGAGGCTAATCTGAAATGGAAAAAACCGTTCGCTAAGCCAATTTGACTTCCGCTAAAAGTTCCGGGTGACGGTCAAGCACCTTGAGTAATTTCACCAGAGCCAATGGCGGCTTGGTTTTGCCGTTCTCGTAACGTGAAAAAGCATTGACGCCACCACCGAATACCGCAGCTGCTTCACGCTGGTCAAGAGCAAGCTTTTTACGAACAGTTGTTATGAATACAGGATCAACAATGGATGCATTTACCTGTTTGTTGAACTCCAGTATTAGCGTACTGGTACGCTTTGATTCGTCTATATCAAGCACGACTTCGCCACAGGCAGGGCAGAAATCGCCTGTTACTGAAGGGATCACTGTTGATTCCCCTTTATACGTGTAAGGTATATCCCGGGTGTCACGCATCAATTCAGATTCTGTGCAATTTAGGCATTTCATGTTCATAGCTCCTTGAAGGACACAATTAACACTTCATCGATGACCGTCAATTTCAGATATACGTCTCCGGCTGATGTCTTAGGCCGATATACGTCTTGCCAAATTCGATGATCAGTATACGTTGTCATGCTTTTATAGAAATCCTTCTGCGTCAGTGCCATGATTACACCAATGATTCCTTCAACGTCGAACCCCAACGCAGCCCCACCAGTAAGTGCTGACAGTGTTGCTCTTACCTTTTGAGCCTTAACCATGGCTTTAATGACCGATAGTTTGTAGTGCGGTCTACGCTTTTCCATATATATACAATAACCTAATTGGTTAAATTAGGCAAGTAGGTTAATTGCTATGATTGTCAGGATGACGTACACTCTAACTTGACGTCAGGGATAAGGGTCTGGAAAGAAATAACTTGGGTAATTCCGATCCGAAATGTGTTGCAGATTTAGTCGGTTTGATATTCACGAAACCGCAAGCGTAGCAGGGCTACGGTGAGGATTTCGGGGATGTCAAACCGACTAAAGGTGTGATACAGTTCGGAAACGGAAAAGCCAAGTTATTTTTTTCCAGACCCTAAGTGCCAATATGTGTCAGAATAGAGTCTCGCTTTTCATTTGTTGACACTTTGTGCTGAAAGTTATAGACTCTATCCTGACACTTAAAGAAGGAAATTATGAAAGGACAACGAATCGGCTATATCAGGGTCAGCACTTTTGACCAAAATCCAGAACGGCAATTGGAAGGCATCCAGGTTGATCGTACTTTCACAAGAAAAATAGGGGACAGACCACGTTTATCCGTCATCCTCCTTCTTCTCTGTTTTCTTTCCCGGCCTGCCTGCCTGCTTTTTTGGGAGTTACCCGGGTGGCCAAGCATGGCGGCTATTTCTTCTTTGAACCGTTGGTTGCCAAAGGCAAAATTCCCGTTGGTTGCCTGACGAATCCGGTCAACGACACCGGGCTCCAACTCATGACAAAAAAGTTCCCGGTAGGCGGCCTGCCTTTCTTCACTGGTTCGGCCAAGACCCTGATAGACTGAATGGTGACTTAACAAGTCAGCTCTTTCGCCCTGCCCATTGTAACCGTAGCTTGACCAGCGATACTCGCCAGGGTGTGCAACAATACCGGCACGGACCGGATTCAGTTCGATGTACCGCTGACATGCCGGCAGATACTCCTCCTGTTGGGCACAATACAGGAACGAAAACGCCCCCCTCCCAGAGGGTCCCGCTACGCTGATATGTGCGGTTGACGTACTGTATACATAGCGCTGCCCCAAACGTTTCATTAGCATTCCGGCAATGTCAGCATCTGCCGGGGTCAAAAAAAGGTGGACATGGTTGGTCATCAACACATAGGCATGTACAGAACAGCCTGTATCAAGGCTATAATACTGCTGCAACCAATCAAGGTAACAAGGTGACAACAGGAATCCTCGTCAAAAACAGGACTGACGATTATTTCCGCGCTGGATCAGATGCAGGGGAACGCCGGATATGATAATGTGGGGTCGTCGAGGCATAAATATAATTTATCACTCTTTCTCTTGATTGGTTATCAAAAAACGTGGTCTGTCCCCTATTTTCCCGTCCCCTATTTTCCCGCGTTCGCCCTGAAAAGAGCCGCGAGGTTATCCATATCCACGTTTTTGGGCATAACGTAGAACGCGCCGTTTAGAAAAGGCCGTCGGACACAATACCATGCACATGGGGATGCCAACGGCAATAATCCCCAAAAGTATGTATAGTCATAACCGCGCCGAGAACTTCGTGCTCAATTCCGGTAGCGATTCTTAAAAAAGCAAGCAGGCTTGCGTTTGCGCATTGACAGAGTTTGCCAAGGAGTTTACGGTCGTATTTGAAATAGGTTCTGAGTATCTTGGGGATACTGAAAACGTATTGACGGGGGGTACGGAATAGAGGATTTCATGGCGAAGATGTTCGCCAAAGAGAGGAAAATCTTTATAATCTAATCATTCTTTGAAAACAATTGCCACAGAAGTTGTCTTCTCTTGATATAATCACGTCACAGGCATCTTCCCAGTTTTCATCTTAATTTACACCTCAACTATAGCAGAAAATGTGGTCTGTCCCCTATTGTCCCCTATTGGTCTGTCCCCTATTACTATTATTACTATTGCGTAAATAATGCAATAACGCAGGCATGATCTTCTCTTATTCACATATTGTTACTGATCGACACTTCAGTTATTCCGCTTTTTGTAATCGCTCTGAACGAACTACCTGCTGCGGTCTGGGTGCGCACCTCTCCAGTAGTGGGGTCAAAAATGAATTCGATTAATCTGCCAGAAAGACCAGCGGAAAAGTAGATTGAATGGGGTTTCTGCCATCCAATAAACTCGTGCCATAATTTCGTAGAATTATCGGTTGTGAGGTTTATCTGGATAGTTTCTGAAAAACGGTTTTGTTGTAGATTCTCCATCACTGTCTTTGATGAAAACAGGGCGAAACCTTGGAATCTACCAAGGGGCAAGACCATATAAGCGCTATCAGGGGACCACACATTCGTGAAATATCCGAATGAACTCTGCAAAGTATCCGCGTCCTCAGGGATAAAACGCTCAACCATCTTTGTTTTGTTGTCACGGACGAGAATATGATCGACTAACAAATGATTAGGTGGCTCAGAATCAGGTCCGATAAGTTCTCCATAAAACTCAACCACAATTTGGTGCTGCTGATTAAGTCGTGAAACAACCGGTTTCTCTGTCTGTAAAGCAGAGTCTTCAGATTCAGAATTACAACCCAGCAGAAGAAGCTCCATAAGCATGATTAGAACGTAAAAGCCTACATTTCTGCATGACGACCTGTTTGAAGCTACACGTTGTTGGCTCATATTGAAAAAACTCCCAAGCTTTTAAAGTATTTAAAAATTTTCTCCCAAATATTGTTGTCAAAAATGGCAGCCACAATAGCATCTGGGGGTACTACCAGAGCGCCCGAAAGCCAAGCATAATCCTCTAAATTGGTTACCTCATACAGTTCAGCGCCTATTTTATCCCAGTGAACCTCATACACCTTTCCGAGGGAATATAGCCAAGTGTGTTTACCTCCACGAGAGACTCCTACGGCAAACTTTACCTTTTTCAGCATATCTAGCTGAGACACATCTTTTTTATAGCGTGTACCATTCGATTTTGCGGTAAAACAATTATATTTATCGTATGGCACAACGAGGATGAACACGATTTTGAGTGAATAATTACCGCAAAGTCATTTGGTACACGCTATAGTAAGATCCTTGGAACCACCAATTCCTGAAAAACTCTTATAATGCCCATTGGTTTTCAGTGTCGGTTTGTAATTGATTACCCAATAGGAAATCGGGATTTTGTAATATTGCTTCGACAGCACTACTTTTTTGTAATAGGAGTATGTGTGTTCCAAATCCCCATCACGTGGATGATTTACATCTGGATTATGTTATGGGTTTAGGGTCGGACCAAGTCAACACGTTGAAATTATAATAAAAAGACCGAAAAATAGGGTCGTTTTTGAGCTTAGAAGGCCCTTTTTGACCCCAAAAAATGGCTTCTAAGGAAAAGACAAAATTATGGCACGAGCTAATAGGCATTACAATTACACGCCTGATTGTGGCCGAGAATTAGGGATACGCTGGTTCTAAAACAACTTATCAAATCAAAAAAATTAATGTTATAAAGAACTGCCGGTTTTTTTTAACCGCTGGCTGATATCATTACCGACTATTTCTGCATCTTTCTGCGGCACATCATACACATTGAGAGTTGCACTCCACTCAGAAACAGCCTCATGAACTTCCCCGACTACATCTACAGCTTGCTGCCGCCGTTTTATCCCAAAATATTTGGCTTCCGCGAGGAGTGTATCAAGATCCGGCGGCCTGTTGTCAAGACCGATAAGCAGCACATGCTCCCTGTTGAAACCAATATTCGGTACCAGGTCGAAGGCCGGGCTCAGCCGCCAGCCGGTGTCATCGTGCAGCATGAGGAAATTTTTCAGGTGATCGTCGGTATTGCCGATCATTATGTTGAACACCATCTGCCTGAAAAGCCGATGCAGATCCTGGCCCGGTTGCTTGGAAACATGCTTGATCACTTCCGCCAGATCCCGGTAGCCGGCATTGTAATAATAGTCAGCCTTGAGCAGTGACTGCATGCTGACCAAGTGATTGCGGCCGCCGGTTTCATTGATATCGAACCGTTTCACCAGCAGGCATTTTCTGGTGTCCAACGGCATAAGCCTGGTCTCTGCCGTTTCGATTCCTGCCCGGCGAGCCAACTCCATGGCAGCGGCTTCCAGGCTTACCACGTCCAGTTGGTCTCCGGCGCTGGCAAATTTTGCCAGGTATGAACCGTTTCCGTCCCCAACAAGGGCCTTGGGCCTGGCCCCGCCCGGGGAACTTCCTGCCTGGAACAACAGGGAAAGTTCATCGTCGGATGCGGCAGCGGGCTCCTGCTCGAATTTTTCCGCCACTAGAGCCAGTTCCTGCAGGTGACGGCTGGAAACCCCGGTTGTTTTCAATTCCGGCCTTCCTTCCTCCACGTAGCTCAAGGCCCCCAAACCCTGGTTACCCAGTAACCGCAATAACTGGGGAACACGCTGTTCATTGCGGCCCAGCTTGTGGCGGCGGACCATAAGTCTCCGGCCCCAGTCATCCGGCAGACTGTCTTCGAAAACTCCATGGGCCCCGGCTTTGGGCCGATCCGCGTTAATAATTTCCGTGGACAACGGCAGGTGCAGGGGATCGAGCGGAAAGGCCCGTGTGTGCTCAAGGTACTCGGGAGCGTAGCGGAACTGTCCATGCAATCCCCCTCTGACATCATCCGGATCGGCGGCAACCAAGGTGCCTGACTTGACACTTTCTCCTGATGGCAGGGTTAACCAAACATCAAGTCTTATCATTTTTTCCCCTTCCGTCTGCCGCCTGCCCGCTGCCGTTTACTGCTCTTCTTCTCGAACTTCGCAAACAGATCTTCCTTTTCGGCCAGCACGTCCTGCCAGTCATCAAGCCTGTCAAGGATGCTGCTGGCGGCCAGCCAATTGCCGATCAGCGTCTGCGGGGAGCCTTTTTCCATCCGGCTGTATGATTGGCGGGTCAGGCCTAGCCGTTGCGCGAACAGCTCCTGGCTTTCGTTCCGGGCCAGGCGTGCTTCTTTCAGCCGTTGGCCGAGCTGTTTGAGCAGGGACTCAATATTTGTATCATTGTTAAACATATATAACTTAATAGCATTAAACTGAATACTATGCAAAGTATTTGTTACGGTGTAATTATTTTCCATATCCCTTAAAAATGCTTCAAAAACTGATTCGTAATCAGCAGGTCAACAGTTCAATTCTGTTCGCCGGCTCCAGTTAAATCAAATAGACTGAGATATCGGATATCCAGCTGGCAGCCAGGGAATTAAAAACTTGATATTTCGTCTACGGGCGTTTATGGTTTAGCTATGTAATTCCTCCATAAGGTTATGATCTGCCGGATATAAAAATTAATTTTGATGATGCATTATAATCAGGGGAAAAATTTCCGGCGTATACGATAAAATGGTGGGGATCTGCCGGTGGTCAAGGCCTCCTGGCCCGATTCCCTGCTACCTGATTTATGAAATATCGCAACCGTTCATTAAGGGAAATTCTTGTTCCTCTTCTGCTGGCGGTGACTATTGGCGCTCTGGCCGGTCTGGGCGCGGTTTTTTTTCGCCGGCTTATCTCCTGGGAAATGAATTTTTTCTGGCCTGCCGGTGAAAATTTCATCAGCCGCCTCAACGATGCTTCCTGGTTCATGCGGCTGCTGATCCCAGCAGCGGTGGGGCTTGTCATCGGCCCTGTTATAACCTTCTGGGCACAGGAGGTGCGCGGTCCCGGCGTGCCGGAGGTCATGCATTCCCTGGCCCTGCACGGCGGATATATCCGGCACCGGGTCACCCTGATCAAAACCTTTGTCACCGCCACCTTAATTTCGGCCGGCGCCTCGGTGGGCCGCGAGGGTCCCATTGTCCAGATCGGCTCCTCCATCGGCTCTTCACTGTCCCAGCTCCTGCGAATCGGTCGCGACCATCACCGGATGGCGGTGGCCTGCGGGGCCGCGGCCGGTATTGCGGCCACCTTTCAGGCTCCCATGGCAGGAACCATGTTTGTCGCTGAAATCCTGCTCTTTGAGATTGAGACAACCTATCTAAGTCACATCGTAATAGCCGCCGTCACCGGCACCCTGGTTTCCAAAGCCTGCTGGCAAGAAACAGCCGTCTTTCATATTCCCCATTTTACCCTGAGCCACCCGGCCGAACTGTTCATTTATTTCGGTTTGGGGATTGCCTCGGGCCTTGTTGCCCTGCTGCTCATGGGTGCGATTTTCGGTCTGCCCGGATTTTTCCAGCGCTGCCATATTCCCCTCTGGCTCACTCCTGCCCTGGGCGGCTTGGGTGTGGGTCTTGTCGGCCTGACGCGGCCCGAGGCCCTGGGTATCGGTTATGAAACCATCAATAATGCCTTAACCGGCAATATCACCTTGACGCTGGCGGCGCTGCTGGTACTCACCAAGCTGTTGACCACCGGCCTGTCCATCGGCAGCGGCATGAGCGGCGGCATTTTTGCGCCTTCTCTTTTTTTAGGTGCCATGATTGGTGCGGTCTTCGGCCATATCGCTACTTTTCTATGGCCGGAAGCGAATCTGTCAACGGCCCATTACGCCTTGGTGGGCATGGGCGCCATGGTCAGCGGCACAACCCTTGCGCCCATCACCGCTATCCTGACAATTTTCGAGCTGACCTATAATTATGAGGTGATCCTGCCCCTGATGGTGGCCTGCATCCCCAGCCTGATGATTGTCCGGATTCTGCACGGTTATTCGGTTTATGAAACAAAATTGCTGATAAAGGGAATCAACATTGTCCGCGGTCACGATGTCAACCTTCTGCGGGAAATGCAAATCAGCCGGCACATGGACCGGGATTTTCAGACGATCAGGGAGGATACTCCGCTGCATGGAGTTGTCGAACTGATGGAAAACAGCGCCTTTCCCCATTTTATTGTTGTTGACCGGAACGATTTTCTGGTTGGCGTTCTGACCCTGCGGGATCTGCGAGATTTTTTTGCCCATCCGAAAAAATACGACTGTGAGACCACGATTGCCCAGCTCATGCAAAAAGAGGTCATTACCGTCCGGGCCGATCAGAATATGGAATCCGCCTTCCATATTTTCGCGGAAAAATCCATTTCATTTCTGCCCGTTGTTCAGCCAGGTTCCACCCGCCGGGTGCTGGGCCTGTTGAAAAAAGCCGACCTGATATCAGCCTACAATGAGCATATCCTCAAGGAACGTATCATGCCCCCCCTGAACTGGGTCTGCTCCCTGCCTGCCAAAGATCGGAGTTCAAAAAAATGATGGTGAAAGAATCGGCTGTTTACCATTTTCACACTCTTGTCAGATGTCGATACTTGATCCGGTGCGGTTGTTCAGCCGCGCTTCCCAACCGTTTTTTGCGGTCGGCTTCATATTCCGTGTAATTACCATCAAACCAGACCACTCTGCTATCTCCTTCAAAGGCAAGGATATAGGTGGCGATCCGATCCAGAAACCAGCGGTCATGGCTGATGACCACGGCGCAGCCGGCAAAATTATCCAGGGCCTCTTCCAGTGCCCGCAGGGTATTGACATCAAGATCGTTTGTGGGTTCGTCAAGCAGGATGACATTCCCTCCCTGCTTGAGCATGCGGGCCAGGTGAACCCTGTTGCGCTGGCCGCCTGAAAGCAGAACCACCTTTTTCTGCTGCTCTGTTCCGGAAAAATTAAAGCGGCCCACATAAGCCCTGGAATTCACCTCCCGGTTTCCCAGCTTAATGGTATCCATGCCGTCGGAAATCGCCTCCCAGATACTCTTGTCAGGGTCAAGGGCGTCCCGGCTCTGGTCCACACAAGCAAGCTTGACGGTCTCGCCGATACGGATCATTCCTTTATCGGGTTTTTCCAGGCCGGTGATCATCTTAAATAAAGTTGTCTTGCCGGCGCCGTTGGGGCCGATCACGCCGATAATGCCTCCCGGCGGCAGGGAAAAAGTCATATCATCAATCAGGAGCCGGTCGCCAAATCCCTTTCTGATCCCGTCCGCTTCAATCACCACCTTTCCCAACCGCGGCCCTGGCGGAATATAGATCTCCAGCTCTCCGGCCCGTTTTTCTCCTTCCCTGCCCAATAGCTGTTCATAGGCATTGATCCTGGCCTTGGACTTGGCGTGTCTGGCCTTGGGTGTCATTCTGATCCACTCCAGTTCCCGCTGCAAGGTTTTCTGCCTGTCAGACTTCTGCTTCTCTTCCACCTGCAGACGTTTACGTTTCTGCTCAAGCCAGGAGGAATAATTGCCTTTCCAGGGAATACCGCGACCACGGTCAAGCTCCAAAATCCAGCCCGCCACATTGTCGAGAAAATAGCGGTCATGAGTAATGGCAATAACCGTTCCTTCATAGCGCTGGAGATGATGTTCGAGCCATGCAACGGTTTCCGCATCCAAGTGGTTTGTGGGCTCATCAAGGAGGAGGATGTCCGGTTTTTTAAGCAACAGACGGCATAGGGCCACCCGCCGTTTCTCACCTCCGGACAGAATATTGACCAACGCGTCGGCAGGAGGACAGCGCAGGGCATCCATGGCCATGTCAAGGCGGGCATCAAGATCCCAGCCATCCAACGCGTCCAGTTTTTCCTGAACCTCACCCTGACGGGCAATGAGATTGTTCATCTCATCGTTTGACATGGTCTCGGCGAATTTTTCATTAATTCGGTTAAATTCGTCCATCAGATCAACCGTCTCCTGCACGCCTTTTTCAACGATCTGCCTGACGGTTTTGTCGTCATCCAGTAATGGTTCCTGCTCCAGGAGACCAACGGTCAGGCCCTGGGAAATTGATGTTTTGCCGACAAAATCTCTGTCCACCCCGGCCAGGATTCGCAGCAATGAACTCTTGCCCGAACCATTCAGTCCCAGGACACCGATTTTTGCTCCATAAAAATAAGAAAGGTTGATGTCCTTCAAAACAGGCTTCTTATCATAAAACTTGCTTACTCCAATCATGGAGTAGATCACTTTCTTTTTTTCAACAGCCATGTGGTCCATCCTGTAAATATTCCTATTTGATCTGATCCTGAATTAAAAAATTCAGGGTTGGTTTTAATTTCGGCCATCTCAGGATATGAGTATTGAGTATTGAGAATAAAAATACGATCTGGTTTTTCTCATCACTCACTACTCAACACGCAACCCTAAGTGGCCGAAAATAAAACCAACTCCAGAAATTCAGGCAATGTGAGCAGACATCATATTCTAAAAACAAAATTTTATCAGCATTCCTTTTTTCCGGCAGATTTTTTCCACGTTGACAGGATGGATCATTTTGCCTACATTTGATGTAAGGGATGTGGAAATAAATAACTTACCCATCTCCCATCCCATCTTCAGTCCATCTTCGATCAAGTAACCACTTTTAAAATCCTCAACGTAGCCCGGCTATGCCTGCGGTTTTAAAAGTGGTTACTTGATCGAACCTGACCTAAATCTGAGCGCTATATGGGTAAGTTATTTATTTCCACATCCCTAAAAGAACAAAAATTAAAACAGCCGACATGTACCTAGCCAGAAAAACAATTCACGGAAAAATTTATTACTCCATCAGGCAATCCTATGGTGACGGCGATGTTTTCCGCAGCCGTGTTCTTTTTGAGCTGGGTACTGATCCTGAAAATTATTTTGTCTATCCGGGAGGGAACTCCTTTTACGTTGCCGATCATCTGATAGAATCCCTGGAACCCTTTGTCAATGGGGATGTGGGCGACAAACTTGAAAAGCTTCTCTGGCCATTTATCGATCCGGAAATCCGCATCAAGATTGAACCCTTTTGCCGACGCCGACAACAGTTTAAGTCTCGAAAAATCACTGCCCATGAGCTGGCTGCTATTGAACGTCAGGTTCACATATTTGACAGGAAGCGTTTCCATTATCTCCGTTACGGCAGCCCGGATCAAAGCCGGATCTGGAAGACGCCGGCTAAAATATACCGCGTTCTGCTGAACAAATCCAGGGATGAACGGGAACAGTATTTTATTGAACAGGAACGTTGCCTGGAACCCTCTGAATTCAAATTGTACATCTATGTTATTTTTGATCTGCAACGTCATTTCAGCGAGCTTATTGCACGGGCCATGCCACATGGACTGAATCAGGAACTGGTCGACCAATATTTTCTGGACGATCTCTGCCGGCTGGATCAGGACGCTTTTTTCTGGGCCGGGATGGAGCCTGAAAACAGACTCCACGATTATCTGATCCGATATCTTATACTATTTTTTGATTTTGGTTATGGTGAAAGCACTTTCCTTGATGACTACATCAGACAGTTTATGAACAGTCACCGTGAATTCAATTTCCCGGAATCAAAAAGCACGATCAACATGGAGGAAGCCGGCAACATCTTTGATGTTCCGGCAAAAGATCTGGAAGGGATGTCAAAAAAACAGTTAACACGGCTCTATAGGAAAAAAGCAAAGGATCTGCACCCGGATACCGGCGGTGATCATAAAACTTTCGTCAAACTCAGCAAGGCCTATAAAAAACTTCTCATGAAAATCAAAGAATAGATTTGTAATCGTTCACTTTGTGCCCCATATGTACACCATGAAGGGCATATAAATCAGCGCCGGCAAATAAACCCTATGTGAACCGGACTGATCGCGTCTAGATGGGAAAGTTATTTCGTCCCTAATCCCTTATGGCTGATTTGGGTTAAATTATGATTATATTAATATCGAAAGCTATTTGTATCGGTTTTTTTAGTATTGGCGTTTTTTTCATTTTTTTAGAACTCAGAACACGGCTTGACCGTAGCTTTTTGTATTTCGGCGTTACCATTATTCTTTTAGCTATATTTGTATCTATTGATCTGTGGCGGCTATTTAGTATGCGCTGGATCATTCTGCAACACATAGTCTTTCTCGTTATGATTCCATGTATGGTCTGGTATTTGATGATCTTAACAAAATGGAAAAATGTCTTACTTATAAAAGGATTTATTTTTATAGCACTCCTTTTTTCTATATTGTTTATTTACAGCTTCATGTTTGTTGAACAAAACGGGATAGTCACTATAAAACCGTTATATGCCGTGACTTTCATTCCTTATATCTTTGGATTACTAGTGTTCATTAATTATTTGATTGTACGTAAATTGAAAGATGTGAACAATACGGAAAGAAAAATGCTTACTCTGCATTTAGCAGGATTTATGTTTCTTGGCATATGCGGTATTGGTGACCTTTTTACATTGCTCTGGGGGAAACAAATCCTGAATTTCTATAGTTGTACCATTTTTGGCGTTATCGGACTCTCTGTTATATTGTGCTATTCGTTTACCGAACGTCTTATCCTGATCGTTGCCGAAAAAAAAGCTTCTCTTACAAAACTTGAGGTGGCTCACAAAGAGCTCGATCAGGCTCGTTCTCTGAGTGAAATCGGTAAATCCTCGGTTTTCATCAGTCATGAGATAAAGAATTATGCCACTGCGATCCTGTCATACGCTGAATTGGTCAAGCTGGGTGCAGGCCTGAGTGACAGGTTCAGCGCTATGCTTGAGAAAATTATATTTTCCATAAAACATCTGACTGACTTCAGCAACGAAGTACTAGACCTTTCCAAAGCTAAAATCCTCAATGAAAAAAATCATTTGAACATCTGCGAACTCATCCGACAGTGCGCTAATGACCATTTCCCAAACAAGATTAATTCTTTTACGTTTATCGATATGGATAAAGAGACAATCGTATACGGGGAGAGGAAAAAATTGGAGCACGTTTTTGTCAATTTGTTTAAGAATTCCTTTGAGGCTCAGGCGAATCACGTCATAGTCAAGACCTTCCGCACTCCTTTTGTCAGCCTGATTTTTATTGAGGATGACGGAGTCGGATGTGATACTGAAAATCTCGAAAATATCTTCAAAGCCTTTTATACGACCAAAAAAAATAAAGGTACCGGAATTGGCATGTCTATTGCCCGGTTCATTATTGAGGCACATGGCGCACACATTAACGTGGCGTCTAAAAATCTGCTTCCAGGCAACGAACACGGACTGGTTTTCAGTATTACCTTTCCGGTCTATCACGAGGCAGAGAAGGAAGTCGGGACTAAGGATAAAAACACTGTCATCCGGCCACATTAAAGGAAAAATTTTTCAAAAAATTCCCTTA
>JAYEGR010000059.1:8233-14390 GCA_034659175.1 Thermodesulfobacteriota bacterium | reverse complement strand
TAGTAACGGCTAAGTGCTGTACCACCGGTTAGAAAAAAGGGTGTCTCTGCTTTCTGCACGATACTCAGCGCCCCATTTTGCAAAGGATACAGGTTCTCCTCGTAATATTTTGCCAAGACGCTCATATTTTAGTCTCTTTTCTCTGTTGTGAATTTTGTGTAAGAGGTCAAAAGTTAGTTTTTTTGCCATCACATCAGGGCCAAAAAAATCCAGAAGATCATACCAGCTCAGCCTTTCAAGCATCCGTATCAGCAAATCCTCCAGATTCCAATGCCCAGCGTGCGATTTTTCCCCATTGATTACTGCAAACATATCCTCAACAGAAATATTGTAATCCCAGTTAATACGCCTTAAACAACTGTACTGCTCTCTGGTGATTTTTTCCATAACTCTATTTGTTAATCTGGGTTCGAAACAAGGCAATACCCTGACTACACACTAAAACATATCAAATAACAGCTCAATATTATGCTTAAACAACCCTGTTTCGGTAAGTTTTTGCAAGTTCCCAATATCTTGGCACTCCGCCCCAAACAGAATACGCCTCAATGGCTTCAATGCTGTTGAGGGGTAAGGCCTCTTTTATCCATCCCGGATCAAGTACCGCTCAACGAATAATCCGCATGGCCAAGGGCATTAACCAGAATCTCACGAATTGTCAATTCCGGATATTCAGGAATATCCTTCCTGTGCATGTTTTCGATTTTTGCGTCAAGGCGTACATAGGCACATAGGGGTCAGGTCAGGTCTACACATCTGACAACCCGACAGCCCGGTTTATTTTTAATACCTGCTTTCTAAGTTGGCCAACATATTGTTCAAAAGGCTCACAGCAAATAATTCTTCTTTTTCAAGCCACTTGTATAGTATTTAATTTATCAAGCAGCCTTAAAATTTTTTGCAGTCGTCTAAATTTCCTGAGGTACGTTGTGCCGCATAACTGGTAGTTCTCTGGAACCAGCGATTTAATTCCCATCCAAAACCAAGGAGTTAATTTCAGTCAAGATCAGCAATCCTAAACCAGCGTCATTCTACTTTACTTTCGCATAAATCCTTCAAGAGAGTATAAAGGCAGCGAAATAATTTTATTTCCCGAATCATAAGGCGCTTGAGATATTTTTATCCCTTGCTGTACATGGTATTTTTCCATGAACATGCGCATACTTTTCATTCTGCCAATAGAACCTGACTTTACCTCAATTGGTATTACACTTCCCTTTTTTTGAATTATGTAATCCAGCTCTGCATTACTGTTTTTCGCTTCACGAGCCCAGTAATATAACAAAGGTTTGCTATAAGGATTCTGATACGCTAAAAGTTCCTGCCCGACAAACTGTTCAGCAACCGCACCTTTAAATAAAACAGTAAAATCTTTTGCCTGCACTGTATCTGTATATATTCCATTTGCAGAATGTAATAATCCAACATCCAAAAAAAGCACTTTAAAATAAGCATCCTTCACCCCTGCTTCTAATGGCAAACCAGAGCCACTTGTACGTTTAATTTTCCGCACGACACCCGCCATTTCAAGTAATTCAAGGGCTTCTTTTAATTCTCTGGATTTAATTGTATTATCAACACGTGCATAAATAAATTTCCGCCCTACCATTTTAGGGACCGCATTATAAACTTTATTAAGATATCGATGCTTTAATTTTCGAGAATATTTCCCAAAATCATCCTGATATGTATCAATTATTGCACGTTGTATTCTTTCACAGGCGATAATATCTCCTGTTTCACAATATTCTCGCACTACAGCAGGCATACCACCTAAAATAAAATATTTGCGTATATATTCATTAAGTTTTACATGTAGAGACTCAGGAAGCATCTGCAATTTCTTGTGATCACAGATATAAGTACGAAGCTCTTTTTCTCCTGTTGCCTCAATAAATTCACCAAAGGACATTGGAAAAAGGTACACATATTGAATTCGTCCTACAGGCATACGGAAATTTTCAGATTCAAGAGTAAATTCCACTAATGAACCTGCAGCAACAATGTGTAATAACGGCATCTCTTCATAAAAATAACGCAAGGCCATAATTGCTGAAGCACAGTCCTGCACTTCATCAAAAAATATAAGTGTTTTCCCCTGTTCAATTCTTTTACCGGTAAACAAGGTAATTTTCTCAAGTATATTACGAGGTTCTAATGAATTGAAAATTTCCTTATACTCAGGATTCTTTTCAAAATTAAGAGTAATCAAAGAATCAAATTCACGCACCCCAAACTCATTCACCAAAAAGGTTTTCCCTACTTGTCTTGCACCACGAACAAGTAATGGACGACGATTTTTATCTTTCTTCCATTGACATAATATTTCATATAGATCTCTTTTCATGAATGAAAACCCTTAATAAAAAATAAGAACCCAGACATGTTCGGCTATTTGCCAATATTAAAACATGTCATTTTTGGACATCTTCCAGTGTATATCTATCATAGATTTGGATATTTTCCAATATAAATACGCTGGTAATATATAAAAGTGGGAGTTGAGGACGTCTATTTGTCAAGCAAGAGGGACAGCAAGTGAATTGCGAATTAAAAATATTTTTCTTTTTGATCTGGTTTTAATGCCCTGTCTTTTTCACCATTAATATGCTGTTCAACTGTTTTGCAGAATAGTCGGGAGCTCTTTTAGTGCTTTTTCCACAGGCAGTATGGAAATGTTGTATACATATCCTGTCTTGAACCGCCATATAGCCATGTATACTTAGCTTCGGGAATAAATATTCGGCAGCGCCCCGCAGGAAGGCGAGCAGGCTGCCCAGCATACCAAAGTATAGCTGATCAGCCTTGTCAAGATCCGCCGATCCGCTCAATGATTGAGTTGAGAACGCGGTCCATGCCCATCTTCGTTGGGTTTCGGGATTAAACCAGCCCTGCAAGGAAATCCACGGCCGGCATCATTCTGATATTGTCATTCGTGAGAACATCTTTGCTGCCTGTTGCCGAGATTTGCAAAGCATTGCAGTCAGGGAAACGTGCTTTCAGGTATTTTAATCCTTTGCCGGAAGCTTCATCACTTGTTTTGCATTCTATGAAAAATATCGGTTTTCTGTCCTCCATGATGACAAAATCAACTTCTCGCCCATCAACATCCCGGAAGTAACGAAGTTCCATGTCAAGCCCCAGGGTGTCTTCCTGGAAGCAAACCCATTTCAGCAGGTGCAGGGCAACCATGTTTTCAAAACGGGGACCGGGTTCTTTAATCAGGGTCCAGTCATAATGATAATGTTTTTGTTCTTTTTTCACGGCCCTTATTTTTGGGGCGCCAAAAGGGGAAAGTCGGAAGATCGCATAGAGTCGTTCCAAGATACAGATCCAGTTGGCAACAGTCTTGTGGCTTACCTGGAGATCTTCACGTAGCGCATTGATGGAGAGCGGAGATCCGACCAGTTCCGGCAAGCGGAGCATGAGCAGTTCAAGGTTGCCGAGGTCCTGTACTCTTTCCAGGGACTGCAGGTCTTCTTCAATGAGTCTTTTTCTGTATTCACGTGACCAGCGGCGGGATTCAATTTTCGAGGATGCAAAGAAAGGCTCAGGGAATCCGCCTAACAGCAGGAGTTCCTGCAAATCTCGGGAGGAGGTTATTGTCAGTTCCGCGCAGGAAAGAGGAAAGAGACGTAAATAGTGGTATCTCCCCTGCAAAGAGTCACCTCCGTGGCGGTAATAATCCAGTCGAGCACTTCCCGTGACCATGATTCGGCGGTCTTTGGGGTCACTGTCGTATAACCCTTTGATATAATTACGCCAGGATCTATATTTGTGAATTTCGTCAAAAGCAAGTGTTTCCACCGGCGGCAGTTCTTTTTTAAGAATTCTTTCACGGTGCTCCGCAATATCCCAGTTTAGATACCCCTGCTGGTCGCCAAGTATCTTCCGGGCAAGGGTAGTTTTTCCCACCTGGCGTGCTCCTCCCACAAAGACCATTTTTTTTTGCAGGTCTTGTATAATTTGTGACTCCAGATACCTCTTATATGCCATATGTCAGCCCTTGCTATATACTTGCTCGATACCTCAAGGTTTATCGTCGCTGTTTATTTAACCCTTATTCAAAAATAATCGCGAGTTTTTTTGACTGTGGCGGAAAAAAACAGCACAGCTTTCTGCTGGTTTAAAGCATATTCCTGCATATCACAGACTGAGCCGGGTTTTCGGATAAAATTATTGCTCTGGCAAAGATAACATGCTGAATGTTGTTTAGTCTGGCGAATGTGTTCTGGAATTGCGTCAAAAGCAAGGCACGCTACCGCCATTTGGGTGAAAATTCTCCCGTTCAGGTGTTCTTATAAAATTTGGCGGTTGCTATAGACCGGGGTCATCGGCCTTTGTCCATCTAGATCTACAGACCGCCTCGTTGGGAGCCATGTGCAAAAAAAGATAGCCTGGAAAAAATGGCCTGATAGTATTGGATACGCGACGGGCGTGCCGGACGATTTTTTTATGACCGGCAGGTACACGCTGAAATCCTGGCGGGAATAATGTTCCTTTGCCAGGTTTTCCTTGTGAGGTTTTGTGCGAATCGCAAACCATTCGGTTTTCATCGATTATTTGCTTTAGATAATTTTATTGTGTTTATTCCCGTTGCCAAAGCAGGAGCAGCGGCCGTTTTGTCTGGCTGGCGCGCAGCTTTTCCCATTCATCCGGCAACAAAACAAGTGTTCTGATTTTCCGTTCAATATAACGTTCGGTTTTCTTTACAAGATCAATAAGGTTTTCCTGGTCAACATTGCCGACCAGGACAAGATCGATTATGCCGGAGTCCTTGCCTTCGGCATAATCGTCAATCAGGTAAGCCCTTTCAAGATCGCCAAGCCGCTCAATGATTGAGTCGAAAATACGGTCCATACCCATGGCCTTTTTAACCATGGATTGAAGTTCTGAAAAAAGAGGGTGGTTGGGATTGGCACTGTAGAAGATCTGACGGCCATTTTTTTCGGAAGTCAAGAATTCGGCTTTTTTGAGCTGACGGAGTTCGTTTCTTACATGGGCGGGAGAAGCGTTGAATTCTTCTGCCAGTTCGCGGAGATAAACGTGTTGCTTTGGATTAAGGAATAGCCGCACGAGAATACGGATGCGTATTTTTGAAGTGATGAGGCCGAAAAAAATTGAGGTCATTTGTCTCCCGTATAATGTTCTATTTTTTAGTACATTATACGGGAGTACGTCGGCTATAGTCAAACCTTTTTTGAAAAAAATTGTCTCATCAATTCGGGGCTCTCAATTCGTGGTCGGGTCAGGGTCAGGCTAAGCCTACCCTTTACCCACAATGTTTATGACACATAAGGATAAGGTCTTGAATTGTTATATTTTTAGCCACGAACAGATTCGCCTACGGCTGACAGGCTCCCATAAAAGGGAATTAACTAAGGCATAGAGGAAGATGGCATAGATCAACAAACGGACATATCACTACGAAAATGGGGGCGGAATTATTTTTCATGCAAAATGGAAAACATTCCGTTTTTTGCGGCTGAATTCCATGCCGAACAAAAAAAGGATTAGCTCTTATGAGTTAACCCTTTGATTTAACTGGAGCCGGCGAACAGAATTGAACTGTTGACCTGCTGATTACGAATCAGCTGCTCTACCGCTGAGCTACGCCGGCAATTATTTATATATTAAAATCAGCAAATAGCAGTTTTGAGTCGGACTGTCAAGGATTGTTGTCAGGGCCCGCTCAAAAATAAATTTGCATTTTCAGGGTAACCGTTCAGAGGTTGTCCCCCTCGTTAGCATACTCCTCCGCATGTAAATTTATTTTTACGAGCCCTTAGAGCCTGTTTAAAAATTCTTTTTTGAGAGGTCAAAGTCTCCAAATTTAAGAGTCCATAATTCACATAACCATATGAAATTACTAAAGACTCATTTCCCCCTTTACCAAAGGGGGGCTAGGGGGGATTTTATCTGACTTGTTTAAATCCCCCTAAATCCCCCTTTGCAAAAGGGGGACTTAAAAGCGCACCTTCGAAAACGTTGGAGGCTTTGACTGCCTAAAAGATAGTTTTTAAACAGGCTCTTAGTGTTATAAAATGGTCCAAGGCCGGAAAAGGTCATCGCTTAACGGCTCTATTTTGAATGTGATTGTCTCATTATCAGATTTAGCCGTTACCTCGTTGATTTTGGGTGCGTTTGTAAGTTTTTT
>JAYEGR010000059.1:0-8133 GCA_034659175.1 Thermodesulfobacteriota bacterium | reverse complement strand
CTTAGTGTTATAAAATGGTCCAAGGCCGGAAAAGGTCATCGCTTAACGGCTCTATTTTGAATGTGATTGTCTCATTATCAGATTTAGCCGTTACCTCGTTGATTTTGGGTGCGTTTGTAAGTTTTTTGCTGAAACTCGCAACAATGCAGGCTGCCAGTTTTGCATCTTCGGCATGAGTTGAAAACCGTAGAATTGCCGTGGGGCCCGGCCTGTCCATGGATTTCAAAATCAGGTCGCCTGACACATAAAGTTGGTCGATTTTTTGGTTTTCAGCCTCATTCCGGCCAAGGGTCAGCAGTCCGCCGTTCGGAAGCCTGTAATGCCTGCCTGTTAAGAGCAGCCTCATGTCACCGGCCCTTATCTCATTTTGATAATTATAAAATGATTCAATCCTTTTTCCTATAACAGGATCCGTCAGCACGCATCCGCCCGCGGGATTTGGATAATCGGTAATTCCGAATTTTTCAGCAAGGTCCACTTGACCACGCCTTCCGCGACCGCTTATATCAAAAAGCAGTTCACGATCAATTATGCCGTCAATTTCAGCCTGTGTCGGTTTTTGGGATTTTGCGCAAAGGGGCCTTAAGAGTATTCCGTCACAGCCGCTATCCCTTTCAATTACTCTTAAGGTATCTTTTCTCTGGGACATTGACCTTTGACCGATGACTTCACCTGTAAATATGAAAGATGCATTCGTCTCTTCCATTATCCTTTTGGCTTCTTTGACCATCATGATCTTGCAGTCTATGCAAGGGTTGAAGCGCTTGCCGAATCCATGCGGCGGATCTTTTAAGAGCGTAAGGTATTTATCACTGATGTCGACCAAGGAAACATCTATTCCATATTTTTTCCCAACCGGGGATTCGTATCCGAAAAACGGAGTCACAAAGTTAAGAGCCGTTACACTGATGCCCTGATCCATCACAATACGGCAGGCAAGAATGCTGTCTAAACCGCCCGAAAACAGGGCTATTGCTGAAATGCTTTTAGCTCCCATGGATTTTTCAAATTCTTTCTTTTGTTTCTTTCAAGAAGTTCTTTTGCGTAGGCAAGGGTCTTTGAAGTGACCGATTCTCCTGAAAGCATTCGGGCCAGTTCGCTGACCCGTGACTTGTCATTTAGATGTGAAATTGTGGTGAGGGTGCGTTTGTCGTACACTTTTTTTGTAACCATAAAGTGCTCGTCAGCGCATGACGCGATCTGTGGAAGATGCGTAATACAGAGAACCTGGTGATGCCCGGCCAGTTCCTTAATTTTTTCAGCAACCGCCTCGGCGGCTTTGCCTCCGATCCCTGCGTCAACTTCGTCAAGTATTGCGGTTTCGACCTTGTCTTTTTTTGCCAGCAGGCATTTCAAGGCCAGCATGAGCCTTGAAAGTTCGCCGCCTGAGGCGATTTTTGCCAGGGGTTTTACAGGCTCTCCAGGATTTGCGGAAAACATGAATTCCGTAGATTCAAAACCGAGCCGGGTCAGGTCTGAAAGATTTAGCTCCTCGGACACATTAAAAGAAACCTTGAAATCCGCTTCTTCAAAACAGAGGGAATGAAATTCATTCTTCATTGCATCCGTAAGAAGAGAGCCTGCTTTCCGGCGTGCGGCAGAAAGATGGTTTGCGCTTTGAACCAGTTTTTTCTCGATTAATGCAAGTTCTTTTTTAATCTCCTCGATTTTCCGGTCCATTTTGTCAAGATTTTTCAGCTCAACTTGAATTTTTTCCGCATAAGCCGACACCTGTTCAAGTGATTTGCCGTATTTTCGTTTCAGTTGCTGCAAAAGATCGATCCTGGCAGTGACCATGTCAAGACGCGATGGATTGTTTTCCACCGCTTCAACATAGCGCCTGAGTTCGGTCAATTTGTCTTCAAGCTGAAAACTCTGCCCGGCAACCTCTTCTGCAAGACCGGTCAGGGTGCTGTCATGTACGGACATCTGCTCAATGTTTTTTCTGACCTTGGCAAGGCTGTCAATTACAGTCTCACTTAAGATGTCTTTACTTTCATTGCCTAGTCGGATGAGGTCATCAGACGCCTTAAGCCTATTTTTTTCAACTTCCAGTACCTCGTCCTCTCCTGGAGTGATCCGGGCTTCGGTGATTTCTTTATATTGAAATGAAAGGAAATCCCTGCGCTGCTCTTTCTTCATTTCCTTATTGCGCAGATCATTAAAATCGGTTTTTAGAGCGGTCCATTGATCAAATAGTTCGGAAAAGTCATGGCGTTCCGGCAGCAGGTTTCCAAGAGAATCTATGAAATCAAGGTGCGTTGAGGGCAGGAGAAGCTCCTGGTGATCGTGCTGGCTTGTCACGTTTACAAGATTCCGGGTGATTTCTCCTGTTGTTTTCGCTGCCGCCAGGCTGTGGTTCACATAATATCTGCTTTTTCCTTTAATTGAGAGTATCCGTTTGACAATAAGGGAACCATCGGTCTCAAATCCCATATCCCTTATCCGGGCAAGAAGGGTGTGTCTGTCATCCGGGATCTCAAACAGGGCCTCAACAGATGCGGAATCCGTCCCGGTTCTGATCCATGAAGAGGAAGCCCGCCCTCCGGAAAGGAGATGAATGGCCTGAAGCACAATTGACTTTCCGGCCCCGGTTTCACCGGTAAGCACAATCAGGCCCTTTGAAAACGTGATGAAAAGCTCCTCGATCAGAGCAAGGTTTTTTATCCTGAGTTCCCTTAGCATATTTTATATTGTTGTATACCTCGCTTAGCCATAATTGGCGATTTTTAGCAAATTATAACCTTAAACAGGTATAATTGATTTTTTTTGGTGTTGTCATAATTAATAAATTCGCGGAATTCCTCCCTACAACTAATCATTAAACAGGGGATACACCCTTTCCGACCATGCCTTATCACATCCCCCAAACCGTGATTTCCCTCCCTTCAAATGTTTCTTGCCTCACAAATATCTTCTCGTCCCAACTCCTTTCCCTATCTGCCCTTTTGTCTTAATCAGCCCAAGATCACGGTCATTTGCCTTATCCGGCCTCAATGGAGGTTAATGGTACGGTTGCCGTAACCCGGCGTTGAAGAAAATCAAGCAGGATCATGGCGCGGTCCTCTCCGCGTAATTCCACATAAATTCCGTCCAGCCCCTCTAGTTCTCCATGCATGATGCGTATCTTGGCGCCCTTTTGCAACCGTGAGTATTCCATGAGGTTGGCAATATGGCCCTTGTCATCCTCAAGGGTCTTCAAGTTGGAAATGATCGAAGTCGGAACAGGGGGGTAGTTGTCGCCGAAATGAACAGGACCGATACTGCCGATGGTGCTGGATATGGCGGTCCAGTCACGCTCGTTGGGAGCCAGGTGCAGAAAAAGATATCCTGGGAAAAATGGCCTGACAGTATTGGATACGCGCCGGGCGTGCCGGACGGTCTTTTTTATGACCGGCAGGTACACGCTGAAACCCTGGCGGGAATAATGTTCCTTTGCCAGGTTTTCCTGGCGAGATTTTGTGCGAATCACAAACCATTCTTTATCCATCTGATTTTTTCCCTAACCCAGATAAACTGGAATTTTTTTAACCAGGGGATGTGGTGCCATTTTGTTTGTCCGTAATTTTTTCCTCATGGTTTTGTCATTTGGAAAATATCAGGCTGAACTTTGGTCAGAAAGGAAATGGTGAACATGGTGACAAAGCCTTCAATGATCATTATGGGGAAATGGGTAGTTATCAGAATACCTGCCGTCTTGATAAAGCCCTCATCCGTAAACGCCAGACAAAACGCCACACATAACGACGAAAGCAGCACAGAGAAAAAACCGCCGATATAAGCTGCTGCAGCCCCTTTAAATCCAGGCGTGAAAAGCCACGGTCTAAGGAAACAGGAACACAATAAAGCCGGCATGGCCATATTAAATGTATTAACTCCCAGTACAACAATGCCGCCGAATTGAAAAAATACCGCCTGCAGAAAAAGTGCAGCCAGGATTGCCGGGAAACATGCCCAGCCAAGTATCAGGCCCATGAGACCATTGAGCAGCAGATGCACACTGCCCGGTCCCACAGGCAGGTGAACAAGAGATGCCACAAAAAAGGCGGAGGAAAGTATGGCAACCGACATGATTTTGTCATGCCCTACCCTTTTAAGCCCGATTGTTGTTCCGATTACGGTCAGCGCCCAGCCTCCGGCAAGCACGGACGCAGAAAGAACTCCTTCAGATATATGCATAACTTTTGACTCTTGTATTACAAATTTTCTGAACCCTTTTCCGGCAAAAAATCAGTGTAGATGTTTTCCTGTACTACTCATAGCCAGATCTCCATTCTTTACGCCCTTGGTTGCGATTAACCGTTCAGACAACTCCCTCACTTCCAGCGCCTTTCCACGGATGATGATCACTTCAAGGCAGTTGTCATAGTCCATGTGAACATGGGTCGTCGAGACAATATGCTCATGGAAGTCATGCTGAAGTTGTGTAATCGTTTCCTGCAACTGATTCTGGTGATGATCATATACCAGCGTAATGACACCGATCACATTCTTATCCACTTCCCACTCGCGCTGTACAAGCGCCTTTCTTATAAGATCTCGAACAGCCTCGGAACGGTTGCTGTACTGACAACGTCGAATAAATTTGTCAAAGTCCGCGAGTAAATTTTCCTTAAGAGACACAGAGAAACGTTTAAGCATCAATATAACACCTTTTTAATATTTTGTATTATTTAGTACCTTAGAAAATATTTTCTAAAATACCTACACCTTCTGGTCCTCTTTTCGACCAAGAATTCCTGACGGTCTGAAGATGAGGATCAGGACTAAAAGAGTAAAGGCAAAGACGTCTTCATAATCGCTTGATATGTATCCGGTTGCAAAACTTTCGGTACAGCCGAGGATGAGACTCCCTAAAACCGCGCCTGGAATACTGCCGATTCCTCCGAGCACGGCTGCTGTAAATGCCTTTATTCCGGCAATGAACCCGATGTAAAAATTGATCTGTCCCACGTGGGATGCGATCAGGACTCCGCCTATGGCAGCCAAGGCAGAGCCTGTCACAAAGGTAGCCGAGATTATCCGGTTAACATTTATACCTACAAGAAGGGCCATGGTCCGGTCCTGGGCAGTCGCCCTCATAGCTTTACCGATCCTGGTAAATTTAATCAGCACGGTCAACAGCACCATTATTATCGAGGTCGTCACGAGTATAGCCAGAGCTGATGAATCGATTATATGGGCAACAGGCGCTAAAAATTCAAAATCAGGAATAAGGCAGGGAAACGGGAGAAAATCTGAAGTTTGTGCGAGAAGCACGTAGTTCTGGAGAAAAATGGACATGCCGATTGCACTTATAAGGGGAGATAGGCGCGGGGCTCGGCGCAATGGTTTGTAGGCCATTTGCTCAATCGTGAGGCCGTAGGCTGCGGAATAAATTATTGCGGCAATTGATGCAAGTATAAGAACCGAAATCTGGCCAAAGCCGTGGAGGGTCAGGACATTTGCAATAATCAGGGCCGTGAATGCCCCGATCATGTAAATCTCCCCATGGGCAAAATTAATGAGCCCGATAATGCCGTAGACCATGGTATAGCCAAGGGCGATCAGGGCATAAATACTTCCTCGAATAAGTCCGCCTAAAAATAACTCAAAGAAATATTCCATGGAACCGCCTGTTTTTTTATTCAAAAAGTAATGAATACTATTTCAATTCAACATATACGCCATTCCGTACCTGGTACATGGAAAATCCAATGCCTATGGTATCTCCACGTTCATCAAACCGGATTTTTCCAAGGGGAGTGTCAACATATTCCGTTCTAAGGGCGTGTGATACTGCGTTGTAATCGGTTTTGCCGGCCTTTTCAACCGCGTTTAAGAGCGCCAGGGCGGCTGAATAGGCGTTTAAGAAAAAGGCTCCGGGCTCGGTTCCATATTCTTTTTTGTGGGCCTCATTTGCCGCAACTGCCATGGGGTTGGCCGAAACATCTTTGGGGCCGGTCGCATATACACCTTCAGCGTTTTTGCCGGCTACCTTGATAAAGGTATCGTCTTTTACTCCGTCGTCGGAAATAAAAATAGTCTTCATACGCTTTTTGCGCATCTGTTTGATAATCTTGGCTGCCTCGGGGTGATAGCCTCCGTATATCACGGCCTCCGCCTTAAAGCGCTTTATTTTCTGAACAATCGCCGAATAATCCATGGCGCCCGGGGTCACTCCTTCATAAAGCACTACTTCAGCCCGGCCTGATTCTTCTAAAAATTTCTTTGCGAATTCGGCAATACCTTTGCCGTAATCACCTTTGTCGTGAATTACCGCGATTTTTTTCAACTTTAGCACATCCAGGGCAAAATTTGTTTCAAGCCGCGCCTGCGCATCGTCTGAAGCAATCGTGCGAAAAAAATAGGGATATCGGCCGCTCTGGGTCAGGCCAGGGTTGGTCGCGGATGGTGACATTGTGACGATCTTTGAATCGTTATAAATACCAAGAGCCGACTTGGTTGCTCCGCTGCAGATGTGACCAAGAACTACGTGGACTCCCTGGGAAATAAGTCTGGTTGCGGTATTGGTGGCAACCTCGGGCTTACAAACATCATCCTCCACGAGAAGTTGCACCTCCCGCCCCAGTACACCGCCTTTGGAATTGATTTCTTTTACCACCAGTTCGGCAGCCCTGACAGATGGAATCCCGTAGGATGCCAGATCCCCGCTGTGGGCGCCGGCAACACCGAGTTTGACGGTCTCCGATGCAAACCCTGTTTCCACGGACACAAAAACTGCAACCATGCAAATGATCGTTGTGAGCAAGAGTTTATTTATAAAATTTTTCATCATGCACCTTTTTTTAGTACCTTAGAAAATATTTTCTAAGGTACTTATACCCTGGGGGTACTGAAAATAGTCCAGGAACATTAAAGAATTCCAGTTTATCCGGGTTAGATTTTAACAAGCGGCAATAACATCGTTTTTTGCGAATCCGTGGTTCACGGTTCACAGTTTAACGGTTAAAAAAAAATAAATATTTTTGGCTAGGATTTTTTTCACCTGCCCATACGTTTAATTGCGCGATTAATTGCAACACAGGTTGCACTCATTTGTCAAACAAATATTTTTCTTCGATTAAGTCCTTTGGGCTAACCCTTGCATTTTTTTATTTTTTTTATGGACACTAACTCATTGTAATCATATTAATACGTTACTCGTTTGACTAACGACATCATTTTTTGGGTTGAAAAGCATTTAAACAATAGATTATATGATAACTTAAATCGACAAAGTGGTTAAGGTTTCGCTCAAAAATAAATTGACTATTGTCAGCGGTCCATTTTATAAGTAACAATATCTTTTATAGTAACCGTTCAGAGGGGGTCCCCTGTAAACGATTACCTTTATAGCGTAATAATGTGCCTGGGTGGCGGAATTGGTAGACGCAAGGGACTTAAAATCCCTCGGGGCTAGTCCCTGTACGAGTTCGATTCTCGTCCTAGGCACCAATTAAATCAAGCACTTAGCTCATTTTTTTGGGCTAAGTGCTTTTTTGTTTAAAAATAGGTAATGTGTAATTTTGGTGTAATCATTCTGGGAAAAATCAAGAACTTTTGAGAAAAAATTAGTCGCCATCAGTATAACGTCCCTCAAGCACATCCATTGCAGCTTGAATGTGCTCACCATTTTGATGGCTGTATCTTGCGACCATCTGGAGAGTTTTGTGACCAGAAATTCGTTGTACAGTGGGGTCACAGGAGAAATAGCAAGAGAAATAGGGGTCACAAGAGAAATAGCAAAAATAGGGGTCAGGTCTACACACTTGACATCGTGGTCAGTTCGGTGTAAAAGCAAAACCATGGCAAGACCTTTAAGAATACAATATTCGGGCGCTTTTTATCATATTACATCCAGAGGGAACGAGCGCCTGGATGTTTTTAGAAGTAAGGCTGACCGGGAAAAATTTTTGTCTTACCTGGCAACAGCGACAGAGCGTTACCATACGAGAATTCATGTATATTGTTTGATGAGCAATCATTACCATATCCTGTTAGAAACGCCGGAGGGTAATCTATCTCAAATAATGCGTCATATCAACGGAGCATATACAACTTACTTCAACACGAAACGCAAAAGGTCGGGGCATCTTTTTCAGGGACGTTATAAGGCGGTTCTCGTTGAGGCAGATGAATACGCGACCCACC
>JAYEGR010000058.1:0-14411 GCA_034659175.1 Thermodesulfobacteriota bacterium | reverse complement strand
AATAGAATGCGTGCGATTCGATTATCCAACTGGATACGAACTTCCCACAGACCTTTCTCAATTTTACGGACAAGCGGCATTCCCAATGGCCAGCCGAATTGAACAGTTTTTATATCCTCTCCAATGATTTTACGATCTTCTTTGTCGAGTTTTTTTAGCCAATCTCGTACCGGCTCTTTCCCTGAGTCCGATTTATAAAAAACAACCTGTAATCTGAAATTGGCAACTATGCATGAAGTGTACCAAATATGGTGCAAAAAGCAACTGTTTTTTGAATTTTTTGGAATATTATAGATTGGTGATTTTCTAGCCCAACGACCTGCATCAGCCGCCTGAAAACGGCAACGGGAGTTTCCAATTTATCAATAATTTCGCGCCGTTTTTAGGTCGGTCTGTATGCTTTTCTTCGGCGATTTCTTGCCGATAAAATCGTTGCGGGGAAGCCCAAAGAAACGTGGTCTGCTCCGATTATTTCGTTAATTAGTGACTGTCCCCGATTATTTCTGCGATTATTTCTGCAATCCTTATGGGTTCTGCGGGAATATGCGCTCGGGGCACGATATGTCCCAGACTTAGCACAGCTACTGACTAGTATCTGACGAATCCTTAGTCATCCTCGTCCAGAATTACGAGTATGTCGAGAACCTGATCACCGGACTTAATCCTAGCTTTAACCCTGTCACTGAGATCATCGTCATTAATTATTCCACACTCGACAAGACCTTCATACGAGTCAGCGTCAGAAGCACCATCAAGTACGTTAATCAGAGTATTTGCGACCTTAAGTAGAAAAATAGGGAAAAATAGGGGACAGACCACGTTTATCCGTCACCCTCCTTCTTCTCTGTTTTCTTTCGCGGCCTGCCTGCTTTTCCGGGAGTTACCCGGCGGCCAAGCATGGCGGCTATTTCTTCTTTGAACCGTTGGTTGCCAAGGGCGAAATTCCCGTTGGTTGCATGACGAATCCGGTCAACGACACCAGGCTCCAACTCATGACGAAAAAGTTCCCGGTAGGCGGCCTGCCTTTCTTCACTGGTTCGGCCAAGATCCTGATAGACTGAATGGTGACTTAACAAGTCTGCTCTTTCGCCCTGCCCATTGTAACCGTAGCTTGACCAGCGATACTTGCCAGGGTGTGCAACAATACCGGCACAGACCGGATTTAGTTCGATGTACCGCGCTGGACATGCCGGCAGATACTCCTCCTGTTGGGCAATACAGGAACGAAAACGCCCCTCCCAGAGGGTACACTACGCTGATATGTGCGGTTGACGAACGTACATACCGCTGCCCCAAACGTTTCATTAGCATTCCGGCACTGTCAGCATCTGCCGGGGTCAAAAAAAGGTGGACATGGTTGGTCATCAACACATAGGCATGTACAGAACAGCCAGTGTCACGGCTATACTGCTGCAACCAATCAAGGTAACAACAGTAATCCTCATCGGTATAAAAACAGGACTGCCGATTATTTCCGCGCTGGATCAGATGCAGGGGAACGCCGGGTATGATGATGCGAGGTCGTCGAAGTATAAATATAATTTATCACTCTTTCACTTGATTGGCTATCACAAAACGTGGTCTGTCCCCTATTTTTGCTATTTTTGTCCCTATTTTCGCTATTTTCGTCCCCTGTTTTCCGTAAGGGTCCGCTCAAAAATGAACAAACCAACGCAGGTAAACCTGATCGCCTTGCAGACCAAATTCGTCATCAGAGTCTCCATGGTAGATAAAGACCCCGCCGCTGATAATCATTTCATCGCTTAAGCTATATTCAATGGAAGGAGAAATAAATAAGGAGTGATCATCAAGGTTGATGATTTGCAGGAGCCTCATGCTCCAAAGCGAAGTCGGTTGATAGCCTACCGTGCAGCCCAGATGGTCTATCCGGGTCTTGTCATTAAAATAGTATTCGCCAAGCAGTGTGAGAGAATTTGCAAACCCGTATTCCACTCCGCAGATAAATTCCGTGTGGCGTTTGCCGGTTATGCGGTTATGAAAACCACCGCCTTCGCTACGCAGTTCAATGCCGCTTGCAAACAATTCTCCCTCAATTTCCCAGCCGATGACGTCTCGGTCATTATCATTATCCGCAACTGCCACCAGAGCAAAATCAGCGAATTCAAGGTATCCCTTAATTCGAGCAGCGCCTTTGCCCCTGGAAATAGTGATATCAAAATCGGTCAAAGGGTTTAATGCATACTCATAACGGATAGCTTCCGTGCCGGTTCGTTCGTCTACTTCGACATCCAGGGAATTTATAGGGTTAAAAACATCAATGGGATTCCAGATCCGGCCGACGCCGAATGGAACCCGTTGACGGCCGATAACCCAAAAATGCTTTTCACCGGCATATTCGAGATAGGCCCGGTAAATCTTGCTTTTGTTGGTAAAACTGCTCGGCTGCTCGCTGTAGCGCGTTTCATTATCAAGGATCAGCTTGGCGCTGAAACCGTCAAGTTCAGGGTGGTCCAGATTTATGTCGGCGCGGAGGCGGTTATAATCGCCTAAACGATCGTATTCATCGCAGGTAATGATATTAGTGTTCTCAAGCCCGTAATCAAATTGTACGGCCAAAAGACCGGCAGTAAAAAAAATGTTAGCAAGACCGCTCATTGGTAACAATTTTCCCGTCTTTTATGATTATGGAATGTCTGGCTTTTTCTATTACCATTGGATCGTGGGAAGAAAAAATGATGGTGACGCCTTCATCTTCATTCAAGCGCTGCATCATATCCATAAGAACGGCGGCGTTTTTGCTGTCAAGGTTGGCGGTTGGTTCGTCAGCCAGGATCAATCCGGGTTTGGCGGCAACAGCCCGGGCCACTGCCGCCCGCTGTTGCTGACCGCCGCTTAACTGGTTAGGCATTTTGTCAAGCAGGTTTCCTATATCCAGCTTTCCGGCCACTTCCAAAGTCCGGGCGTTGCATTCTTTTTGGCTGCGGCCCTGAAGTTTCATAATGTATTCTATGTTTTCCCCGACACTGAGAACAGGGATAAGATTAAATGCCTGAAAAACAAACCCGATATAATCCCGCCGCATGGCGGACAGTTCAGTTTCAGACAAACCGGTCAATGATTCACCCTGGAGAATAATTGTGCCGCTTGTCGCCTCTTCCAGGCCCCCGATTATGTTCAGCAAGGTCGTCTTGCCGCTGCCGGACGGCCCTGAGACAACGACAAATTCACCCTGGTCGATGGTGAGATTGATGTCATCAAGGCCGATGACTTTCACATCTTTACCGGGCCGAAAAATTTTGTGGATTTGTTTTATTTCAAGAAAGAGGGTGCGCATAATACGATTTCCAGTATACGGTTCAGAGTTGAATAGGGAAAAATTCCGGTCATATAAACCTTTGAACCTTTGGACCTTGAACCTATGATTTAAATATTCCGAATTACTTCAATGGGCTTTACTTTTTTTAAAAATCGCAACGGCGGCAATACGCTTAAAAAAGTTGCCGTCAATACAGCTACAAAGGCGATGACAAAACAATCCGGCCGGATAACGGCATAGGTTACCGCATCCATTCCAAAGGCATCCAACCCTTTGCTGAACATAGTCAGATCCAGGCCGTGCACATAAAAATAATAAAGCGTTATCCCGCCAAGCAGGGATCCGGCTAAAAAACCAAAAAAACCAAGGAAAAACGATTCCGCCATCACAATCTGCCGAATTTGTGAAAACTTCGTGCCCACAGCCAGCATAATTCCAAACTCCCTGAGCCGCTCTACAACACTCATCATCATCACCCCGAAAATTCCCAGTCCGGCCACGCAAAACACGATAAGGCTTATCACCACATTAAACCATTCCATCATCACCCGGCTCTGCATCAAGGCCGGATAAATTTCGTCCCAGCGAAATACTTCCAACTCGCTGAAATGTTTCCGCAGTTCCCCCTGCAGAGCCGGGATATCCTTTTCATTATGCAGAATCATGCATACCTGAGTTACTCCTTCAGGAACCAGCAGCAAGTCCCGGGCCTTGTGCCGGTCAATAAAGATGGCGGTTTCATCAAGGGCCATATTGTTGGTTTTAATTATACCGGTTACCTTAAACGCCATTGATGACACGTCGTTTTCACGATTCTGGGCCGAAAGAATAATTTTTTTACCGATCTTTACTTTGAGCTTATCGGCAAGCCTTGCCCCTAAAATTACCCCCTTGTTTTTTCTGCCGAAACCAAATTCACCGCTTGTAATATAGTTGTCAAGCCTGCCGTTGGCCATCTCCGCCTCAAGTTCAATGCCGTAGATGGACGCATTTCTCGAATAATGGGCCGTGGCGACAAGGCCGTCCTGCCTGATCCGCATTATATAGGTTTTCACCCGTTTGTCATTGCCAAGTAACCGGTCAATATCTTCAGTCCTGGTGATTAATTTTGCAAGATCGTTGTCCAGCCGGTATCCTTTGACAAAAAGAGTAATGTCACCACTTCCGCTGCGGATCGCATTGCCGATCATCTGTTCGATCATACCGTCATAGATGCCTTCCATGAACAGCACCCCCCAGAGGCTGACCGTGATCATCAAGACAACCAGGACGGAACGAATCTTGCGCCTGCTAAGCGAGGCCCAGGCGATTTTCACAACAAGCTTATACATGGCGGATTGCATCTATCGGCCGATATCCATTGATTTTTAGAATCGGATACAGGGTGGACAACACAGTCAAAACAAACATAACGATCATGTCCCGGACAAGAGTGGACAACGAAAATACGGCGGGCATGGCCGAAGCGGCCAGCCCATACTGTTTGAACTGTTCTTCATACCCGGAAATAACAATCGGGTTGAGCTCAAAATAATATGCAAGCGCACCGCCGATCAGTCCGCCTCCAATCACGCTGACCATGCCTAAAAGAACGCTTTCTAAAAGGAGCAGGCGCAAAATCTGGGACGGAGTGGTTCCCACGGCGCGCAAGATGCCGATTTCCCGCACCCGGGCAAAGACAGTGAGCAGTGTGTAGATCATGATGACGAAAAAAATGACTATAAAAATAATACCTAAGGTTATATAGCCGAAAATGGAATCCACCTTCATTGCCTGCACCAGGCCCTCCATGGTCTTTTGCCAGCTTAAGGACTGATACTCTTTGCCAAGCTTCTGGCTGATTGTTGCCGCCAGCTCCTCGGCGTTTTCAGGCTTGTCCGGCAGCACAATAAAGTGGGTGGCGTAATTTTCGGCGGCCATAATCTCATCAAAGTAGGATTTGCTTACAAAAGCGGCGCGAGCGTCAAAATCAAAAAGCCCGGTTTGGAAAATGCCTTTTACAGTAACGTTATCAGCGGCAAAAGAGAAATCCGCCCCGGTTCCCACAAACGAAAGGACATCCCCTATATCAACCTTCAGCCTTTTGGCAAGCTCGTTTCCAATGTACAATTTTGCATGATCGTCAGGAGATAAATATTCGCCTTTTTTTAAGGATTTTTTTAAACGAGACAACCGCTCCTCCTTTTTCGGCTCAATGCCGGTAAACATGCCGCCGACCGCCTTTTCCCCGGAGGAAAAAAGAACAAACGATTCAAACCGCTCGCTGAATATATCAATGCCGCTGATTCCAGTCAGCGTATTACGGACCGATTGCGCATCAAAGATCAGGTTGTCATAGCTTGGGGTCTTGCGGAAATCTTTCTGGGTAATCTGCAGATAGCCGGGATATATCTCCACAGCGCTTTCAATCATTTTATTATGAGATCCATCCCAGAAAGCCGAGGAAAACACCAAAAGCGCCGTGGTAAAACAGGTAAGCACGATCGTAATAATGCTGCGTTTTTTGTAAACCACGATATTTTTAATGGCGATTTTTAAAAACATTTTTTATTTTGAAAACGTTCAGAGGAGTCCCCATTTAGCAGACTCCTCCGCATGTAATCGTGCACAAGTGCCCCATATGTGCGCAAGCAGGCCGGCGAACTATAGTAAACCTATGTGAGCCAGACTGATCGCGTGCAGATGGGGTGCCTGTGCACGATTACTTTTATTTTGAAAATCTCTTTAACGCCCTTTTGGTAAAATACATGTCGCTTATTTCCTCATCAAAAACTGCTTCGTTTGTATCAAAAATGGTCTGGTGGCCGGCTTTGTCTTCACTTTTCGGGTACATTACCCAATGTGTCGGATAAAACCGTTTGCCGAACTTTTTAACATTCTGATAACTGAGGATGCGCACCAGGACATCATCCTCATCAAAATATTTTACAGTGGTCGGCAAAAAATATTCTTTCGACACCCCCATAAGGATTCGTCCCCACACCACGGGCGCATCCTCATGGGGCAGGAGTTCTATCTCATACTCTGTTTCATTTTGCGCTACGATCCTTTGCTCATAGTCCTCACTGATCGAACTTTCTCTGACAAGATCATCATTCGTGAAATCACTGCCCATCCAGTTTTGCAGCATCATGGATGCCGGAATTTTGATCGTCTTTTCAATACGCGGCACATATTGCCACATTGATTTGTCGACCTTTAAAAAAGTGATGCCCTTGTCTTTTTTCGGGTAGGTAATCTTAATAAAACTTTTTTCTTTACCAATGGAATAGCTGTCCATTTTCATGGTCCGCTCACTTCTTTTGGTCTTGACCGTCATGGTAAATTTCATAAAGGCGGTCTTGCCGTTCAGATTATCCTCAACCCGTTTGATGATAGTATCGGTGTCTGCGGCAAAGCCACGTGTTCCGCTCAACAACAGACAAAGGAGCATTAAAACAAAGTATTTGATTTTCATATATTGCCTCATTTTGCAAGTTCAAACAATTTGAATTTGGATGCTTTTTTGTCGAAAGTAAGAACAGTTTCGCAACCTTGGATCTTGGCGGAATGAGCAATTAAAAAATCTGAAAGATCATATCCGTTTCCTTGTGCGGAAAATATGAATTGTTGCAAAACCGACTGATGCTCAAATTTTAAAATCGGCATCAGTAAAAGTTCGCTTATCGAATCTAAAATTTCAATTCTTGAAATTTCATAGACTGATTCTAAGACCCAAATCAATTCTAATACTACGAGTAAGGGCACAAATAATTCATTTTTTTTTGATTCAGCCTTTTTGAAAATATTGTAAACCTTTTTAGCCTGCTGCTCATCATCGCCGATTAAGAAACGAATTAAAATATTTGTATCTACTCCTTTCATTTAAATTTATCCTTCATTCTGTTTCTAATCGCATCATCCATAGCTTCAAGAGTCACAGCTTTTCTACCGGGTCTATGTAATTTGCAGAAAATGTCGTCTACTTTTTTGGAGATAGGCCTGATTATGGCTTCTCTTTTTTCTGTGACAATGATCTCAATTTTATCGCCGGTATGCAATTTCAGAGATTCTCTTATTTTTTTTGGGATAGTAACTTGACCCTTAGTTGTGAGAGTTGCCAGCGCCATATTATTCTCCTTACTTTTTTTATTATCTTACTAAGACGTAAGGCGATTATGGTTTGATGTCAAGAAATATATGCAGGTATTAAAAATTTTAGCTTGACAATATGAGGTTTTGTTCTATACGATGAACAGATCGTCATTTTATGTAGAACCACATCAAATCCATACAGACCGCAACACCCAAACAAACGGAGACCTGATAATGCAAGGCGCAACACTCTCACGACGGGAACGAGAGAAACTCTGGCAGCGTCGAGAAATGTTGACAGCCGCAATCAAACTTTTTTCAAAAAAGGGATACCACAACGTTTCCATGCACGAGATTGCCAAAAAGGCGGAATTTGCCATGGGCACACTTTACAAGTTCTTCAAAAACAAGGAAGACCTTTATGAGTCCATTATCATTGAGCAGGCCGACATGTTCCATGAGGCCCTGGCAAAGGCCCTGGAAGAGGAGAATGGCGAGATCGAAAAACTGCAAAATTACGTAAAGGTCAAAGGCGCTGTCTTTATGGACAACGTTTCTGTTATTCGTCTCTATTTTGCCGAAACCAGGGGAGCAAGCTTCAATATAAAGGCGGGTCTGGATAAAGAGATTCGGGAAAACTATGGACTACTTTTGCAAAAACTCGCCCAGGTCTTTGAAGCTGGGGTACAAAAAAAACGATTTCAAAAAATTGCCGAGCCGTACCACCTGGCCGTTTCTCTGGACAGTATCACCAACGCCTTTCTTCATCTCTGGCTGGAAGCACCTGAGCAGCATCCCTATCCGGATGATCCCGATGTCATTTTGAATATTCTCTGCAAAGGCCTGATTGTTGAGCCATGATTATATCTGTAATTCTAAAATCCCAATTCGTTTATTTATAAACATCTGGAGGATGTCTGATGCAATATGATGGAATTGTATATGAATCTATTAAAAGAAGTATAATCATGGCAGCCCTGGCAGGCGCCCTTTTGCCGGCAGGTTGTGACCGCGGCCCTCTACAAGGCCCACCTCCAATGGAACCGCCGCAGGTGACCGTGGTGACGGTGCAAACAGAGGAGGTCATGTTGACCACTGAGCTGCCGGGCCGCACCTCGGCCTTTCGCGTGGCTGAAATTCGTCCCCAGATCAGCGGTCTCATCCTGGAACGTTTGTTTGAGGAAGGTTCCGATGTCAAGGCGGGAAAGGTGCTCTACCAGATTGATCCCGCGCCTTTCCAGGCAGCGCTCGACAATGCCGATGCCGCTCTCAGTCGAGCCAAGGCCAATCTGCCACCAATTCTTGCCAGGGTTGAACGTTACAAGGAATTACTGACCGACAAAGCAGTAAGTCAGCAGGATTATGATGACACCGTGGCTGCTGTCAAACAGATACAGGCAGAGATTGAATCCTGGAAAGCACAGGTAGAAACAGCCCGTATCAACCTTGGATATACCAAAATCAAGGCGCCCATTGCCGGTCGTATCGGCAGATCCAATGTAACGGTGGGCGCTATTGTCACGGCGTATCAACCTGTTGCTCTGGCCATTATTCAACAACTGGATCCCATTTACGTGGATGTGCCCCAATCCACCACCAACCTTTTTCGCTTAAAAAGCCGGTTGCAAAAGGGCCTCCTCAATCAGCAGGGAAAGGACCGGAACAAGGTCAAGCTTATCTTGGAAGACGACACCGCCTATCCGTTGGACGGAACTCTGCAATTCAGCGACATCACCGTGGACCAGACCACGGGCTCGGTCACTATGCGGGCACTTTTTCCCAATCCGGACGGGGTGTTGCTGCCCGGGATGTTCGTTCGGGCAATGATCAAGGAAGGCATCAATAAGCAGGCCATCCTGATTCCACAACAGGGGGTGTCCCGCGATCCCAAGGGAAATCCCTTCGCGCTGGTCGTTGATGCCGAAAGCAAGGCCGACTTTCGACCGCTTATCCTTGACCGGGCCATCGGTGATAAATGGCTGGTTTCATCCGGTCTTGCCCCAGGCGACCGGGTGATCGTCGAAGGGCTGCTTATGTTGCGGCCGGGGACGGTTGTCAAAGCGACTCCTTTTGATCCAACGCAGGCCGGGCAGGACCCTGTAGCCGGAGGCCCAGGCGCACCGCCCGAAAAGCGCTGTAAAGGAGGGGATTGATGTTATCAAAATTCTTTTTAAAGCGGCCGGTCTTTGCCTGGGTCATCGCCATTATCATGATGACGGCAGGTGGACTGGCGATCTATAACCTGCCCATTGCGCAGTATCCGCCCATTGCCCCGCCGGCCATCGCCATTGACTCCTTTTTTCCTGGAGCTTCAGCCGAGACCGTTGAAAACACCGTAACCCAGATCATCGAGCAGAAGATGACCGGGCTGGACGATATGCTCTACATCGCCAGCACCAGTTCATCGTCGGGCGCCTCGCGAGTCGAACTCACCTTTGCGCCGGGAACCGATCCGGATGTCGCCTGGTCCAAGGTGCAGAACAAGCTGCAGCTCGCTATGGCCAGCCTTCCCGATGTAGTGCAACGTTCCGGTGTCAAGGTCAGTAAATCCACCAAAAACTACCTGATGATTGTCGGCCTGACCTCGGAAGACGGCAGTATGGACGGCAATGATCTACGGGACTATGCCCAGTCCAATCTGGAGAAGATACTCTCAAGGGTACCAGGCGTCGGAGAGGTGCAAAATTTCGGTTCCCAGTATGCCATGCGGGTCTGGGTCAATCCCGACAAGCTCACAAGTTACAGCCTGACCATGGAAGATGTCATCCTGGCGCTCAGGGCCTACAACGTCGAGATCTCCGCCGGTCAATTAGGCGGCGCGCCGGCCATAAAAGGCCAGCGCCTGAACGCCGCAATCATTGTTCAGCATCTGCTCCAGACCCCGGAGGAGTTTGCGGCCATCCCAATTCGTACAAATCCCGATGGTTCCGTGGTTCGCATCAAGGACATTGGTCGCACCGAGATAGGAACCGAACGTAACGATGTCATAGCCTATCATAACGGCAAACCCTCCGCTGCCATGGCGATCCGCCAGGCTGCCGGCGCCAATGCGCTGGATACGGCCGATGCCGTCAAGCAAAAACTAAAGGAGATGAGCAAATATTTTCCCCCAGGCCTGAAGGTGATTTACCCCTACGACACCACCCCTTTTACCAGGGTGGCCATCGAGGAAGTGGTCAAGACCCTGTTTGAGGCGGTCCTGCTGGTTTTTGTGGTCATGTATCTCTTTATGGGAACCTTCCGGGCAACCCTGATTCCGACCATCGCGGTGCCGGTGGTGCTGCTTGGGACATTCGGAGTTCTCGGGCTGTTCGGGTTTTCCATCAATATGCTGACCATGTTCGCCATGGTGCTGTCCATCGGCCTGCTGGTCGATGATGCCATCGTGGTGGTTGAGAACGTCGAGCGAATAATGGCCGAGGAGGGGCTTTCGCCCCGGGAGGCCACTGCCAAATCAATGGATGAGATCACCAGCGCCCTGATCGGTATCGGCCTGGTGCTGTCGGCGGTCTTCAGCCCCATGGCCTTCTTCCCCGGTTCCACCGGAGTCATCTATCGCCAGTTTTCAGTGACCGTTATTTCGTCCATGCTACTTTCGGTGGTCGTTGCCCTGGTTCTGACCCCTGTACTGTGCGCCACGATGCTCAAACCAGTGCCCAAGGGCCATAAACCCTCAGATAGCGCGGTTTGGTTTCTGCGTCCTTTTTTGCGCTTGTTCGACCGAATCTTTTTTCGCGCCCGGGACCAATATGTCCGACTGGTCGGTCAAGTGCTGGCCAAAAAACTGCGTTACCTGTTTCTGTTTGTGTTGATTGCAGGGGCCATGGGCTATCTGTTCCAGCGCATGCCCACATCTTACATTCCGGATGAAGATCAGGGCATACTGCTGGTCATGGGCATACTGCCGTCGGGCTCGACCCTGGAACAGACCCAGGCCGTCATGAACAAAGTAAAAGATCATTTCCTCGAGAATGAGAAAGAGGGAGTTGAATCCCTCATTACAGTCGCGGGTATAAATTTTGGTGGTGAGGGACAGAACACGGCCCTGGGATTTGTCAAACTCAAGGACTGGAAGCTGCGCCGGCGGCCGGACCTGAAGGTCGGAGCCATTGCCGGGCGAGCCATGGGAGCCTTTTCCCAGATAAAAGAGGCTATGGTCTTCGCCTTCCCGCCACCGCCTGTCATCGAGCTGGGGATGGCCACCGGCTTTGATCTGCAATTGCTTGACCGGGGCGGTCTGGGCCACGCAAAACTCATGGAGGCCCGTAATCAGCTCCTCGGCATGGCGGCTCAGGATCCGCGCCTGGTCAATGTCCGGCCCAACGGCATGAATGATGTGGCCGAATACCACATTGATGTGGATTGGGACAAGGCCGGCGCCTTGGGGATTCCAATCAACTCCATCCACAACACCATTGGGGCGGCATTCGGCAGCGCCTATGTCAATGACTTTATCCAGGCCGGCCGGGTCAAAAAGGTCTATGCGCAGCTTGATGCCCCCTATCGCATGCTGCCGCAGGATCTGGAAAAACTCTACGTTCGCAACAGCATGGGAAAAATGGTTCCCTTTTCCTCCTTTGCCTCCGGCCGCTGGTCCATTGGTTCGCCCAAGCTGGAACGTTTCAACGCCTCTCCGTCCATCAATATCTGGGGTGAGCCGGCCCCGGGGCACAGTTCCGGCGAGGCGATGGCCGCCATGGAAGAGATCATTTCCAGGCTGCCGCAGGGGATAGGTTATGACTGGACCGGGCTCTCCTACCAGGAGCGGCAGGGAGGTTCCCAGGCGCCCTTGCTATACGCCTTCTCGATTTTTGTCATCTTTCTCTGTCTGGCGGCCCTCTATGAGAGCTGGCCCATACCCATCGCCATCCTGCTGACTCTGCCCCTTGGGGTCATCGGCGGGGTTATTGCCTCAAGTTCGCGGGGCATGCACAATGATGTCTATTTCCAGATCGGCCTGTTGATCACCCTGGGATTGACAACCAAGAATGCCATTCTGATCGTCCAGTTCGCCAGGGCCCGGGTTGACGAAGGGGCAGGTCTGGTTGAGGCGACGCTGGAGGCCGCTAAACTGCGGTTGCGACCAATTATCATGACCTCGCTGGCTTTTGGTTTTGGTGTTTTGCCGCTGGCGCTTGCCAACGGGGCTGGATCAGGGGCGCAAAGGGCCATCGGCACCGGCGTGCTAGGCGGCACGATTACCTCCACATTCCTGGTCACCCTGTTCGCGCCGCTCTTTTATGTGATGATTTATAAGGCCTTGGGTAAACACAGAAAAAAAGTAACCATGACCCATGTTGAAGAAAATACCTCTGGGGGGCAAAACCATGAATAGACGATTATTGCTTCTGCCGGCCGTCGCCGGTCTTATTCTCGGGGGCTGTTCCCTGGCCCCTGAATACAATCAACCCCGGGCGCCGATTCCCAATGAATGGCCTCAAGGTGCGGCTTACAACAGCGCTCGGACAACGCCTGAAACAGTAGCAGTGCCACAGCTAAGCCGGAAAAATTTTTTCCCTGATCAACAAATGCAAAAAATTATTACCATGGCACTGGAAAACAATAGGGATCTTCGCCTTGCCACCCTGAACGTGGAACGGGCGCGAGCCATGTATGGTGTGAACCGGGCAGAACTCTTTCCTGCAGTTGATGCATCCGGTGGGGGAGGCAAACAGCGCTTGTCCACTGACCTGATTGCCCCCGGTGATTCGAGGACATTAGAACATTACACTGTCAATCTGGGTGTTGCCTCATGGGAGATTGATTTTTTCGGCCGTATTCGCAGCCTGAGTGAGCAGGCTCTTGATGAATATCTGGCAACCGAGCAGGCTCGGCGCAGCGCGCAGATAGCGTTGGTGTCCGAGGTCGCCGGGGTGTACCTGACCCTGGCCAAGGATCTGGAAAATCTCAAACTGGCACGGGAGACATTAAAGTCCCAGCAGGGCGACTATGATATTATTCGACACCGTTATGAAGTTGGGGTTGCAACGGAACTGGATCTACAACGGGCTCAAACTCGAGTAGAGGCGGCGAAAAGAGATATTGCCGGTTTCACCCGGCAGGTGGCCCAGGATCAAAATGCCTTACATCTTCTCGCCGGTTCCCGGGTACCGGAAGACCTGCTTCCAGTGGATCTGAGCAGCGTTATTCCACCCAGAAAAATTTCCCAGGGCCTCTCTTCCGAAGTGTTGCTCAACCGGCCTGATATCATGGCGGCTGAATATCGTCTCAAAGGGGCCTATGCCTTGATTGGGGCAGCCCGGGCCTCCTTTTTCCCCCGCATTTCGTTGACTACCTCGATCGGCACGGCAAGTGACGAATTATCCGGTCTCTTCAATTCCGGCACTGATGTCTGGAACTTTGCGCCACAGATCATCATGCCGATCTTTGACGCCCGCGTCTGGGCCGCACTCCGGGTCAGTAAAGCCGATCAGAAGATCCTCCTGACCCTTTATGAGAAAACCATCCAGACGGCGTTTAAGGAAGTAGCCGATGCCCTTGCCGTGCAGGGAACAATAGATCAGCAGCTTGCAGCGCAACAATCCCTGGTGCGTGCGGTTGAAAAAACATATCGCCTTGCCAACAACCGCTACACACAAGGACTTGACGATTACCTCGGCGTCCTTGATGCGCAGCGTTCCCTTTACGGGCAGCAACGGGTGCTCATCGCTCTCCGTCTGGCCAAGCTGGTCAACCGGGTGAACCTGTACGCGGTATTGGGTGGCGGGGGATTAGAAGACAGAGCCCCTTGAGCATGAAAAAACGGTGTATTGGAAAAAAGACAAAACTAAGCAGAAATATTATGAAACCGATCCACCCGAAATGTAAAAACAATTAAAAGAGGGGCGGATCAAGTCAACCATATGACCGATTAAAATACGATCACAGGCAGTGGGTGGAAGAGGCTCTTGATAATATCGGCAGTACCAGAGAATCGGCACTGGTTCAGTTTAATTGGGGGATATAAGTATCTGATATTATTAGCATAACTTTTTTATTACTTGCAAAACGTTATTCTGAAAGCTTATCAAACTACACTCATAATTCCTTGAAATTGCAC
>JAYEGR010000057.1:0-14567 GCA_034659175.1 Thermodesulfobacteriota bacterium | reverse complement strand
TTAGTACCTTAGTGGTAATTTTCTTGTTTTTTATGGCAAGAAATCAAAAAGGTAAAATATTTTTAAATAGTTACGCGCTGCTGTTAAGGTACTTATCCAGGACCTTTAAAAATTTCCAGTTTATCTGGGTTACGAAACAAAAAAATATTTGGCGCATTGCCTGGTGTGGAGCTTTTAACAATATGAAATATCTTATTACGCTGGTCGGGCTTGTTTTAATTCTTGAGTCATTGCCGTATGTGGCCTTTCCCGAGGCAATGCAGGAATGGCTGCACCGGCTCACACAAATGAACCCCGGAGCGCTGCGATTGATCGGCTTGATTGCCATGGGAGCCGGCCTGGCGCTCTGCTTTATTACTCAGAGGACGGACTGGATTCAGTAAAATCGTTCATAGGCGCCCCATCCGGAGGCTCGCAGGCTCGCTTACCTGCACGCGCCCAACGGAAGTGCCCTTGGGGTACGATCAGTCTGGTTCACATAGGTTTACTATAACAGCGTAGCGGTGTCATCGCCAGCCTGCTGGAGTTTATGCCCTTCAGGGTGTACATATGGGGGCGCCTATGAACGATTACAAATCAGGCGAATAATTTTTTTCTCTTTCCTTCCGCGTCTGTGTGGATGTGTATGACATTCCAATACAACATAGAGGCATATCATTTTGATCTGCCTGCTGAAAATATAGCCCAGGCGCCTGCAGCAAGGCGGGATGAATCCCGCCTTCTTGTGCTGGATTGCAAAGCTGATCGAATCAGCCACAAACCGTTCGGTGATGTGCTGGAATTATTTAACCCCGGTGATTTGCTGGTTGTAAATGATACAAAGGTGTTTCCCGCTAGATTGCTCGGCAAAAAGGAAACCGGCGGTGATGTAGAGCTGATGATACTTGAGCACCCCGGGGATGTCCGATCATCAGGTGATTCGGCTTTACAACATGTTCAGGTTACCGGTCTGGTCAAAAGTTCGAAAAGGCCAAGGCCGGGGGCAAGATTGGTATTCGGGGAACGGTTGGAGGGGGAGGTCCTTGAAATTCTACATCATGGACAGGTTAAAGTCGATCTCATATGCCGGGGAGAATTTGATGCATTGCTGGAGACATACGGAATGATGCCTCTTCCGCCTTATATCCGCAGGAACTCTCACGGACTGGAGATGGACAGGGAACGGTATCAGACCGTGTTTGCCAAGCATCGCGGTGCAGTTGCCGCGCCTACAGCCGGTCTTCATTTTACTGAAGAATTGCTTGGCAGTATCAGGGAAAAAGGGGTCGACGTCACCAGCATTACTCTTCACGTTGGTTACGGAACCTTTTCCCCGGTCAGGGTGAAAGACATCCGGGAGCATCAAATCCATTCCGAATATTATTCCATCTCGGAAAAAACCGCGCAACTGATCAACAAAACAATAAATTCCAGCAGATCTGTCTGGACCGTAGGAACAACCGCCGCACGCGTACTTGAATTTGTATCTGATAAAAATGGGATAGTGCAAAAACAGGATGGATGGTGCGATCTCTATATTTATCCAGGCTACCGGTTCAAGGTAGTTAAAAAAATGATCACCAATTTTCATCTGCCTGGATCATCACTGATTTTTCTGGTCAGCGCCCTTGCAGGGAGAAAGCGAATACTTAAGAGCTACAATGAGGCGGTCAGACAAAATTATCGGTTTTTCAGCTATGGTGACGCCATGGCTATAATGACCTAAGAATCGCTTTTAACACTGGATGAGCTTTCCTGTTTCGCGCACTTGGCCGGTTCGTTTGCCGCCTTGGTGGAAGAACCGTTCTTTTTTGCATAGGGCTTGCCGTTTTTGGGTGCGCAGGATTTTGATCCGTTATCGCAGTAACCGTCCGAGTACCATCCTCCACCCTTAAGCTGAAAAGAACTCATCGAGATAATCTTTTTTAAATCCCCTGAACATTTCGGGCAAGTGGTTTCCGGGGCGTCGGAAAAGCTCTGCAACACTTCTGTAACTTGGTGACAGCAGGTGCATTCATATTCGTAAATCGGCATTTCTTTTTATACTCCATTTTGCTGAATTGGCTTTTAAACCGTGATTTTATGCCTGTAAGCGTCTGCCTGGGCTGCCGGCTTTTGACCCCACTATAACGGGCAGCCTTGAGCGCGTGGGATGCAGCGCCGACGACCGCTTACATATGCCTTAATGTAATCCCAGTGAGTGTTTCTGTCAATATGTGTGCCTTTAAAAATGAGAACTTTTAATGAAAGGTCAAGGAGAATAAAAATTTCATAAAGGGGGGTATTTTCGAATGAAAATTAGTTTAGGCTTGAAAAAAAAATGCGTACTCGATAGGATTTATTCTGATTATAACGAACTTATTTTATGCTTGTCGTAAGGATTGCTAAAAAACAACTTCACATAGGTGCAATACAAAATAGTGACGATTCGGGCGAGCTGTTGAGCCCGGCAGGGTGCATTCCATGCACCTGATTTAATTCGAGGTTACCGGAAATGTCGAATTAAAATGTAGTGGCAAGACCCCCGTGTCTGCCCTATTATAAAAGGTTGCATGATTTAAGGGAGGGTTCTTTGCAGGAAATACTTAGTGCCCAGGCAAATGAAGGGATGGTCCTGGCAAAAAATGTTGCGACACCGGAAGGGCGTGTTTTATGCGGCAAGGGAACCATTTTGGCTGCAACAATGATTGATCGATTTCAGAAAATGGACATAATGCGTATTGTTGTAGAGGGGCATCCTGTAGAGGTAAAAGGCGAGAAGAGTCTTAAGGAGGAATTGCAGGATATGGAAGAACGGTTCAGCCGTGTAAAGGACACACCACCCCTCATGTATCTTATGAAACGATTGATGAAAAAAAAGGTCGAGTATCGAGGCCCATAATATGGATGATGAAAAACGGACAAAGTTCCGTAAGGCACTGCGTAGTGTAAAAAATCTGCCCACACTCCCCGAAATTGTAATAAAGTTGTCAAAAATGGCGGAGGACCCTGACACAACAACAGATCAGATGGGCAAGGTGATCAGTAAGGACCATATCCTTGCATCAAAACTTTTAAAACTTGTCAATTCCGCCTTTTACGGCTTTCCCCAGCGTATCAGTTCAATTAGCAGCGCCATTATACTTCTCGGATTCAATGTTATTAAAAGTCTCATTATAAGCGCCTCCATTTTTGAATTCATGGAAGACCAGGATCTGGAACTATGGGAACATTCGCTCGGATGTGCGGTCGTCTCCAGTGTGCTGGCCAAGCGTCTCGGGGTCAGTGAACCTGAAGAAATCAGTACAGCCGGCCTTATTCACGACATTGGAAAGGTGGCAATCAAGATGGAATTGCCCGAAGAATTTGAGAAAATTCATGGTCTGGTCCGCAAACAAGGCATTTCCACATTGGAGGCTGAACGTGAGATACTGGGACTTGATCACGCCGAAGTGGGGGGATGGCTTACAAAAAGCTGGAATCTGCCGACCAAGCTGATTGAGCCCATAGTATGCCATCACGATCCACGGATTTCCAAAAATGAGCAAATTGCAAGTTCCATTGTTCATTTCAGTAATATCGTGATCAGGGGATGGGGATACGGTCATGCTGATGACATATGGGTGCCCCCCTTGAACAAACGGGCTTGGACAATACTGGGCCTGGCGCCCGAGGATCTGGATCATATTATTGAAGAAACCGAAGAAAAACTCTGGGATGTAAAGGGATTCAGCCTGGACATCCGGAGTCAGCTTAAAGAGAGTGCATAAGGGACGGGGATGAAATAACTTCCCCATCCCTAAAGCACCACGTCAAGCAAATAGAAGGAAGTAACTATATGATTGACCGGCGCGAAGGTTATCGCCCGACATGAGTTGTTGATGTAACTATTTCGGTATGACAAGCGTATCTTATGCTTTTTCTTCTTACTTATTTGATGTTTTATAAGCCTTTCCGACTCAGTAGAGTTTTCTTTTGAAGATTTCAGCAATATTTCTGTATTTCCCATACGATTTTTTTTCATTTTAGGATCATCCATGCTTTTTGGGTTTGGAATCAAGAGTTCACCAGCACTGCATCTGCACGCGTGTCACGAAGCAAATACTCATATGGCGAATTAGGACGACCGACATAGGACTACTATAGCCGGATGCCCTGAGCACGCACATCTATAGCATTGGTAAACGATTACACGGCAAGGTGTTTTCAACCTTTTTATCCTTGGTGAACGTTTACTTTTGGTTTTGTTCAGAGATATGAATAACAGTTGGCGGTACACGAAAAAATATTGCATTAATGAAATTTTTTTGTTTTTTTTATAAAAAAACCTTGCTAAGCAGTTCAATTTACGATATTGAATGATTTTAAACTTACTAAAACATTATTGTAAATCAGTTAGGAGGTAAAACATGAGTCAATCGTTGGTAGAGATGGCAGCTGGAATTATTCAGTCACAATGCGCATCTAAAAATATGACTACTGAAGAAATAACGAATGCGCTGCAAAACACGTTTAAAGCGCTTCATGTTCTTCAGTCTGAGGAAGCAAGTGGCGCGGGTGAGACCGGTGCAGCTACAGATATAAATCCGTCAAAGTCAATCCAGAAGAATAAAATAATATGTCTTGAGTGCGGTCAGGAATTCAGGATGCTGTCTCCCAAGCATTTGAAATCGCACAGTTTGACCGGCAGAGAATACAGGGAAAAATATGGCTTCTCCCTGCGTCAGCCTCTGTGTGCCAAATCTCTTTCTGAACGGAGAAAAAAGGCCGGTAAGGAAAGAGGACTTCCTGAGAACCTGAAAAAGGTAATAGAAGAGCGGAAAAAAGCAGCCAAGGCAAAAATGAAATCAGCCAAGACGGTCGTAAAAGCAGCAACCAAAAAACCAACCAAAAAACCAACCAAAAAGGCATCCGCCCCCAAGAAATAAAGTTGCTGCCGTTAACTAATCATCGGTAATGTGACGTGATCAGCAAGGGTATCGGGCTGTACAGGCTTTGATACCCTTATTTTTTGTGTAAGCGGTCACAGGCGGCGCATCCGGAGTCTCGGAGGCTCGCTTACCTGCACCACCTGTGACCGCTTACACGGTAAAGGGGATAACCGTTGTCCGGTTGCCTTGCCCCTGTGAACGGTTACTATTTTTTTGGTTCCGGACAAACGCGTAATGCACCCTAACTTCAGGCATTTTCCGTATGATCGGCATTTTTGATTCCGGTGTCGGCGGCATGACCGTTGCGCGCGCTGTTGAAAAATTGCTTCCGTCGTGCCCCCAGATCTATTTCGGTGATCTGGCAAGGACCCCCTATGGTTCAAAGAGTCCTGATACTATTTTTCGATACTCTGTTCAAAACATGGAGTTTCTGCTCTCAAGGGGCGCAAGGCTTGTCATTATTGCCTGTAACTCTGCAGCTAGTGTGGCATCCGACGAACTCAGAAAGATTTTTGATGTTCCAATTTTTGAGGTTATTTCGCCCGCGGCCCAGCGGGCCGTTACAGCGACCAAGACTGGTCGGATCGGGGTGATCGGCACCAGGGCCACAATAAAAAGCGAGGCATACAACAAAAAAATCTCCAAACAGGCATTGGATACTAAAGTCTTTTCCAAGGCATGTCCACTGCTGGTCCCTCTAGTGGAAGAAGGTTGGCTGGACAAGCGTGAAACCAAGATGATCCTGCGTCGTTATCTTTATCCGCTCAAACTGAAACAGGTGGACACGCTGATTCTCGGGTGTACTCATTATCCATTGCTTAAAAAACTTATTCAGCCGCGCATTGGAACGCGTGTAACGATTATTGATTCTTCCGAAGAAGTTGCCTGTGCGTTAAAAAAATATCTTGACTCGGACCAGCAATTAAAGGACTTACTGTTTTCAGAAAGAGAGACTCAGTATTATGTTTCTGATGTGACGGATACTGCAAAGTCGATTGCACAACGGATATTCGGAAGAAAAATTGAACTGTTATCCGTATAAGGGATTTGGAAACAAAAAATTTACCCATCCCTAACCCATATAAACTGAAATTTTTTAAAGGTCCTGGGTAAGTACCTTCACGAAAACATCGTATCATGGGGGCGCCATGTACTTTAAAATAGTTCATATCAAACATTTGACAGGATGGATAACAGGCTTATGTCTTCTGCTTGCAGCCGGTATTGTCGAAGCGTCTGAGATGACGCCTTATGAGACGGCGGCAAAACTTCAGGAGACTTATGATAAAATATCAAATTTATCTGCTGAATTCAGGCAGATGACCTTCATGAAAATGAGCCGCAGGGCAAGGCATGGTGCCGGCTCTGTAGTTTTTCAGAAGCCTGGACGTATGAGATGGGATTACTCGAGTCCTGCACAACAGGTTCTTGTATGTGACGGCCAGACTTTTTACATGTATTTTGCCATGGAAAAACAGATGATGGTAGTCTCTGCCGACCAATATCTGAAATCCGATATGACATACTCATTTTTTGCAGGAACCGGAAATATCTTAAAAGATTTTGATGTGCTGCCCCCGGATGAAAATGTAAAAAAAACGGAAAAAGCAGAGGATACAGCGCAGGGCACAGAGAAGCCGCCAGGCGGCAAATCAATAATAATCAAGCTTGTTCCCAGGAATTCGCATCCTCAGATCGACTACATTCATTTATGGACAAAGGATATCATGTTCCTCACGGATCGTATTCAGATCGTGGATCATTTCGGGAGCGTGACGGATCTCTTTTTCACCAATATCAAGGTGGATCAGGAAATCCCTGCCGGTCGTTTCACCTTTATTCCCCCTACGGGCACTGAAGTGATTGAGCAGTAATGTAAACGTTGCACAGGCACTGCATCTGCACGCGATCAGGACAACCCAGCAGCATAGGTTGACTATAGCTGATTGACCTAAGGGTCTGGAAAAAAATAACTTGGCTTTTCCGTTTCCGAACTGTATCACACCTTTAGTCGGTTTGACATCCCCGAAATCCTCACCGTAGCCCTGCTACGCTTGCGGTTTCGTGAATATCAAACCGACTAAATCTGCAACACATTTCGGATCGGAATTACCCAAGTTATTTCTTTCCAGACCCTAATCACGCACAGCTACAGCACCTGTGCAACGTTTACATTAATTACCAGCGCTGCATCTGCGCGACATGATGAACGTTCACACGATAAGGACGAAATGATTCAATTGGCAAAAGGGCGGAATGAAAGCAGTGATGACCATAGTGTCAAAACGCTGGTTATCGGCGGCTGTCGGAGCGGAAAAAGTAAGTTTGCGCTTGAACAGGCGTTGCTGTTTGCTCCTTGCAGGGTTTTTGTGGCAACCCTTGAAAAAAAGGGTGATGCTGAAATGGACCAGAGGATCAAATTTCATCTGGAGTCGCGTGCCCGGGACTGGATTACTGTGGAGGAACCTATCCGGATTGTTGAACTCCTCCTGGACAGGCAGCAGGAGACCGATGTTTTTTTGGTGGACTGTCTGACCATGTGGATCACGAATTATATTATGAGAGGCGTATCTAATTCGGATATCGAAAAAGAAGTGCGCGGGCTGCGAAAAGTGGTCTCTGATATGTCGACCCCGGTTATATTTGTGGCCAACGAGGTTGGATCAGGGATTGTGCCTGAAACCTCCCTTGGCAGACGTTTTCGCGATCTGGCAGGATGGACGAATCAGCAGATGGCGCAAGTGTGTAATGAAGTTGTATTTGTAGCTGCCGGTTTGCCGATGTATTTAAAAAAGGACGAAACAACTTCCCCATCCATAAGGTAATCAATATGAGAATAGCGATACTTTCCGATACACATGATCATATCCCGAATTTGAGAGCTGCGGTCGTGTACTGCAATTCTTACGGGGTGGTCATGATGATTCACTGCGGTGATCTCATTTCGCCGTTTATGCTGGACGAGTTAGCAGCATTCGGCGGGGCGGTTCATCTTATTTACGGCAATAACCCGGGCGACCAGCATTTAATCTCTCAGTGGTGCGGAACTAAATTCCCGACCATTACCCATCATGGCGTCCTGGGGGTTGTAGAGGCCGGGGGGGTAAGAGTGGCGTTTGTCCATTATCCCGAAATAGCAAGGGGACTGGCCCATCAGGGAGCATTCGAAATGGTCTGTTGCGGCCATAATCACCGATATAAAGTGGAAAAAATCGGAAACACCCTCCTTGTCAATCCCGGTGAGATGCTTGGAAAAGATGGACAGCCCTGCTTTTGTGTAATTGATTGCCCGTCACTTCATGCAGAGCGGGTTGACATAGGCGCCCCTTTGTTTGATAAGTAGTGTTTAAATTTATTTTTTGGGCAAGCCCTAAGGATTAATTGAAAATGATGGAAGAAACCGGGGAAATCAGCTTTGAGGAAATGTTGGACCGGAATTTTGAGGACAAGGGTCGCCTCGTTCCTGGAGAAAAAATTAAGGCCGTGGTCTTCAGAATCACAAAGGAGTGGATTTTTATTGATCTGGGCAGAAAGAGCGAAGGATATATTTCAAGCAGTGAGTTTTTAGACAGTGAAGGCAATATCAGTATGCATGAAGGGGATACGGTAGAGGCCTATTTTCTGTCTGCAAAGAATAATGAGATGCTCTTTACTGTAAATCTCAGTGGTGAGGCGGCAAGGCTTCACCTGGAAGATGCATTTGAAAACTCCATTCCAGTTGAAGGCTATGTTGAAAAGGAGATCAAGGGCGGTTTTGAAATCAAAATCTCCGGCAATATCAGGGGGTTTTGTCCCTTTTCTCAGTCAGGACTCCGCAGGAGCGATAATAATGAAGAGTTTCTTGATCAGCATATATCCTTTAAAATAATTGAATATCGCGAAAACGGCCAAAACATCATCCTTTCCCGGCGGGTGATCCTGGAAGAAGAACGGGAGGAGCGGAAGGAGGCTTTAAAAGCCACTTTGCAGGAAGGTATGATTGTAAAAGGTACAGTGATTTCAATTACGGATTTCGGCGCATTTGTGGATATCGGAGGCGTGGAGGGACTTATTCCCATCTCTGAGATCGGCTGGGCCAGGGTAACGGATATTCATGAATATCTGGAAGTCGGCCAGGATGTAGAAGTGGTTATACTGAAACTGGACTGGAAAGCGGAACGGTTTTCATTCAGTCTAAAGGGGACATTGGCTGACCCGTGGGATAATGTTTGTGAAAAATATCCCGAAGGCTCCGTAATCACTGGAAAGGCCGTTCGTCTGGCCAAGTTTGGCGTGTTCGTCACACTGGAACCCGGCGTGGACGGCCTTATCCACATCTCAAAGCTTGGCGCAGGCAGAAGAATCAACCATCCGCGTGAAGTGATAACAGAAGGCCAGACGGTAGAAGTACGGATTGAAAGTGTGGATGTTGAGAATAAACGCATCTCACTGGTTATATTGTCAGCCGACTCGGAGGATGATGAGAAGCGCAGCGATAAAGAAGAGTTAGCCGGCTATGTAAAAAAGAGCGCAAAAAAATCATCCGGCTCAATGGGAACCCTGGGAGATCTCCTGAAATCAAAACTTGAAAGTAAAGAAAAAATCTTGCCATAACTCCAAAAACACCGTACTTTTTGGAGTTATTTTCAAAAGGTAAATATTCGGCTTGATGCCGGAAAATAGCTAAAACTACCAAACTGTAAATGTTTGGCAACAAAATCAAAAAGTTTCTTCCTGTTTGGCCCCAGGCAAACGGGCAAAAGTACATATGTAAAATCTCTGCTTGGCCCGAGCGATCTATATATTGACCTGCTGCCACAAAGAAATTTTCTGAATTATGCCAAAAATCCCGGCAGACTTCGCGAGGAAATTCTTGCCCATTTGAGGGAAAATAAAAAATTTATCTGTATAATCGATTGACATTCACTGGAATAGGAGGAGCATTCAACCTGGAAAATGCTTTGAGAATCGGATGTCTCCCTACGCTTTGGACCGACAACAGGGAAGATTACAGGGAATTTTTAAGATCATATACGGAAACTTATTTAAAAGAAGAAATTGCGGCTGAAGGACTGGTTCGCAATATCGGGCCATTCAGCCATTTCCTCGATATTGCCGCGGCTAATGACGGAGAAACGATTAATTTCAGCAATATTGCGCGTGAATGTTCAGTATCTGTAAAAACTGTTCAGCAATATTATCAAATTCTGGAAGATACTTTTCCGGCATTCAAGCTGCAGGCCTGGAAACGAAGCCCCCGCAAAAGGATGGTTACTCATCCCCGCTATTACCTGTTTGACCCCGGAACAACAAATGCTCCGTCTCACACCCTTGGAGAACAACTTAATCCTAGAGTAAGAGGCCGCCGTTTTGAGCAATTTGTCATAACTCAACTCCTCGCCTTTATTCATTACAACAGACTTGATTATCAACTCTACTACTGGCGCACAAATCACGGCTCTGAAGTGGACTTATTAATTTGCCGGGGACGGAATATCTTGTGTGCAGTTGCAATAAAATCATCACAAAATATTGCAAGAGAAACACTTGACGGCCCTAGAAGCTTCCTCAAGGCTCATCCCGAGGTACGTGCTTGGCCATAATCAAAATTTGAGACAATTGGCAGAGAATTTTACCGTAATGAATTGGGATGATTTCATCATACATGAAATGGAAAAAATTCAGCAAAAATGCAGGTTGGGCTGAGACACAACACCTAACACTATTTTTCTCCATCCCAGCTATAACGCCGTAACCATTCAGAGAGGGTCCCCCCTGTTTAGTGCCTTAAAAAATATTTTCGTAAAGGTACTGATACCCAGGGCGAGCGCATGAAAGATGAAATAAAAACGGTAGATTACTAACTATGTTGAAGTAAAATTTCAGGCAAACTATATTAAATATCGAATGTCGAACAAGGAATATCGAATGATAAAGTACCACACTTCGAGATTCTGCGGTTCCTTGTTCGACATTCGCGTCATCTTGCATAATAATATATTGAAAATACGATATAATACACGATTTCCAGAACGTAAATTTCATACGCTCGCCCTGTACTGATACCCTTGATATGGGGAAATAATAGAAGATGGCCATACCAAAAGAACAAAAGAGAAAGGCAAAAAGAAAAGCCAAACAAAAACAACGGATCTCCAAACAGGCGACAACCCTTGTTAAGGCAAAGGCGAATAATTTTTATCAGGAGGCGCTCTGGTATTACCGGGCGGAAAATTTTGATGAATCGTTGACAAATATCAAAGCGGCCCTGCAATATACCCCAAATAATGAAAAAATGCTGAAACTGCAGGTCAGTCTCGGCAATAAGCTGAATAGAACAGATATCGAGTTAAAAGGAATGTTTGAGATATACAAGCTTGGCCGGCTTCCGAATGAGAGGCTTTTGGACCTGGGCTGGCTTTTGTCTGAGCATGGCAGGTATGAAGAGGCTATCCGGATCGTGGACCAGGCTCTGCCCCTTATCCCTAAAATGAAACTAAAAGGGGAAAAAAAGAATGTCGCCTTTCTGAAACATTTAAGGTCATGGTGTGAAGATAAAAGTCAAATCAAGGAAGAACCGTTGCAGCGCATTTTGAGTCAGGCGCGCTCCCAAAAACCTCAACCCGGTTCCCCTGCGGAGTCTACTGCATCAGCTTCTACTCAGGTGGAGCCTGTTGGCGAGTCTCCCCTGAAAGAAGAAAAAGCAGAGTCAATATTGCCTGAACCCGCTGTTTCATTAACCATTGCATCCGATGCCTTTCAAAAGGCCATTGTCTCTGATAAATTCTCATCGCCTGACAAATATAAACTGGCGCTTGATGGGTATCGGATACGTTTCCGGGAATCATTTGAAAACCTTGTTATCCTTTCAACCCTCCGGAATGTCCGTTCTTTCTGGTATCAGGAGGAGACCGCGAAAAAGGTTTTAAAGATGTTCCGCGGCCGGGCGCTGCTGGCGGATGAGGTAGGACTGGGTAAAACCATTGAAGCGCTGATCGTTTTCAAGGAGTATGTCCATCGGGGTATGGTCAAAAGCGCCCTTATTCTGACCCCGACGCCCCTGGTAAGTCAATGGCGGGATGAGCTTAAGACCAAATTCGGGTTTGATATACCCTCCACTGATGACGAAAATTATAGTGCCAGGGGAGACTCTTTCTGGAAAGAGCCTTTTATTTTATCCTCAATCAACATTGCCAAATCAACGAAAAATTTTTCCCAGGTCACTGAACGGGAATATGACATGGTAATCGTTGACGAGGCTCACCATCTCAAAAACCGGAACACCCTTAACTGGAAATTGGTCAACGCCCTGAAAAAACGCTTTTTGCTTTTACTCACCGCCACCCCTGTGGCAAATAATCTTATGGAGCTTTACAATCTCATCACCCTGTTGAAACCAGGTCAACTAAAGACGGCGGCTGCCTTTAAAGCGGAATTCATGACCCGCGGCGACCCTACTGACCCACGAAATCGCAGTAAACTCAAGGAGTTACTAGGCCAGGTAATGATTCGCAACACAAGAGCGGTTGCAAAACTTGATATTCCACCACGCATTGCCAGCACTATCAGGGTGGAGCCGAGCGCCGGCGAGAAGAGCCTATATGAAAGGGTCTGCCGCCTGGCAAAGAGTATCAATGCAGCCAAGGGAGCGGGCCGGAAGTTCCTGATAAAAAACCTGCTGGCTGAGGCAGGCTCTTCGCCGCAGGCTTTAAGCATTACCCTGACCCGTGTCCTTGAAAAACGAGAATTGCTTCTTGATCAGGAAAATGAAATTCGGGCTATCATTACAATGTGCCGGACCATGGGAGACACAAGCAAGAATAAAATGGTGCTAAAGCTTATCCGAAATGCTTCCGACAAAATTATCATCTTTGTAAAGTTTCTGGGGACCCTGGAATATCTATCTGCTTTCCTTGAATGGAACAACATTTCTTATGCCCTTTTCCATGGCAGTATGCCCAACCGGCAGAAAGATGAGCAGATCGAATTGTTCCGTGAGGAACGTGATATTTTACTGACTACTGAAGTAGGGGGAGAGGGGAGAAACCTGCATTTCTGTCATCAGATGATCAATTATGACCTTCCGTGGAACCCCATGAAGATCGAGCAGCGAATCGGCCGGCTCCACCGGATCGGTCAGTCGAATGAGGTAATGATTTACAACCTGTGCGCCGCAGGGAGTGTGGAGGACTACATTCTGGATGTACTGGACAGGAAAATCAATATGTTCGAGTTGGTTATCGGTGAAATTGACATGATACTTGGAAGGATTCGAGGTGAACAGGATTTTTCCGACCTGGTGTATGATATTTGGATTAATGCGCCTTCCGTTACCGAGAGGGACAAGCTTTTTAACCAGTTGGCCGACAAGCTCAAACGGTCGAAAACCGGTTATCAGAAGACCAAGGTTCTGGATGAAAAATTGTTCGGAGAGAATTATGAACTTTGATTCGGATCAAGAGCTAGAGGATTTTGTAAGTAAATTCCTTATTAATCAAGGTGCTGTTGTTGAAAAAAACGCGCAAGGTTTTGATCTCCTTTTACCTGAAAAAACCGCGGACTTGTTATCCACTCCAGAGTATATCCGGCTTAAGCGGGAATCTGATCAGGATCGGGAAGAGGACACATACTCCTTTAATTACGGTTCGCCGCTGTTGGATAAAATGGTTGACATTGCTTGCGCCACCGTGCCGGTAACCGCTTGTTGTCTTGAGTTTAATTATCTGAAAAGCCAGGGGTTTGATAAGCTGATCACGAGCCTGTTTTCCTTTTCAGGTTCGGTCGGCCGGGTGGAGACTCAGGCAGAGACACTTACCGATTATCTGGCGATAACCTGTCGGTATCTGGCCCAGAGCGATGAACAGAAGATGGGACTTCTCAGCCTGATATTCAATCTTGAAACCGGTGCATATATACCTGAAATGTCGGAACTGCTTGTCGGCGCTGACAAGAGGTTCACCGCCCGGCGGGATAATAATTCATTGACCGGGAAAAAGGTCGGTACCGTCATAGGATGGATAGAGAGACAGGCCCGGGCCTCCCTGAAAGAGGAAATAGCCCCCTTTATTGCAAGCATGACCCGCAGATTCCGGCGGGATGCAGCCAATCTTGAAGAATATTACCGGAATATGCAACGCGAGATGGAGCAGGGCCTTCAACGATCTAACCTGTCGGAACAATTGCGCCGCGATCGACAGGAAAAAATCGCTTTGCTGCCGGATGAACTGGCCGGAAAAAAGGACGACCTGTATAAAAAATACAGCATCAAGATAAAGATCGAACCGGCTGCGGCCATGATGATCCGCACGCCGGCGGTCAAATTGTTGTACAATGCCTCCATTGGTAAAAAAGAGAAAAGACTTACTTTTATTTATAATCCGGTTACCAAGTCCGTTGATCCCCTCTGCTGTGAGGGATGTGGAATAAGCACATTTCAGATCGCTTTTTGCAGCTCCCTCCATCTTCTTTGCCCAACCTGTGTTAAAAAATGTCCCGTATGTTGAGTAAGGGCTCGGTCGTAAATAACTTGGTCGAGTAGACGGATTTCTACTGGTAAGGATTCTGGTAGTTGCTGTTGCGTTGCGCGACCTTTGACATGTATAGTTGCACCAACCATGGCATAGTGCCCACATAGACCAAACAGCAACATTAACCGTTCCGTTCTAAGCGCTACCCTATAGGATGATGGAACAGAACGGT
>JAYEGR010000056.1:0-14653 GCA_034659175.1 Thermodesulfobacteriota bacterium | reverse complement strand
GAACTTAGGACTGTCGAGGTATTAAGAGTAAAAAAATAGTACTTTTGGATTTTGACGTAACTACTTGTAAAACAACGAATAAATGACAAAAAGAGGGCTATTTCACCACACCAGTTCCGGTTGACCCATAATTGTTGCCAAGTCTCTCTCTGTGGAAAAAGCCAGAGTTACCCTCAGCACTCTTATAATGGCGCTGTTTTATGATCTTTCCACTGAAAAAGATTTGAAAATTCCAACTCAGGCGGAGAAAAAAGAACGTAAGCTACAGGAACTTATAAAAAAGCGAAAAAAGCCAGTCGCTCTTTTTATTGATGAAGCTCATGATCTTCACGGCAATACACTGATTGGCCTGAAACGCCTCATTGAGATGGTGCAGGATTGTGGTGGGACACTTTCCGTAGTTCTTGCCGGACACCCAAAATTAAAAAACGATCTCCGACGATCTGCCCTTGAAGAAATCGGTTCCAGGACAACGGTCTTTGATTTGGATGGCATAGCGGCCAGCAAGCGTAATTTTATTGAATGGCTTATGCAGAAATGTACAAAATCTGAAACAGATATTTATTCTATACTTACTGAGGAAGCAATTGACCTGTTGGCAGAACGTCTTCTCACCCCTTTACAAATTGAACATCACCTCACGCTTGCCCTGGAAGAGGCGTATTTGATTGGTGAAACACCAGTATCAGAAAATGTGATTGAATCAATCTTGGCAAAAGATATTGATGACCTTGAGTCGAAACTGACCAGGCATGGGTATAATGTGAAGACTCTTGCTGAGGCAGTTAACGTGCAACCAAAGGTGATCCGTTCATTCCTGCGTAAAAAATTATCACCGGGACAAACCCAGGAGATCAAGGTGGAAATGCTCGCCGTTGGCATTCCTCTTTAGGTGTAAAAAAAATGAGTTACTGCTTATTCGCGTTTAATGTGGGCCAGACCTCATTATTGCGGGCCCAGTGTCATATAATGTGGGCCCAGTGACGCTTAATGTGGGTCCGATCCTATTCTTATTGTCATTTATTGTGGGTCCAGAAGAATCATGATTGCGGGTCTGGGCGTTTATGATTGCGGGCCGCTACAGCTAAGGGCCTGTTTGAAAACTCTCTTTTAGGCGTCAAAGCCTCCAACGTTTTCGAATGTGCGCTTTTAAATCCCCCTTTTGCAAAGGGGGATTTAGGGGGATTTCAACAAGTTAGATAAAATCCCCCCTAGCCTTGCCCTTAACGGAGGAGGATTCCCCGATGGGTTCGCCTGTCACCATTTGAACCCTATTCGGTACATTGTCCGCGGGGCTTCACACCAACCACACAAGCATGGCAAGCATGCCCGCGTAGGGACCGGCAGGAACATGCCGGGTATCCAAGGTAACTGCCTGGATACACTCAAACTATGCGACATCGTGTCGCACCCTAACGTTTAGATCAGGCGCGGGCCAGAAGACTTTCCGCGTCAGCGCCGCCGCGCCATTTTCCCGTCGCCTGTATTATTTTGTTAGCCCTTCATCAGTCTTTCCCTTGTCCAACTTGGGTTCCGGCGACAATCCAGCACAGCAGTTACCAAGGCCACATCCTCAACAATTTCATAATACACGCAAACGGAAACCGTTTGGAAAGAAGCCGATGGAATCCGAAAACTACACAGTGAATGCCTCCGAAATATGCGAGAGAGTCGATATCAGAGTATAGCGAATCAAGAAAGTAAGATCCAAGGCCAGAAGATTGCCGCTCATAAAAACGGTATCCCTTTTCAAGATCTCTCTCAGCAGAGTCAAGAATTCTTACTTGCATGAAATGTTCTTTCTTATTCTGTTTTTAGCTTCTTTCCAGTCGGATACAGTTGCCTTGCCAGCCTCCATGGCCTTTTTTCTATCTCTAAGGACTGTTTCATGCCAGGCAGGTGACTCAAGTGCCTTCTCATCCATAGCCAAGTCACTCCAAACAGCCTCCATTAGATCAAGCTTTTGAGCAAATGTAAATTGTGATAGAGGAAGATCAATTCTTTCCATAGTCTTTCCTTTCTTAGGCTAACGTTCTATTGCCCATTTTGGCCCCAAAATTGACTGTACGGCCTAGTAATATCAACTAGTTATAGAACACAAAATTCAGCATTCTACTATTATATCAATTAGTTAGCGTGGCCCGACCCCAATCTAACCCCTATCTCATGCCACTTTGCGATATTGGGTCACTTCCACTTGACGATGTATATTTTTAGCTTCTTCCACCACACTTTCAACGTTTGCAGCTACTTCGTCAGAAAGCCACTCGTTCCCACATAACGAACAAAGTGTTGCTGGTACCTTTCTGATCACCACCAGAGTATCTTCCATATCTACCGTAAATGTTGTGGTTCCCTGTTTTTTAAGCCCTCCACAAAGCGGACAAATATTTTTGGTTGAACTCATTACCTCCTCCTGGTTTTCAAGTCTGTTTCAAAGTGTTCTTCATCTGGCCAATAAGCTGTGATTAAGAATATTTTTTGCTCGGTAAGATCATAGGCAATAACTGCATGCAATGGCTGATTTTGCCATATTCCGTAGAATAATCCACTTGGGAAAGGTTTGTCATCAGGATAATTTTCAATCATCTCTCCTGTACAAATGATATGTTTCACAGATGCTCTGCTGATCCCCTTCTCCAACATCCTCTTTAGAGCATGTGCAGACCATTCTATTCTACCTTGCTGGATTATATCGACCAATTGGTCATGATTCATTGTCTATTTTTCCCCTATTTTAATTTCATGGTGAAGCTTGCTTTCGCGTTGCCGTCCGGTGCAGCGCCTTGTGCTTTACTCAAATAGTGATGATTGACTGGTGTCATTTTCTATGGGTTCAATATGGGAAAAGATTATTTTTGGTTTTTTTGCATCCAATTTACCCTTATCATCCGATCTTGAAATTAAACCACGCACACAGCATTTTAAAAACAATGAAGGCTTGAACCTTACTATGCTACCTGTTTCAGGCAACATAGTGAGAATATGTCCTTGATATCTTAACCCCATTGTATTAGACATTTCATTCCCTTTCGTTACCTCGCCCTCCAACGCAACCTCTTGTCCATGCTCTAACTCTGGAAATAACATTTCTTCTTGTTCTTCTTCCTCATGGGTAAATATGCTTCTATATTTCCGCGTAACTGTCTCCTCAACCAACTGACCATCTTGATATACCCCTACGGAAAGAACTCTTTGTTCTTCGACCAATTCAGATATTTTTCCAAGCAACCTTGGATTGGATGCCACATAAAAGTTTAGGAACTCCTTGGGCACATACAGAAACTCTCCCTCAGAATTCTTAATTCCGATTAGTTGATTGTTGTCTTTAAATCTTACACTCTCGAATTTCTTGAGCGTCAAATCTCCTAAATGCTTTCCAATTTTTATTACCAATTGTATTGCCAATAGTGATTTCTGAAATATATCCCTAAGGCCAATGCCTTCAAAGTCGCGCTCAGCCATTTTCTGAGCTGCTTTTATCCCATAGGCTGTCACAACTACGCTGCCAGCAAGCTTAATAAGCTCTACAACCTCCGGTATAACTATTTCCCATGAACCTTTTTTGACCCGCACAGGGAACTCGAAATCTGTTTTTCTTAGATCTGGTGCTTGTTGAAACACAAAGAATCTCACCGCTTCATCAAATCCCAATAATGCTTGGGCTGATTTTCGTGCGTCCATGAAACCCCAATCTAACCATTTCACCTTGGTATTTCAGATAACCCAGATATTTTTCTTCTTGTTCCATAAGTCAGTCCATGAGTGAGTATATTTTATTGCACATAACGCCAGAATCAGCGGCGCGGCTTTTTGCGTCCGCTGAATTTTGTTATGTGTTTTCACCACCGTGTAAAATTTTCTACCAATATTCAGGTTTGTTAAGTGCTTCTACGCAATATGAACTACCCGTAATTGGTTCAATTTCATCACTAACCAATGATTGTCCAAGCCACCCTTCTGGGTATGTTAACTTTAAGGGGGCTTTTGCTAACTTTTCGGTAATGAGGCTAAAACCGACTTTCGAGTAAAACTTAGAATCACCATAGGTAAAGACTAGCGCTACTCCGTTTTTTTTTAAGTGGTTAATGCCAAAGTTAATCAATTTTTGACCAATACCTTTTCCTTGGTAGTTTGTAAGTATAGCTACTGGAGATAAAAGAAAAGCTTTAACCTCACTTTCAAACGTCAACCTAGTAAAAAATATACTACCGATGATTTCCTCATTTTCAATGGCAACAAATCCATAAAGATCTTGAGCATCAGTGCTAGTCATTAAGTCATAAGCCAAGTTTCCTATTAACAAGCCTTCTGACTGCCCTTCTGAGTCTGAAAACACTTTAGTGAATAGTTGCTTTATTTCTTCAATATTGCTTGGGCTATATGGTAAAAGATTCATTTATTTGTCTTTGCGCAGTAATTCATTATGCTTGTACCTTAAGCACATAACGTTCCGCTTCAGCCGCGCGGCTTTTTGCGTCGGCTGCAAGCGGCTGGTTAGGGATTCATTTCAAATTCCTTTTCTAAATCAGACAGATTGTAAAAGCGCAATTCAATCGGAATTAAGGCTTTCTTTTTCAATTCTGAGAGTTGTTGTTCAATGCGTGCATTAACAGGGCTTTCTTGGTCGGTCACAACTGCAAGAAGCAACCCGATATTGCATCGTTCAGAATTATTCAAGTTGGCTATGCTTCCCTCTATTCTATTGATGGTGTCTTGCAGTCTATGGATCAGACCATTTCGTACAAAATCGTGGTTCGCTTCGCTCACACAATCTATCCTTATTCGGATAAGATCGTGGTTCGCTTCGCTCTCACGATCTATCCTTATTCGTTAGGAGGTCATATTCCCAACTGCTGTTTGATTAATCTGCATAAACTTTCCTTAATTTCCTGATGCCTTGGAACAGGCGCTTGTTTACCGTCATAGGGTTGGCATAAATATCGTGTCTGCTCCCATGCCGTTTCAGGTAACAGCCTTTAGCAACAAGTTGTTTGATAAAACTTTTACGTTTCACAATACTTCCATTTGTAGTTCAGCAGACTTAAAATTTTGAACAGGAATTGACGGCACTTCCTGAGACATAAGAGCAAAAGCATCTTTAATATTTAGTTTTAACTCCTCAAAAGTTTCCCCTTGACTAAAAACTCCGGGAACTTCACGAAGCTTTCCTACATACCAACCGTCATCGATCCAATAGTCTAAAGTAAAATTTCTGATCATGATTTACCTCACTATTTTAACTATTTTTCCATTTCCTCCGCAAACACAACATTTTACAGCTTTTTTGTCGTTTGTGTTCCAATTTTCTTTTTCGAGGCATGTCGCACAGCTCCAACGACCAGAGCCTCTTTCACATACACCTTTCCCATCACAATGACCACATTCATATACAACAGTTTCTGGTATTTTGACCTCCTAACAGTTGATTAGGCAGAATGAGACACTATAGCGCTAAACATATTCTACCTATTGACTAATCAAAAATTTCTGTATAGTATGTTTCTTTTGCAAGGAAAACATAATTTCATATTCAAACCATGGGAACAGTACCATATGAAATCAAAAAATTCAATTCCAACAGACGCGATAGACCGGTTCCGGGATAACTATATAAAATACATATCAGATCAGGGTGTAAAGCAATCTATAACACGGTGGTATGTGATTCGGGCGGAACAATACATAAAGGCTTTTCCCAACAAGCGGCTGGCCGAACATAAACCAAGTGACGTTAATGATTACCTAAAAAAACAAGGAAAATCAGGCCGAATTCAGGACTGGCAATTCCGGCAAGTTGTTGATGCTATACAGAATCTGTTTGCCTTGCTGAACACTTCCTGGTTTTCCGAGGTTGATTGGAAGTACTGGGCTGCTTCGGCTGATTCTTTATCAGAGACCCATTCTACGATTGCTCGCGAAACGCCTGAGGAAGAAACAATCGATAAACTGGCGAATTTGAAAAATTCAGGGCTCGCTGAGGTTCGCCGCGTTCATAAGGATTTATTAAAACAACTGCTGATCGAAATTCGCAGACGAGGTTATTCCATAAAGACCGAGCAAATTTATGAATCCTGGATGGCCCGTTTCATCGACTTTTGCAACAATCAGAATCCACGTGAGATAGGGAGCGATGAAGTTGTGTCTTTTTTGCAGCATCTTGCCGTACGTCGGAATGTTTCCGTAAGCACGCAGAATCAAGCCCTGAATGCACTGGTTTTCTTTTATGGTCAGGTTTTAAAGAAACCGCTTGGGGATCTGGGGGACTTCGTACGTGCGAAACGCCCGAAAAGATTGCCTGTTGTATTGACTCGGGGTGAGGTCGCAAGGCTCCTCCACCATATGGGAGGAAAGCAAAAATTAATGGCATCTTTGCTGTATGGAACCGGTATGCGGTTGATGGATTGCGTGAGGCTGCGAGTGCAGGATATCGATTTCGAGTACCAACAAATCGTGGTTAGAAACGGGAAAGGTAAAAAGGATCGTGTCGTGCCCTTGCCGGAACGTTTGGCAGATGCCCTTAAGACTCATCTTGATGAGGTGCGCGGTTTACACAGGGAGGATCTTGAACAGGGCTTCGGTGAGGTCTATTTGCCCGGGGCGCTTGCAGGAAAATATCCTAATGGCGGCAAGGAGTGGGGCCGGCAATACGTATTTCCCAGCGGCAGACTTTCGGTTGATCCTCGGACCGGCAAAACGCGCCGCCATCATATTCATGAAAACGGACTTCAAAAAGCAGTAAAAAAAGCTGCGTCGCAGTCCGATATCGCAAAAAGAGTGAACTGCCGCTGCCTTCGCCACAGCTTTGCCACGCATCTTCTGGAAAATGGATATGACATTCGTACTGTTCAAGAACTTCTGGGACATGCGGACGTATCTACAACCATGATCTATACCCACGTGCTTAATCGTGGAGGTAAGGGGGTGCAAAGTCCATTAGTACCTTACTCCTGAAACCCTGTCAAAAAAAACAAGAAATTTTTTGGCGCACCCCGCTGACATAAGCTGAAAGCGAGGTGACACGGATTTACTGGACAAAGCAATTTTTAAAAATTTGGGTTGCGGGTATCACCCGCCTTAGATGGTTTATGAAAAAAGTTACATGGATGCCCTGCATAAATTGTGTCCGAGCGAAGGTATCCAAAAAAGTTAAGGGTAATGTCTTGAAATATAAAATTTATCAATACAGGAAAAAGCGATTTTTCAAGACCTTACCCTTATGTTCCACAAGGGCTCTACTTTGTGTCTTATCGTGTTATTGTCCTTCACCTCAATCCTCATGGTCTCCTGTGTGGACACATTCGGAATATATGCCTGGCCGCCTACCTGCCGGACGTTCCTCAAAAGTCTCAACTTCCTTGAAAACAATCTGAATTTCACAATCAGGAAACAGTGTGTCGATCGATGCAAGTAAATAATAATCAGGCTCTGACCGGTTGGTTACAATCACTATTTTGTCCACAGCTTACCCTCCCTTTTCGATTGTTGATTTTAAATTTTATTCTTGAACCACATCAGTGTTACAGAATTATTGTAAGCTCAAACTGTTTTCAGAAAATGTCATTCCCGTATGCTTTTAACGGGCATCCAGTGAAAAATGACTACTGGATGCCCGATAACAACATTCACGAAAATATTTTCTAAGGGACTTCCCGGAAATCGGTAATATCTACTTCCTCCTCATCCCTTAAAAGGGCCCTGGCATTCAGGATCGCTTTTTGCATATCCTCTTCCGGACTCTTTGAGACCTTTCCGTGTCCGGGATAGAGTTCGTTTATTTTTCTGGTCGCAAGGTGGCTGATGGAATCGATATAATCGCCTACACTTCCTGATTCACCAATATAAGAAAGTGTTCCCCCTGCAAAGACGGTATCCCCGGTAAAGAGGATTTTCCGGACGGGTTCATAGATACATATCGATCCCGAGGTATGTCCCGGGGTATGTATAATATTGAGATTGTAGTTGCCCAGGTCGAATCGACTCTTACTTTCCAGCCAGAGATGAACTTTAAGAGATGGTTCATTGAGATCGCCTGATTTATACATGGTAACGTATCTATCTTCTACGGTAATCTTGGTAGCAGCAAAGCGATGGGTGGCAATCAGGGAATAATCCTGGAAATAACGATTGGCCCCAATATGGTCAAAGTGCTCGTGGGTATTGATTACTATATCAATATCCCTGATCTTGAGTCCCAGCGTAAGTAAGGATTTTTGTAATTTTGAGAAATTTTTATCCACTCCTGAATCAATCAGGACATTTTTGTAGTCACCCCTGATCAGGTAACAGTGGCTGCTGGTATCCTCTCCCTTAAGCCGGAAAATGTCGGGCTGCAATTCTATTATCCGGTCGTCTTTTACCATAATTCCTCCATTCACTCTTTTTTGCGCTTTTTTCATCCTCATAGATCATAAAAAACTGATCCATCCGATTTTCCTTAAAATAGTTAAGTATCTCCAGCTTTAAGGAACATAACTTCAAGCATCCTCCTAAAAGGTCAATCTCCTTTCTCATACCGTTTAAAACCCCCAGGAGGGTGATTGGTTCAAACTTCTCTAACTCCTTAAGATCCATAATTACTCTTATACCTTTTTCCTTGAAATAAGAGGAAAGCATACTTTTGACCTGAAGCGCCTCATTCTTTTTGGGTTGACCTGAGATTTTTACAATAAAAAAATCGTCATCTTTTACTATATGATATTTCATAACTCCTTTGTCCTCTTTTGCTTGTCTTAATATTTAATCCATCTTCGGGTTCAGTACTCAGCGGCTTGCCGCGAGTAAAAGTACCGAATATGGCTTTGATACACCGTAGCTTGCTGCTTGGTAGTTCATTTAGTTAACATAAATTGTTTTTTGTTCACCTGTCGGCATCATGAAACGGCTACACCGGCAGTGTGAAAAAGTTTACAAAATCTTATTTTATGATTCGTGATCAAATCAAGCACAGTATATGTTATGGCCTGGAATTGCCAACGTTCATACACTATGCAGATTATAGATACTGAATGTGAGATTCGTGTGAAGGGATTGTTGTGATTTTGTAAAATAAAATGATAGGAAATCGTTTTTTTGCGGTTAACCAGGAGGGAGAAAAAAATTATCTCAAATAATAAAAGGAAATCATCAATATTTTACAAAAAATTAACCTTTGACTCACAAAAATCAAATATTGATTAGTGATTATTAGGTTAAGTATAAAAAAAGGAGACATTGCAAAAACCATTTTACTAAAGAGGGAAGAAAATGAATAAAACTATTCTGGTGATTATTGACGGATGCCGCCCCGACGGGTTGGAGCAGGCAAAAACGCCAACTATTGATTATATGATCGAAAACGGCTCTCACACCTTGAACGCCCGTACAGTGAGTCCCTCTATTACCCTGCCTGCACATTTTAGTATTTTTACGTCTATGCCGCCCCTGGAACATAACGTGCTTACCAATACCTGTTTCCCTCAACCGTCGTCCACAGCAAGAAGCATCATAGATGTGGCAAAAGATTACGGCAAAAAGACCGCAGCCTTTTACTCCTGGGAGCACTTTAAAAATCTTTCAGAGCCAGGTTCTCTCGACCACTCATACTTCATTAACAGCGGCTCAGCGGAAAATCTCGACCTTGAGGTTGCACAGGCTGCCGCCGCTTATCTGAATTCCTGTTGCCCAGACTTTTGTTTTGTTTATTTTGAAGGAACCGATATCGCCGGACACAGGTCGGGGTTTATGTCAATGGAGTACCTTGATGCAATCGAGACGGCGGATACAGCGCTTGGCATTATCTTAAATGAGCTGGAAAGAGCGAATCTGTCTGATTGTTACAATATCATCCTGCACAGTGATCATGGCGGCATCAACAATCATCATTTGGAAAATACTCCGGAGGTAATGACTATCCCATGGATTGCGGTTGGTCCTGGAGTGAGACAAAAACACGTAATTACAGACAAGGTAAATATTATCGACACTGCGCCGACTCTTGCCGGTTTAATGGATATCCCTGTGTACCATACCTGGCAAGGCCGTTCTGTAAGTGAAATATTTGAACTGAGCGTTTTTGAAACGATTCCGCTTGGGCTTTTGTACTCTGAATCTGACAGCCACCCCTTTGTTCATTGCAATTTATAAAACATTTTTTGTAACTATTCAGCGACACAACCTGTGTACTGCCTCTTTTTTCAGCCCTCGTTCCAAGGCTCTGCCTGGGAATGCATGCCTCTCAAGTCTCGTAATCGTTCATACCCAATCTGCACGCGATCAGTCTGGCTCACACTGGAGTTTATACCCATCTGGGGTACTGAAAATAGTCCAGGACCTTTAAAAAATTCCAGTTTATCCGGGTTAGGCTGGAGATCGGGTATCTTAAATTTCCAGGGCAAACGCACAAAAGTTGCTGTTGATACCCCGTTTGCTTGCAGCGGGGTGGTTCATTTATGAATCCTGGGGAGAAATTCGGCCATAAATGATTGCCCCGGCCAGGGCAGTGAAAGGGGCCACAGTAACCAGTCCGAAACTGCCCACAAGGGTGTTGAGCACTTCTGCGGCCACATAATTCATGTTAGCAATGTTGATCAGGGGTACGCCCTGGCCCATGAACATCATCAACATGGCAATGTAACTGCCGGAATAGGCCAGCAGCAGGGTCGTGGTCATCGTGCCGATGACAGCCCGGCCCACCTGCATGCCGGAACGAAAATGCGCCATAGTGGAAATATTCGGCTTTTGGACCTTCATTTCATGCATGGAGGCGGCAATATCCATGGCCAGGTCCATCACCGCGCCGGACGAAGCCGTAAAGATGCCGGCGATAAAGATCCTTGTCAGATCAAGATGGTAATACCCTGAATAAAGAAGTGTTTCGGCAAAGGGCCGCACAGCGCCATGTATATGAAACTTGCGGGTAAAAATCTGGGCCAGAATGCAGGTGAGAACCAGACCTAAAAACGCGCCCAGAAAGGTGACAAGTCCTTTTCCGGAGACGCCGCCCACCATGAAACTGATGGACGATGTCAGCAGGGCGACAACCACCAGTGCAACCAGAATAGGATCATATCCTTTGAGAAAGCAGGGAATCAGAACCTTCCAGAGCATCAACCCTGAGAAAAAAAACGATAAAAGGGCCTTGGCACCGGTAATGCCGCCTACCGTAATAAGAAGCAGGCCAAAAAGCACTGTGAGCAGCAGTTCGACCCCAATGCGGTAACGGCCCCTGGCATAAGCCCGGCTGATTTTGCCCTCCCTGGTGGAAAATTCCACCAGAATATTTTCACCCTCGCCATAAACCTCATCAATCTCCATTTTCCCCATTAACGTGTTCCGGCACCGGGCAGTCTGTCCTTGGAAGGCACCGGACAGGATCTCAACGGTTAATTCCTGGCTGCCTGTCTTGACAAGAAGGTTCTGCCTGAGTTCCGAATTATCCAGTTTAAAGATTTTCGCTTTGGCATAATATGAATCCGCCTGAATTCGGTCTTCAAAGCCGGTGGGCCGGAAGATAAGAACTATGGAAAAGAGAGAAACAACAAGAGTAAAAAGATAATCAGGGTGTTTATACCAGGGTAAGGGAAATTTTGACATGGGTTCAGAGTGCTGTAAAAGAAAGGTAAGCGTTTCACAGGTGTTGCAGCTGTGAAACGCTTACAGGGCAAAAGGGCAGGCTGGGTGGACCAGCCGGCCCCAGGGAATGGAGAGTGGGAGGTTAGTTGTTGAGGCGGACTCTCATGCTGCGGGCAATTTTTTTGGCCAGATCGGTATTATCATAAAACCCCTGGAATTCTGCGCATCCTTTTCCTTTTGCCATCACCGGCACAGGCAGGCCGGTATGGCAATAGGAGGTCCAGCTTAGACCTGCATTGTTGTTGACAAGATGTGTCAGGGTTACGGTCAGAGCCTCATATCCGCCGTAGAGCAGATATTCCTCTTCGCTACGGCTGCCGGCGCTTCCGGTATGCTCTGCCATGCTCTTATCAAAGGCCCTTTCCATCTGGGATTTCTGGTAGTCGCTCAACTCATCATAAACCAGGCCAAAGCTTAACTCGATTTTGTCCTTCAGAGTATCGTCCATATCATCCGAGTCATCGTCGCGCCATGAGGATTTATTTTTGTAGGCGGTAAAAAACGTATTATTAAAAGACTCGTAAGAAAGGGTCTGGAGTTCGATATTCTCATACGCGGTGGAATATTTTGTCCCGGCAAAACCCAGGGTAAGACCACCACATTCATGATCGCCGGTAACCACGATCAACGTCTGTCCGGGATGCTGATTATAAAAGTCCAGGGCTTCCTGAACAGCTTCGTCAAAGGCCAGCGTGTCTTCAATGGCGGCCCTGGCGTCATTGGCATGGCAGGCCCAGTCAATCTTGCCTCCTTCCACCATCATGAAGAAACCACGCGGATTATCGAGAAGCTCAATACCCTTTTTTGTAAACTCGGCAAGAGAGATATGGTCTTCAGGCCGGTCGACTTCGTAATAAAGGGCCTGTCCTCCGGCCAGTGTATGATTATAGGCGACAACCTTATCGTTGGTCTCAGGATCAAGGGCCAGAAATTCGTCTTTATCGGTAACAATCCGGTAGTCGTTTGCAGTCACGGCATCAAGAACATTGCCCAGAGGGCCGTCAACCTTTTTGAAGCCTCCGCCGCCGAAATAGTCAAAGCCGCTGGCAGCGAGATCGTGGCCGATCTCGTGATACATGCCGCGGCTGGGCTGATGGGCGTAAAAAACAGCCGGGGTTGCGTGATCTATGGATACGCTGGAGACAATACCCACCTTCATTCCCCTTTCCTTGGCTGCTTCAGCAAGGGTGTTGTAGGGAGTTACTCCATCAGGGGCCATGGAAATGACACCAATATTGGTCTTCATGCCACAGGCCATAGCGGTTCCGGCGGCAGCCGAACCGGTAATGAATCGATCATTGGCATAGGTGGTGCACATGCCGTAAACCGGCAGAGCGCTCATGGCCAGTTTTTTTGATTTTGGCGCGCCTGGTTCGGCGTCATCATTTTCCAGGGAGGCCAGATATGCTTCCGCGGCGTGGATCTGCGGGGTGCTCATCCCATCACCAATAAAGTAAAAAACATATTTTGCCGAGCCCTGGAAATTAACCGGGTTGCGGGCTCCGACTGCCTGGGTGGTCTGCACGGCCAGCAGGGAAGCAGCGCCTAAAAAAATCGTTAATGATGCTTTTAAAAAAATTCTTTTTTTCATTTGTCTTCTCCTTTGATGATTAATTTTCAGTATGTATCATTAATATTGATAGTTTTTGGAGACTGTGTCTCAGGTATTTCCATTTTATCTCGTCCGGTCATACTAATATTTATGGAAAAGGAATTTTAAATTAGGGTTAGGAGAAAGTTAAAATTTGGTTTTAATTGTAAGGGGGAAGGCTCATAATGATCCTCACACTTGCTCTTCCAAATTTAATCAAAATTTAAAGAAATCTTAACATGTTGTTAATCATGCCGGATTAAGATAGCTCTGTCGTATGACAATTTAAGGGAATATCTGATATGAGCGATAATTTGCAAAAAGTACCCGGATCGCTATTAAACGCCGGTTTGTGCATCATTGTTATTTGTGTTTATTTTTTTTCTTATCCAATGAATGTGGACGGGGAAGTAATAGATCGCATTGTTGCAGTAATTAATGATGATATAATAACTATGTCCGAATTTCTGTGGGAGGGGGAAGAGATCTATCAACAATTAAGTAGAGGCAAAAAAGGTGGTTCATTGGGCCAGGCATTGGAAAAGGTTCAGCTCGATGTCCTGGATCATCTCATTGATAAGCGGGTCATACATCAAAAAGCGGTTTCATTGGGCATAACGGTAAGCAATGCGGAGTTGACAAAGGCGTTTGATTACATGCTAAAGCGCGACAATATGGATTATGCCGGATTTAAGGAACAACTTGACCAGGCAGGGCAGACCATGAAATCGTATAAGGACTTAATTGCCGAACGACTTCTACAGACCAAACTTTTTGAGTTGGAGGTCCATTCCAAAGTCGTAATTACTGAACCGAAAATCAAAGAATACTATTGGCGTAAATACGTTATTGGAGAAATGGCTGAAGGTTTTCATATCCTACATATTGGTGTGATGTGGGATGGTTCGGTAAAGAAGAGTAAACTTTCAGCAAAAAAACAGGCGGATAAAATCAGAGTGATGGCATTCCTCAAAGATGAGAGTTTTACTACACTGGCAAAAGAGTATTCCGGTCTCCCTTCGGCCAGGGTCGGAGGCGATGCAGGGATTGTAACCGGCAAGGAAATGGACCAACGTATGTGGGAGGTGATCGCAGGAATGGAACCGGGAGGAATTAGTGAGGTGGTTGAGACCTTAACCGGATACCACATTTTCAAATTACTGTCAAAAAAGGAAGGGGTTAAGCAGACAATTGCCCCTTATGAGTCTGTCAGGATGGAAATTCAAGATATGGCCCGCTATGCAGCAATCAATGAGCGATATATGCAATGGATGAGTAAATTAAGAGGGAATGCCCATATTGAAACGCGACTGTGAACGATTACTTAGTACCTTACTCCTGAAACCCTGTCAAAAAAAACAAGAAATTTTTTGGCGCACCCCGCTGACATAAGCTGAAAGCGAGGTGACACGGATTTACTGGACAAAGCAATTTTTAAAAATTTGGGTT
>JAYEGR010000055.1:0-3914 GCA_034659175.1 Thermodesulfobacteriota bacterium | reverse complement strand
GCAATGCCGGTTCAGGTTTTATTTCCGGTCGGGCTTGGTCAGGGTGAGGATGGAGGGCCGCCGGGCCTCGGCATCAAGACCGAAAATTTTCCTGGTCAGATCCAGTTTCATCTCTTTCTCATCCGGGGCGCTGTTTGATTTCAGGAAGTTAAGTGGGTCATGGAGAAGCTTGTTGATCAGGGAGGTAGTCAGAATTTCAATGGACTTTATTTCCTTGGGAGATAAATCCTTAAGTTGCGACAGGGTCTTTGCAAGTTCCGCGGTTCTTATGGCGTCAGCCTTTTCTCTGATTGCCACAATGGTGGGAGTGACTTCAAAATTTTCGAGCCAATGCGTAAATTTCAATGTCTCTTCTGTAACGATTCGTTCGGCTTTATCAGCCTCTTTCAGCCTTTCAGATTTGTTGACCTCAATCACATTTTGTAAATCATCAATGTCAAAGAGGTAAACATTATCAAAATCGTTAATTTTCGGGTCCAGATCCCGCGGGACCGCGATATCGATCAGAAAAAGCGGACGGTGTTTTCTCTGCCGCATGATCGGTTTTACGTCTTGTTTGCGCAGTACAAGGTCAGTAGCGCCTGTGGAACTGATGACAATGTCGGCGATCTCAAGCTGAGTTACCAGTTCGCTGAGCGCCACTGCGGAGCCGTTAAAGCGGCGGGCAAGCTTCACGGCCCGTTCAAAGGTGCGGTTGGCTACAATAACTTCGCCAATCCCATGTGTAACAAGGTGTTCTGCCGCAAGTTCGGCCATTTCACCCGCCCCGACCAGGAGCACTTTTTTATTCTTTAGATTTCCAAAAATCTTTTTTGCCAGTTCTACGGCAGCATAACTTATTGAAACCGCACTGCTTCCAATCTTTGTTTCCGTGCGGATGCGTTTTGCAACGGAAAAAGATTTCTGGATAAAACGGTTCAGGATTATCCCGGTGCAGTTCTGTTCCATAGCATTGCGGAATGCCTGTTTAAGCTGCCCCAGTATCTGGGCCTCGCCCACGATCATGGAATCAAGGCTTGCCGCTACTCTGAACAGGTGGGTGATTGCCTCGGTTTCCTGGAATAAAAAGGTGTATCGTTTTGTCTCCTTATCCGTGACACCACTGTTCGCAAAGAGCATATTTCGAATTTCGTCCTTGGTGGAGTCTGCCGGATTGCCCACGAAAAAGACTTCTACCCGGTTGCATGTTGAGAGAAAACAGCACTCTTGAACCCCTGGAATGGAAAACAGTTTTTGAAGCGGTTCCCGTAGGTCTGACAAGACAAGCTTTTCTCGAATTTCAACGGGTGTGGTCTTGTGGTTGACACCAAGAACCATTATACGTTCAGCCGACATAGGAATGTATTCCTCCCAGCAGAAAAGTGACTCCCCACATGGTGAAGAGTACGGCCGAAAATCCGATAATGGACATGATTGCAGCCCGTCTTCCCCTCCAGCCCACTGCAAAGCGCTGGTGGATCAGGGCCGCGTAAAAAAACCACGTGATAAGCGACCACGTTTCCTTGGGATCCCAATGCCAGTATGTTCCCCATGCCTGCTTTGCCCAGAAGGAGCCCGTGATGATGCCAAGTGTGAGTAAGGAAAAGCCGATGGTAAGGCAGTGGTAGTTAAGGGTGTCTAAGGCCTCAAGAGAAGGGAGTCGAGTATAAAAAAAGCCGAATCGTTTTTTTTTGAGTTCCCTTTCCTGGATTAGATACATGATACCTCCGCTGAAGGTAAGCGCAAGAAACCCGTTGGCCGCGAGAGCGATTGATGCGTGCACGGGAAGCCACAGGCTTTGAAGGGCGGGGGGCAGTTCGAAAATTTCGTGTGAAGAAAAGACGGCAATAAACATAAGAGCCGTTACTATCGGGCTTGCAAATGCACCGAAATTTTTAATCCGGTAACGCCATCGAAAGGTAATAAAAGCCCAGGTGAGGGACCATGCAAAAAAGGAAATCGCTTCATGGTGGCTGGTCAGAGGTGTATGGCCGGCCTGGAAATAACGGCCGACGAGATAGAGAGTGTGAAAAATTCCCGTGGTAATCATTATGCCCCTGGCAATGGTCCGGAACTTTTTATCACGATTCACGAAATGAACTATATATCCAACCGTAGCACAGATATAAGCAGCAAGGATAAGTGTAAAAAAAAGGGGCATTTTCTTGTACTCCCTAATTTATTTATTCAGGCAGTCGAGCTGAATCTCGCAGCCAAGGATATCCTGGATGTGATTTTCAATACGGTCCCATTGGCCGTCCCTGATCCACTCCGCCATTTCATGATGCAAGAGCCTGTTAAACAGGATTTTATTTTCCTCATGGGGACGGCCCTCGGCCAAAACAGCCTGCCGTACTTCTCCCATAAGATTAAGAAGAGTTTCGTATTCAGGCCCGATTCTACTTTCGAATTCCTCCCTAAGCCTTTTGGCAAGCGCCGGGCTCTTGCCGCTCGTTGAAACGGAAATAGAAAGATCGCCTCGTTGCACAACAGCAGGCAGGATAAAATTGCACCTGTCCGGCACATCAGCCACGTTCAGAAGAGTGTTTCCCTTTTCCGTCTCGCGAAATACCCTGTCCTGCACATCAGGGTCATCTGTTGCGGCAATGACTAAAAACGCATCCTCAAGGTCGCCTTCCTGATAGGCACGGTCTTCCCATACGAATTCTCCGGCATCTTTTATCGCCGTAAGCCCATCTGTCAGATCAGGACTTATTACCCTGACTTTTCCGCTGCATGCCAGAAGACTCCTGACTTTTCTTTCGGCAACATTTCCGCCGCCGACCACGACGCACAGACGTCCAAAAATATCCAGATTTATTGGAAAATAACGCATTTTCAGTCCATTAGATTCTTACAATTTTCAATCTGAGAGTTTATTTTTTAGCGAATCCTTAGAATCAACAGCGACATTATTCACGGGGCCGGGAATACCTTTACCCGGATCTTTCCTGCAAGGGCTTCTGCAAATCGTCTTGCATCGTCCTCAGTCCCTGCGTGTGTTCCGTAATGCATCGGCACTGCCACTTGCGGATTGATGTCAAGAGCGGCACAAACAGCCTCTTCAGCAGTCATGACATATGTTCCGGATACAGGCAGAAGGGCTATGTCCGCCTTGATGGATTTCATAGCGGGTATGTAGTCCGTATCTCCTGCGTGATATATCCGCACACCATCAACTGTGATGACAAAACCCAGCCATTTGTTCTCTTCAGGATGAAATTTTTTATTCGTGTTGTATGATGGAACCGCCTCGACCGGAATTCCATGTGCTTTACAATTTTCACCCGGTTGCAGTGTTATTATATTACCGGAGAGTTTGCCCCCGGCTTGGGGTTCCGTGACAATAATCGTGTCATTGGTCCGGATTTTCCCGATGTCTTCCGGAGAACAATGGTCAAAATGATCATGACTGACAAGTATGATGTCAGCCGTCGCTGGTTTGCCTGAAAGCCGGTATGGATCAAAATAGATTATTTTACCGCCCGCCTTCAGGCAGAATGAGGAATGCCCCAGCCACACAAGATTTTTCATCATTTTCTCGATCATATGCATCTCCCGGGTTTTTTATCTGTCCGGGCTACCAACGCAGCAATTCCCGAACTAAATTGAGCTAACATATTGAAAATATTGATATTAGTAAAATAAAGTCTGCGAGATTCATTTCCAAAAAGCCAATAATATCAAGTGGTTACTACCCCACTGGGAATTGCTGCTACCAACGTAAGTAAATATTCGGCTTGATTTTGGAATTGCCGTAGAGCCGGAATGTATCCTGCTTTAAGTCGGCAGCCAAATAAAAAAAGGCGCGGCTCGATGGATTTCCATTATCGAGTTGCGCCTTCACTGTTTCCATGCCCCGCTAGGCATGAAAAAAGTAAGACATTCCTGACCGACTTTAAGGGATGTGGAAATAAATAACTTCCCAATCCCTT
>JAYEGR010000054.1:0-14835 GCA_034659175.1 Thermodesulfobacteriota bacterium | reverse complement strand
TAAGCAAGTGCGAAAAACATATTGCGGGAAAAGGCTTGAATGAATGATGGTAAAGGTGCTGTTTTTAATTTTGAAGAATTGAAAGTATGGCAGAAGGCAGTCATTTTTGCTGAGAATGTTATTAAAATTATTGATGAAATTGAGACTCCCAGGAAAAATTTTCGTCTTATTGAACAGTTAGAGGCTGCCGGCACAAGTGTGGCAATGAATATCGCGGAAGGCAAGGGGAGGCAAACAACAAAAGAGTTTATTCAATACCTCTTTATTGCTAGAGGCTCATTATTTGAGACCGTTACACTGCTCATAATAATTAATCGTCTCAACTGGCTGGCTGAATATAAACTGCTGAAACTTAAATCCCTTGCTGAGGAAATAACCAAAATGCTTAATTCTCTAATAAAATCGATGAGGAAATAATGCGCTATTGAGTTTGATTTTGCTCAACAGCTTAACAGCTTAACAGCTCAACAGCTAATAAACGGAGTTATTTACATGGCAATATCAAATCTGAAGTCGTTGATCGGAAAATTGAACTCGGCTTGCCGCAAAAGCCTTGAATCCGCTGCCGGTCTCTGTCTGTCGCATACCCATTATGACGTGGAGCTGGAGCATTTTTTCATCAAACTCCTTGATATCAATGATACCGATTTTCAGAAAATTCTCAGATATTTTGAGATAAACGAGTCGCATCTGATCGGTGATCTGACCAGGACCATCGAGGAGTTCAAGACTGGTAATTCCCGTACCCCGGCCCTTTCGCCGCGGATTCCGCAAATGATAAAAGATGCATGGCTTGTTGCCTCGGTTGATTTTCAGGTAAGTGCCATTCGCAGCGGTCATATCATTATTTCACTGCTTTCCAGTGCCGAGATGGCAAGGGGGCTCTATGAGAGTTCATCCCTGTTCAAGAAAATCTCGGTTGAGACTTTGACGGAATCCTTTGCTGATCTGACTGCAGGTTCGGTTGAGGAAAGTGAAGAGGCTGCCACGGCGGCAGCTCCTGCGGCAGGCAGGGGCGCTGCTGCGCCGGTTGCCGGCGGAAAGGGGCAGGCCCTTGCTCAATATACGGTTAATCTCACCGACAAGGCAAAAAAAGGTGAGATAGACCCGGTGCTTGGCCGTGATTTTGAGATTCGTCAGATGGTGGATATCCTGATCCGCCGCCGTCAGAATAACCCGATTCTGACCGGGGAGGCCGGGGTGGGCAAGACTGCGGTGGTTGAAGGTTTTGCCTTGAGAATTGCGGAAGGCGACATACCTCCGCCATTGCAAGGAGTGGCCATCCACACCCTGGATTTGGCCCTTCTCCAGGCAGGTGCCGGTATTAAAGGCGAGTTTGAAGAGCGGCTCAAGCAGGTCATCAATGAGGTCAAGGCTTCTCCTGTGCCGATCATCCTTTTTATTGATGAGGCCCACACCTTAATCGGGGCCGGTGGTTCCGCCGGGGCCGGAGATGCGGCAAATCTGCTCAAACCTGCCCTTGCCAGGGGAGAACTTCGTACCATTGCCGCCACAACCTGGGCCGAGTATAAAAAATATTTTGAAAAGGATGCGGCCCTGGCCCGCCGTTTCCAGGTCGTTAAAATAGAAGAGCCGGATGAAGAAAAGGCCATGGTCATGATGCGGGCCATTGCTCCGTTTATCGAAAATCATCACAAAGTGATGATAACCGATGCGGCCCTGGCTGACTCTGTTCATCTTTCCCATCGCTATATTACCGGAAGACAGTTGCCGGATAAATCAGTCAGCGTGCTTGATACGGCTTGCGCCAGGGTGGCCATAGGGTTGACCACGAGTCCTTCGGCTGTTGAAGAGGCGACACGACGTATCGGCCAGATTGAACGTGAATCAACTATTCTTGAAAGAGAGGTCCTGATGGGTCAGGATCATAGCGAACGTCTTGAGGAGTTGGCTTCCAAGAGGGAAGAAACCCAAAAGAGCCTTGATGGCCTTGAAGCGAAATGGAAGGCTGAAATGGAGGTTGCAAACAAGATCGTTTCTGCAAGAAAGGAGATCCTGGAGTTGCACGAAGAAGAGCCGGCTTCGCCGGATTTGGCTGAAAAGCGCGAAGAGTTGCAAAAATTTGAAGCAGAACTCGCCGAGGTACAGGGAGATGAGCCCCTTGTCCAGATATCGGTTGATTCCAATATCATCTCCGAGGTTATTTCCGGCTGGACCGGTATCCCCACAGGCAGGATGCTTACCGATGAAATTACCACGGTGATGAATCTTGATAAACTTCTGGGCGAACGGGTCATCGGCCAGGATCATGGTTTACGTGCCATGGCCCAGACCATCCAGACCGCCCATGCCGGTATTGAAGATCCTTCCAAACCCACCGGGGTGTTCATGCTTGTCGGGCCGAGCGGTGTAGGTAAAACCGAAACCGCCCTAGTGCTTGCCGATCTTCTCTATGGCGGAGATGAGAATGTCATCACCATTAATATGAGCGAGTATCAGGAGGCACATACCGTTTCCAGCCTGAAGGGTTCGCCCCCAGGCTATGTGGGCTATGGCGAGGGCGGTGTGCTAACCGAGGCAGTGCGGCGCAGGCCATACAGCGTTGTCCTGCTGGACGAGGTGGAAAAGGCCCACAACGACGTGATGGAGCTTTTTTACCAGGTCTTTGACAAGGGCATGCTGGAAGACGGTGAAGGGCGGCGCATTGATTTTAAAAACACCCTGATCATTCTCACCTCAAACCTGGGCACTGACACCATTATGAAGGTCTGCGCCGATGAGGAGACTAAACCGGAACCGGAGGCGCTGGCCGAAACTCTACGCCCGGAGTTGCAGGATCACTTCAAGCCGGCCTTTCTCGGTCGTTTGAAAGTAATCCCCTATTACCCGATTACGGATGAAAATATGCGCTTTATTACCAGACTGAAACTGAATGCCGTTGCCAAACGCATGCAGGAAAATCGCAATACAACTTTCACCTATGGTGATGACGTGGTCGAGGCAATCGCCGGCCGCTGCACCGAGGTCGACAGCGGGGCAAGAAATATCGATCATATCCTGTCACATACTTTGCTGCCGGAATTGAGCAGGGAGTTGTTGAGCAGAATGGCAGAGGGTGAGCAGATTGGAGAGGTGAAGGTGACGGTTGGGGATGAGGGGTTTGTGTACGACATAAAATAGCTGATGAGCCAAAGAGGATTGACGTTTTTTGTTTTTGCTTATCAGCTTAATAGCTCATCGGCTGAACGGCTAATTGGGGGAAGGCTGGCCTAAATGCACAATAGTCAAGCATGATTCTGTTTTTGTGCAATTAAACTGAACCAGTGCCAAAAATTCGAAATATTAGGCCAATTATTCGTAGAAAAGCGAGGGTAACTATAATGGAAACCATAGCTTATGCCGTAGGCAACGACCCGCGTTGTCCCAACAGGTTCGGCGACGTTAAAACGATTAAAACCCTATTAACAATTGCCGCCATTAACCAGGACCAAAAAAGTTGGGAGCCCGGCAAGATTAACGGGAGTTCCGATCCCGCCACCCTGAAAGCAATCAAAGCATTCCAAACGGCCAAAGCCGTAAAGGCGAGCGGCATCATTGAACCGTCCAGTAAGACCATGCAGCAATTAAACGCCATTGCGAAAGTAGCTGTAAAAACAATCAAGCTGCATCAGCGGCCCGTGTTGGTGGCAAAATCCCAACGTAATCCGGGAAAAAAAGCTGATGGCACAACCGCCAACGATATGAAGTACGGCGACTACACTAATGAACAAATCAAAAATATCCGCTGGAACTTTCAGGTGGACGATATGATATCGGATCTGGATAGTATACCGTCAAAGGTCTTGTTCAGGAGTTTTCGGCACATGGTGACCGAATTGTTTGCCATGGGCGAACTGGAAAAGAATATTCTACGCATGATTGCCAAATTTGAGGAAAATTCCGGTGGTACCTACTCGGCTCCCACACTTGTGCGTGCCGCTGACAGCCACCAACGTACTCTAGGTTTTGTGAATGAACTCAATGGCAAACTCAAGACGGTAATTGCTAAATATCGAGGGGATATAAGCAAAGTACGGCCTGCGTTTGATGTGGTCATGACCCAACGAATTTATTTTAATACCAAACGTGATATTCTCAGGGGTATGACAATTGCCACCAACGACATCTGGGCCTGGACTGTCGAGGTGCTGGAATATCACTTTGATGGTGTCAATTATAAGGGCAAATATAAAATTACCCTTTATGACCATTTCGGCCTAGACGAACCAGATGTGGACTATAGCAAAAAGTATGGGAACCTGGCCGGGTTTCGTGCCTGGTTTATCCTGCAACATTTGGATCGTTTCGCGTATAAACCGTTTATAACGGTTATTGAGTTGGAGAAGCCGTTTTCCGGGAGCTTGCGTTAAATGTGTGAGTTGTCTTTGCATTCCAGCATAAAGCAGTTTACAAAAATTATCAGAGTAATTCTTGCTCTCTTGCTGCTGTCGGGTGTCGGCTGCACCAATAAACAAAACAGCAGCAAGACTAGTTTTCATCCATTGCCCGACTTAGCATTTGTGCAAACAGCAAAAGACTATAATGGCAATAGCTATAGCGTCCGTAATGAATTTGTTGTTATTGCCAATCCACCGGCGCAGCAGGAAAAGTTACAAAGGCTTGTTGATGCATATAATAAGCGCACACTGTCGACGCAACAATTGGTCCTGCATTTTGGACACATCCGCCGTTTTTACAAAGAATCCGCCGCCATGCCATGGGACTACAAAGAGTCCGACAAGGGGTATTTTGAAAAAGACCGTTGGGAACATCACGGAGGCGATCTTTTGTTTGTCGTGAAATGGGGGGAATTTGGTAAAGAAGTTAGTTATGAGTTTCCATAGTGAGAAGGGGGTCAGAAAGGGGTCAGTCACGAAAGGGGTCAGGCTTGACATTTAGACTTCAACGGTCCAGAAATACAAAAAAGACAAGCCTGGCAACCCATTCCTGACCCCCATTTCATAACCCAAAGGAAAACCTTTTCAAAGGCTTGAGAAAATGGGGCTACCAACTTAAAGCGGGACACTTTCCGCCATTCCGGCTTTATGGCAATTCCAAAATCAAGCAAAATTTGAGGAGTTGCTAACTGGTTGAATTTACAGGCTGTCCCGCCTTACGTTGGTAGCCAGAAAATGGTTTGCACAAAATAAGTAAAAGGGGTCAGAGTAAAATTAAAAACCTTAAATTAATAGCTTGATTTTACTCTTACCCCTTTTAACCCGAAGTGTAATAGAGAATATGACAGTCAAAATGTAGGCCCTCAACATCATCAATGGTTGAAGTGGTTGTGCAAAGGCTGTAAGAAATACACAGTCAAGAAACTGTAAGCAATGTTTAGGGTCAGGCCTGACAAATTGACAAAACGGTATATCCGGTTTCTGCCCCTTTGTTAAATCTTAAACTGATATTTTAAGGAGTGTTATTATGCCATGGGAAACATTTGAAGGTTTTGACGTATTGCACCAAGATCATAAATCGTCCTGAGTAAATCGGATCAGACTTGACATTTTGACTTCAACGAGCCAGGAATATCAAAAAGTCATGCCTGACCCAGCTTCTGTGTGACCCTGCTTCTGATCCGGCTTTCTGATGGATTAGGAAGAAGAAGGGGCTTTAAAGCAATTAATCAACTACGGACTCTTGCTTCTGTTTTTACCCAAATATGTGAGATATGAAAGATGATAAAGAAAAATCTGTATCAAGATGGGTTGTTTATCTGGATCATTTTACTGATATTGCAAAGCGGTTGTGTACATTTAGGTATGAGCCTTGATACTGGTGCTGGGACTTTGGATAAAGAAGGATTCCAGGGGCTTTATGGCAAGAAATACCCGATAAAATTTACTAGGACAGAAGATTCTGCAGGAATCAAGTATGCAATTGAATATCATTTTTCTAAAACTGATCCTTACCACCACCATATAGTTGAAATCCAATTTTCGGAAGTAGGAAGTTTGCTGGATAAGGTCGGGTATGAAAAAGCTATAGAAGAATCATTGACTTTCCGAAATCCAGAACAGCATCAACAATATTTCCCCAACTTAGGTGCGAGAGCACAGTATTCTTTTTTGGGAGCAGGGCCTGGGGGGGCGGCAGAACAACTTGTTTTCACCACTACAAACGCCGCTTATGACGTGAAAATTCTCGTTAGTCATTTGCTGCCGGTCAGTGTTGATGTTCCTGAAGTCGGGTTGAAAGATATTGCCCGATATATTGATCAATCCATTTTGGCCGGAAGAAAACGATAAGGAGATGTTATGAGCGACTACTTGAAACCATTGCCTGTGAAGGAGGTGGCTGCCTGGTATTACCGCCTTGCTGGGTCCATTTCAAAAAAAAATACAGGGGGCAGAGCCTCTCGCATCAGTTTTTCTCAAGCATTGGTTGGAGAATCGCAAGAAAGGATCAGTTTTTAAGTTCGATGCACCATTGTACTTAAAGAAGAATAAGCGCGTACGCGAGGTTCAGCAGTACCATCGGAACGTATTTTTGACCAAAAAAAAGGCGCGTGCAGGTAAAAGTGAAAAATGGGCTGGTGTTGTTCCTAGGTTCCAGGGGATTGGTTATAGTAAATGGCGGGTCGGCTCTCCTTTGCCGATGCATTATCAATCGCTTTGTGACATTGCTCCATCCGTGGTGGATTTAATTATGATTCAACGTAGTGGTACGGATGCAGAAAGAGATTTAATGACATCACTACGAGGTTTTCAACTGCATAGCGAAGTGAATCTTTTCGGTAATTTGCAAGCGAGTGGTCTAGTTAAGATTCGGTTTGCTAGTTGGCGTTGTAAAGTGTTGGATACATATGACTGGAATTATAACGAATATTTTACTGTTCCGAACCCCGATTTCGGTAGCGTGGCTAGTAATGCTGTACAGCCAAAGGAACAGTCGCTAAGGGTGTATCATATTAATGCCAAAAGGCTGGAAGATGCGGGCCTGGCGGCACTATATGTTATTGAAAGTAATCTTTGGTCTATTGCAGATAATGCGTTACTAACGTCGGAAAATGTAAATCCCAACAAAAAATTAAGCTGATTGAATTTCGAGAGTATTAGATGGAGTTTACGTTTGACCCTTGTTGTTAATTATAGGTGTCCTCATATGACTATAATATGAGAAATGAAAAGAGATAAAAAAAACAGAATTTAAATTAAACGAGCAGCAGAAGATAATTGAGAAATCAAGAAATGGAGTTATAAAGAAGAAGTGTAAAGGTCAAGAAAGGGCCAGGGAAGGGGCAAGGCTTGACCTTTTGATATTCCCTGCCGTATAAAAAACGCATTATGTGACGGGGGCAAATTGGGCAGATAAAATAGTGCGTCAAAGGGAAGAAGAAAAAATGATTTTCACAAAATGAGTGGTCAAGTCTCATTTTGACCTTACTTTGATTTAGACTTTATGGATGACGCCACGCTCATCAAGGCAACAGCTCAAACAACTATCTAATATCATTAGCTTTTTGGCAACCTTGGCGTCATCCATAAAGCCTTTGGGGGTGACGAAAAAAACTTTCAACAAATTCATCAGGTTGCGGCGTCAACCATATCAGTGTTATGGTTAAAAATTATGAGTAGACCATTGCGGATAGAATACACTGGTGCCTGGTATCATATTATGAATCAAGGCACCAGGGGAGACAACGTTTTTGAAGGAAAGGAGGATTGTGAAGTTTTTGTTGCCTTACTCAAGGAAGCAGCAGAACTCTGGGATGTCCGAATCAGTGCTTATTGCCTGAGGGGCAACCATTATCACATTTTGGCCCAGACTCCGCTGGGCAACTTGTCGCGCTTCATGCGGCATTTGAATGGTGTCTATAGGTTCCCGAATCTGTTCAACTCGCTCCTGACCAGGGGAAGATTAAAAGAGAAGTCTGCCGTGCTTAAGCCATAAAAGGGGTCATAAAAGGGGTCAGGCTTGACATTTTGACTTTTCAGCGTCCAGGCAATCATATATGGCACGCAAACCTCGCATTCATTTTCCCGGCGCTGTATATCACGTCATTCTTCGTGGCAACGACGGACAGAATATTTTTTATTCACAGGCGGATCGGGTCCGGCTTTATCTGTTGCTTCAGGAGGGCATTGAAAGGTTCGGACACCGCATCCATGCCTTTTGCCTGATGACAAATCACGTCCACGCCGTCATTCAGGTTGGCGAAGTTCCACTTTCCAAAATTATCCAGAACATAAGCTTTCGATACACACGGTATATCAATAGACGGAAGAAACGAATCGGCCACCTTTTTCAGGGAAGATATAAAGCGCTATTAATTGATGCTGACAGTTATCTTCTGGAATTGGTTCGTTACATTCACAACAATCCTATACGGGTTGGGTTGGCTCAGGCCCCGGAGCATTATCAGTGGAGCAGTCATCGAGCATATACGGGAACGATACCAATTTCCTGGCTGACTACCGATTGGGTGTTGTCGCAATTTGCTACGAATGAAAAAAAAGCCCGGAAACTGTTTCATGAATTCTGTATGAAAGGTATCCGGGAGGAGCACGGAAAAGAGTTTCACAGTGGCAATTTTGAAGGGCGTATATTAGGGGACGACCGGTTTAGCGAAAAAGCACTGGCCAGGGCCGAAGAAAAATCTCAGGTTCGTTTAACTGTAAAGGAGCTTGTAGGTGTTATCTGCAAAAATTACCGGATAAATCAGCAAACGTTTGTTGCGCAGGGCAAACATCAACCTGCCGCTGAAGCCAGGGCCATTGCCGCCTATCTGGTTCAGAATGCTGAAAAACTTTCACTGACCGACCTGGGAAGATATGTACGGCGGGATATATCTGCTTTGAGCCGGTCAGCGGGCAGACTACGCGCTCGTCTGCGCACTGAGCAAGATTTGTCTGGTAGGTTGGCGGCAATTGAAGACGGCATTAAGAAAAAGTCAAAATGTCAAGCCTGACCCTGACCACTGACCTCTAATTTGACAAAAATCATCAAATCCTATGCCAAATAAAGTGCGTATTAACAAATGCTTATTGATGCCGATGCTTATTTGCTGGAACTGTTTCGGTACATCCATTTTGGGTAGACGATTTTTTATTGACCATCTATTTTGTGAATTTGCAATGTTGAACTTGAGATTTTCACAAAACTAAAGTATGTTTAAGTCATGCTTAAGCGGGAAATTTCTCCAGAATTGCATGAATGTTGTACAGAGTATCCGGTTGTAACGGTCCTGGGGCCACGGCAATCAGGGAAGACCGTGCTTGTTCGTGAAAATTTTCCAGGCAAGAAATATCTGTCCCTGGAAGATCCCGATATCCGGCAAGCTGCTGAACTGGATCCCAGAGGTTTTTTGCGAGGGGTCACTGAAGGGGCAATCCTTGACGAGATCCAGCGTCTGCCGATTCTTCTTTCCTATTTGCAGGGCATTGTTGATGATGAACCGCAGCCCGGCAAGTTTATCCTCACCGGTAGCCACCAACCTGATTTGCATAATGCGGTGAGTCAATCCCTTGCCGGTCGCACCGCTCTTTTGACTTTGCTCCCCTTAAATTTTGCCGAACTTTCGCAGATAAATAATAAACTGGAAACATATGAATTGATCAGCAATGGTTTTTTCCCGGCTTTGCGCTATAAAAATCTCAAGCCGGAACGATTCTATAATGGCTATCTGCAAACCTATGTTGAAAGGGATGTCAGGGCCTTGATAAACCTCAAAGACCTGAGCAGATTTCAACAATTTCTCACTCTGCTGGCAGGGCGTATTGGTCAAGTTGTTAACTATACATCACTTTCAAATGATATAGGAGTATCTGCAACAACCATCAAGAGTTGGATAAGTGTGTTAAAGGCAACTTATGTTGTTTTTGAGTTACCGCCTTTTTATGAAAACATTAAAAAGCGGGTTGTGAAGTCCCCTAAAATTTATTTTGCCGATACAGGTCTGGTATCTTTTCTTCTGGGTATAAGAAGTGCTGAGCAGGCGGCCCGGGATCCATTGCGTGGAGGGCTTTATGAAAATTTGCTTATTCTTGAGCTTATGAAGAGATGGTTTAATAAAGGCAGAAGGGCTGATTTTTATTTCTTTCGCGACACCCATGGTAATGAAGTTGATCTGCTTATTCGCGATCATGGCAAACTTTTACCGGTGGAAATTAAATCATCTGCTACTTTTTCCAAGCGTTTTCTCAAAGGAATTGAGCGCTTTCGGAAGCTGACACCTCATTGTCGTCAAGAGGCTGCAGTGCTTTTTGATGGTGACCGGAAGTTGTTGGTAAAAGAGACCCATATTCTTAATCTATTAGAGCATAAAGAGGAATGTGAGGTTGTTTTTGCCTGTTAATTCAGCAAAAATCCCTGCTCGATGAGTTTCCTGATTAACCGGCAAAGGGTGGGGGTAATTTGTTTGAGGACAGGGAGAGGGGTCAGAGTACCAAGAGCAGAGGGAGAGGGGTAAGGTCTTGAATTATTGGTTTTTTTTAAATGACAGAACTTTTACTTTTTCTCCAGTTCTTTTTTGACAGCTATTCCTATTTTTTCAATCAGATACGGCTTTTTTACATAGGCACCCGCTCCAAGCTTCTGGGCCTTTTTTACCCTGTTTGTTTCAGAGAATCCACTTGTAATGATCGCCTTTTGTCCGGGGCATAGTTTAAGAATTTCTTTATATGTATCAAGTCCGTCAATTCCAGGGTCCATAATCATATCAAGCACCAGAAGATCTGCGGAATTTGTTTTCAAGAAATCTATTGCTTCTTCACCACTAACTGCTGTCTCAACCGAATAACCGAGTTTTTGAAGTATTTCTTTGGCAATATACCTTTGTTCTTCCATGTCATCTATGACTAAAATTGATTCATTATTCCCCAAATAATCCTTAATAGACAACGAGGATGTGTCTTTTTCCATTTCCTGCCTTGTTACAGGAAAATAAAGTGTGAATGTAGTTCCTTCTCCTTTGATACTTTCAACATTTATATATCCTTTATGGTCTTTTACAGTTCCCCACACAACAGCCATCCCCAGTCCGGTTCCGCTTCTTCCCATAATTTTTTTCGTATAAAAGGGTTCAAATATTCTTTCTATATCTTCCGGCGAGATACCTGTACCGTTATCTGAAACAGTCAAAACAACATAGTCGCCCTCCTGAACATCATCATAACTTCTTACCGGCCGGTCTATATAACGGTTTTGGGTTGTTATAATGATTTTTCCCCTTTTGGACAAAGCTTCGGCTGCATTTGATACAAGGTTCATTACGGTTTTGTGTAGATGAACCGAAGAACCTAATATGTTGAGCAGATTAGGTTCAAAATAAATTTCAACTTCAGTATCGTGATAAAGTGATTTTAATTTATTATATTCCGGGCTTTTTAAATATTCGGAAAGTATTTTATTTAAATTTACCGCTTTCGTGACGGCAACCCCTCTTCTCGTCATGGTCAGCAAATCCTGGACTATTGTTGCAGCTTTTCTTCCTGACTCTTTTATTGTCAGGATAGGCCCCCTTAGATGGCTGTCTTCGTCAAGTCCCCTGAGCAGCAGGTCCGGATAACTCACAAGACCGACAAGGATATTATTGAGATCATGGGCTACACCGCCTGCAAGGGTTCCGATTGCTTCCATTTTTTGTGCATGCATGAGTTTTCTTTCAGCACGCATAAGTTTTTTTGTCTTTTTCTTAACTTTATCTTCAAGGATTATATTTTTGCGTAAAACCATTTTGTATAACCGGGTATTTTCTAAGGCATTTGCAGTATTCATCAAAATTATGGATAAAAGTGCATTGGAATAATCGGCAATAACAGATTTTTTAGCCGGCAATAATCCGACGAACATACCGCGTATACGGGAAGGAGTAAAAATTACATGTAATACGAATAGCCTTGTCTTATCTTTTGATGAAATTGTAATCCCTCTTCTTTCTCGAAGCGCCCATGCAAAAAAACCCTTGTCAATCATAAACTCCACTTCGTCTTTGACATAGCGCTCAAACTGAACAGGATCGTATACAGCGGGTATAAAATCCGAGTTGTCTTTTTCATTAACAAGATATAGCGAGCATGTTTCAAATGGTATAATTTTTTTTATTCGTTTTTTTGATTCCGTTAAAATCTGTTTTGCATCTTTTTCACCGTTTATGCGTTCTAAAAAGTCTCCCATGGAAAGCGCCATCTCAAGTGCATTCTGGACATAACGCCTGTTTTCTTCCAGGTAAGCGATACGCTTTGCAAGTTTTTCGGGCTCTATATTTTTTTTGGGGGTCATATTGTTCCAGCTATTATAAAAAACTTTCAATAGCCTCAAACTGGTGCATTGCCAACCCTATCACAGAATTAAAACAGCTCGGTGAAAGGCCTAGGCTGTCAAAAGCTTTGTCGTCAAAATTAGGGACTAACCTTTCCCCGCTGGTTCCAATTTCCAGACTGTGGACAATAATGTCCGCCAGATGAACAATAGTCGCATTCGTCGGGTTATCGGCATCTGAAGGGTTGTGGTGATAGAACACATTATTTCCTATGGAAAAAGGAATTTTCCATTTTTTTAATAAATCCCTGCCGATGTCTGTGTGTTTGCAAGCAAGGCCGATCTTTTCTTCCTGATGAAGAAGTTCTTTTGAACTCTCGGATCTTATTAATATTTTTTTCATTTGCTCAGGGTAATACTTGTAAAGTATAAGTCTGCCTATATCATGCAGCAGCCCTGACACAAACAACTGTTCTGTTTGAGTTATATTTTTATTTGCACATAAAACTCTTGATATTATTCCGCAGGCGAGACTGTGTTTTAAAAAAAGATGCATATCAATCATATCTTCAGGAATGTCTTTAAAGATAGAAATAGCGCTGATTCCCAGGGCGAGATCTGATATTTCCCGTGTACCTATGAGTGTTACGGCTCGCGGGATGGTGTCTATCCGGGAGGGAAAGGCATATATTGGTGAATTTACGATTTTCAGCAGGATTGCGGCCAGGCTCGGGCTTTTGTTGACTACCTGGGCAATATCATCGGCAGATGCCACAGGGTTTTCAATAACTTCATTTAACTCAAAAACGGTGGAAGGAATCTCCGGAAGCTTAATTTTCTGGTAAGCGATATTATTACGCAGATCGGTTATAAGTTTTTCTTTTGAATCCTCGACACTATGTACCGGCTTTTTAGTATCGGTTTTTTGAATATCGCTTTGGCTTTTAAGCAAAACAGAAAGTCGAAAAAGCTCTTTCATGGCCGGATGTTCAAGATCAACGTGCTGGAATAGATATTTTGTGCTTTCTTCTATTTTTTTCAATGATTCCGGATCGATTTTTTTTGTGGCGCTTTCTTCATAATCCTGTTCAGCCGTGACGACATTTACTTCAGTTATTCCCCATATTTTTAATGTTCTTATGTGTTTCGGCTGTATTTTTATACCTTTTGTTAAGAGAAGTCTTGACTTCAGATCTGTTACATCGTCTGATAACACCATATTTTCTTTCAAATTGTTTACATGAATAATACTCATTTTTTTACCTTAATGTTATTGACAGCCTGAAAAAAGCCGAAAGCCGCTTTTTGTAAAACATTTTAATGCCGCGCAATTTTCATACCGAATAAACTGATAAAACATCATTTTTTTATTACATAAAAACAATGTATTGGCAAGAAATATATTTCCAAAGCAATATCAATTGATAAAACAAAACGTCGATGACAGGAAATTGTTTTTTGGGGACAGTCGGATTTGACGATAGCCTGAAAAACTGCCGGCAGGCTTATCCGATGTTTCAGGAGGGTGCAATACAAAAAAGTGACACTAGTAAGATAATGTAAATATTGCGCTAATCAGTCTCAACATTAGGGGCACCGTGCCGTGAACGTGCTCGTGAACGTACACGTTAACGAAAAATAATAAGTACATTATTATGCCAAACACGTGAACGTGTACGTTCACGAGTACGAGTACGAGCACGTTCACGTTGAACATAACACTGTGAACAAGCCAAACATTAACTTGTCACTTTTTTGTATTGCACCCTTTCAGGATGCGACCTAGAATCATTCAGAGAATCTTTGAAGGAGATACGGTAAGGGGCTACGGGGCTTCGCCCCTGGCTTGCATATAGAGCCCTTATGTTTGTTGCTAAATCATCATAATAAATCCATTTGCACATCTAGAATATTTTTCCGGTATTGACTTTTTAGCGCAAACGCTTTATGTTTTGAGGCCTAGGTTGATATGATCGTGGACGGTCAAATAAGAACAGTCCGCAACAGCGCACATTTGGAGGACAAAGTTATGTTGGAAGTAACTGAAATTGCAATTAATTCTTTAAAGTCATATATGACTGAGAACAGTATCGACTCACCTATACGCGTGGCTCTCATGCAGGGCGGCTGATCCGGCCCCTCACTGGGATTGGCTCTGGATGAGCCAAAGTCAAAAGATTCAACTCTTGAACAGGACGGCGTTACATTCGTGGTTGACAACGACCTTATGCATAAATGCGGTGCCATTAAAATAGATTATCTTGCTGCAGGGTATCGCTCAGGTTTTAATATCACATCAACCATTCCAATCTCCACCCCGTCAAGCTGCAGCTATTCTTGTGGATCAAGCTCCTGCGGATAATTTAGTGTTTTAACGCTCTTTTAACACCCCTGACCAACCCGGCCAGGGGTTTTTTTTTGTTCCTACGCAAAATTTGAGAACGAAAACCGACGATTAAGGGATGTGGAAATAAATAACTTACCCATATAGCGCTCATATTTAGGTCAGGTTCGATAAAGTAACCACTTTTAAAACCGCAGGCATAGCCGGGCTACGTTGAGGATTTTAAAAGTGGTTACTTGATCGAAGATGGCCTGAAGATGGGATGGGAGATGGGTAAGTTATTTATTTCC
>JAYEGR010000053.1:0-41665 GCA_034659175.1 Thermodesulfobacteriota bacterium | reverse complement strand
TTGCAAAAAACCGCTTAGATTCGTCTGCTGACCGCTTGAGTGAGCTTATTATGCCAAATCATAGACCGTAATTGGAAAAAACCAAAACGTAACTGTCCATCCCTGTCGTCATTCCGGCATGTAGTTAGCCGGAATGACGAAAAAATAAATTGTTCTGTATTTTTGCCCGAAGGGCATCATGTTCTATTTTGGTTACACTCAAATGAAAAGAAAGAATAAATCGGTGGGTCACAATTCGTGGCCGGTGGTGACAGAATGCGGCAAGGGATGGAGATGATTGTGATACGTGTCTCTCCTCCGCGATTCCACGCCAAATGTCGATTTTGAGTCAATGATGTATACAAAAATTTTATTCTTAAAATCGACGTAATGTTTATTTTAAGTCATGTAAAAGTGGGATTGATCTTGACTTGCCAGCGACATTATGTCAATAATAAGTCAAAATTTAATTGGTAGCAAGAACGAACAGTATTTTCGGGGAAGCATCAAATGTTTGTAGGTAGAGAATATGAACTTGGGTTGCTGAAAGGTTGTATGAAACGTGACAGCGCTGTGCTTGTTGTTTGCCAAGGGAGACGAAGGATTGGCAAAAGTACGTTAATCCAGGAGTTTGGCAAAAAACATAGATTTTGTGAATTTTTTGGCCTTGCTCCCAGAGAAAATATGACAAACGCAGATCAACTGCGCCATTTTGGTGAACTCATGGGAGGTGTCTTTAGTATTCCTGCAATGAATTTCAATAACTGGAACCATGCTTTTTCAACTCTTGCCGGCCTGACTGCAAAAGGACGCGTAATAATACTTCTTGATGAAATTTCATGGATGGGTTCAAAAGACAGGGATTTTGCAGGTAAACTTAAAGGGGCCTGGGATACAAAGTTTAAAAAAAATAAGAAACTGATTCTTGTTTTTTGCGGATCGGTAACTTCATGGATTGACAAAAATATTCTAAACGACAAGGGATTTGTAGGGCGGGTATCGTTAACCATATCACTTGACGAACTCCCTTTAAATCATGCTGACAAATTCTGGGGAAAAAACAAAGGGATTTCATCCTATGAAAAACTCAAACTTCTTTGTGTAACCGGCGGAGTGCCAAGGTATCTTGAAGAAATTATTCCTTTAGATTCCGCTGAAAAGAATATAAAGAGAATGTGTTTTTTAAAGGAAGGGCTTCTTTTTTCTGAATTCGACAAAATTTTCAGGGATATTTTTGAAAGAAGAGCAGATTCCTTTAAAAAAATTGTGTCATGCCTTGCACAAGGATCTGCCGAACCTGGTGAACTCGCGAAAAAACTGGGTGTCAATCCAACAGGCGGACTGTCCGGCTCACTTGAAATCCTGGAGAAATCAGGTTTTATAAGTCGTGATTATGTATGGTCCTTTACCGGAAAAGTAAGTTCAAGAAGCAAATATAGATTAAGAGACAATTATCTGCGATTTTATTTGAAGTATATTGAGCCTGTAAAGCATAAAATCCAAAAAGACCTTTACAGGGGCATTCATCTTGAAAATCTTAAAGGCTGGGAAACCATAATGGGGTTTCAGTTTGAGAATCTTGTGCTCAATAATCTCAACATGATCATTAAAAAGCTTGATATAGCGCCTGAAACCATAATCAGCGCTGCCCCATATTTTCAGAAAAAAACTCTCAGAAAAGAAGCCTGTCAGATTGACCTGTTGATACACACACGTTTTTCAGTATACGTCTGTGAGATAAAATATCGGAAAAGAGTTGACAGCAATATTATCAAATCTATTGAAGAAAAAATTAAGAAACTGAAAACGCCAAAGAACCTGTCCATTCGTCCTGTGCTGATTTATGCAGGCGAATTGTCCGATAATGTAAAAACATCCGGCATGCTCAATCAATGCATTTCGTTTAATGACCTAATTAATTGCAAAAGCCCGCAAAACCGGCAAACACAGGACTGAAAAAAACCGAAACTTATCCTTTGAAAATGCAAGGTTTGTTTTGCGGGGTTATCTCAAAAGGGGAAATGGCGTATAGCAAACTGATTTTTCAAGACCTGACCTTTCTCGCTTCTCTCCGTATTGCGCTATCTTTACTCAGAAATTTTTTTAAAACAAACTCTTTCAAACCCAAGAGCCGTTACCACAAATTTTTGCAAACGCAGATTCCCATACTTTGTTTCAAGTTTTTTTCCGTACTCTTTTACCTGTTTTTCGCCATTTTTTATCTGTTCCGCAATCTCGGGAATCCGGCCCAACTCTTCTTCAGACAGCTCCTTTGCCTGGTCGGCGCTCAAGCCGGCATCTTTAAGCTTTACAAACTTAAACTCGATCAAAACATCAAATACTTTGCCATACCGCTTATCAGGCCTGATAATCATGGTCAGATCAGCATATCTGCGGTCAATCTCTTTTTCAGAATCCATGATATAGATAATATCATTGTAAAGAAGGGTCAGAAAAGCGGTTTTTATAGTCAGTTCATTGGCCCACCTGTAATCCCTGTTATGAAATACCTTAAAATATCTCTCCTCCATAAACCTGCACAAAGGCGCCATATCCCCTTTTGCGTAAACTTTTTCCGCGGCAAGTTTTCCATCATCCCTGTCATCGGGTTCAGGCAGGAGCATCTTCTGCACCCGTTCCACATAAAGACCCTGCATTACCAGGTTGGGAACTTTTAAAATAACCTTTAGATCTTCAGTATCTCCTGCAATGGTCAATACCCCGAAATAATAGAGAAAAGATAGCAGGAAGGTATTATCACGTGATTTATCCGTCAGCATCTCCCTGATGCCGAAACGATCCACAATCTCTGAGACACTTACCCCATGATCTTTTTTAATTAAATTCATGAGAAGATCTCTTCCCCTGGGGATCTGGGCAATATACTCAAGCTTTGACTCATCCACGGCAAGGTTTGAATCCAGCATCTTTCTCGGATATCGGCATGATTTTTCAAACTGTTCCAGAAAATATATGGATAAGGTCGGATTATAAACAGACTCATCCGCCCCATGGGAAAAAGTATAACCGTCATAATAAGTCTGCATCAAACTCACAGCCTCTTGAATTTTCCCCTTTTCAAGACCGCATTCATCAACAATTTTCTCAATTACATCTTCAAGTTCGGCCTGTTTAAATCCGCACAGATCATTAAACTCCGGCTCAAAATAGACATTTTTAGCAATATTATACCCGCTTGTGATATCACTCATAACAACCGGGGAAACCCCTGTAATAAACACACGATCAAACATGGAACCTGAGGTGGAGGACTTTACGGTCTTGAAAAAAGTCCTTAAAGGCCCCTCTTCATGCACAAGGGCCTCATACCTGCCTTCAGAGGAGCGTTGTACACCCATCATCACGGTATTGGCAAAATTATCATATTCATCTATAAGCAGATAAACCGGGTATGGAGTCATGCGGACAGAGGTAATAAGAGAATTAATTGAGTACAGGGCATTTTCACGATCAATTTCAATCACAGGCAGATTAAACCCTTTATAATTATAAATTTTATAAAAATCATTAACGCATGCGTTAATATGATCAAACATAGCCTTTTTTACATCTTCGGCGCTGCCCGTGGGATCAACACAGGAAAAATCAAATTTCAGAATAAAATATGAATTACGCAGCTCAGTGGAATTCTTCCCGACCTTCAACCCGCCGAAAAGTGCCTCAAATTCATCCTTTTTGGCCACATCATAGTAGTTCTCCAGCATGGAAAGAACAAGGCTCTTGCCAAAACGCCTGGGACGAATGAAAAGCTGGAAATCAGATTTTTCAAGCAAAGGGATCTTATCCGTTCTGTCACAATAAAAATAACCCTTTGTAATAATCTTACGAAAATCACATATACCGTATGGAAATTTCATTGTTAAATCCTTTTAAAGTATCCTACGCACACACGGAGGAATCTGCTAAACAGGGAACACCTCTGAATGGTTACTTACATATTACATCCTTTATTTTGCAGTTTACACTTTTTCTAAAGGTTCGCCCAAAAATAAATTGCAAGGAGTTGAGAAACGAATGACAAAGCAATCCCTTGTTTCCGAAAAATTGCTTTGGTCATGCTTTTCTAATAATAACAGGGAAAGTATTATTCGGAGGGTTTTCGTTCAGGCGCTGTTTACCGGTCGTCCGGCTCAAACAGGGGCACGAAGAAGATCAGGATCATTCCGGGGATGGACATCAGGAAACTGATTCCGAAAAAATAGCCGTATCCAAGCCAGGATGCCATGAAACCGCTTAAGACCCCGGCATATAGTCCGCTGACCGACATGAGCGCTGTTCCGATTGCGTAATGGGCCGCCTTGTATTCGGGCAGGCATATTTTCATTAAATAGGTCATAAGTACCGCTGTTCCCAATCCCCCTGCAAACTGGTCGAAACCATGCACGCCCGCCACCGCGGCCAGGTTTGTTATTCCAATGGAAACCGGGTCGGTTGCTCCGGTATTCATCAAAATCTGATCGGAAAGCGAAAGCGCCAGGAACATGTAGATGACATTGGTGAGATTCTGTGCCAGAAGAAAAGGCCAGATCATTTTGCGTAAGGTGTAACGAGCGATCATCCAGCCGCCCAGCATGGCGCCTGCGATGGAACAGGGCAACCCTACCCCCCCTGAAATCCAGCCGTAGTGAACCTTGATCCCCAGATCGACCATGAATGGGGATGCCATTGAACTGAGCATGAATTCACCGGTCCGGATGAGGATAATAAAGGCGAGCACGGTTCCGATTTTTTCCCGGTCCATGAATGTCAGAAATGCCTTGGCGTAAAAGGAGTCAGGGGTTCTAAGTATCCATGCCCGGATCTGTTTCCTGAGAAGCAAGACCAGGATCAGGGATGAAAACAGCATTATCCCGATCCAGCCTGAAAAGGAAATTTTGTTAAATATCGGGAAGGTCTCCCGCATTGCCCTGTATTGGCTGGAAGCAAGAAATAAGCGAAGAGCGGTAATGATTGCGCCCATGATCAAGGCGTAGAGTATGAATCGCGACGAGACAAGTGATCGGATCAGGCTTGAAAAAGGTCTTTTTTCAATTTCAGTCGACGGCAGCCGGCTTAAATGGAAGAACCATAAAAGAGTCATTATAACGCCGCTTGCAAAAAATGCCCAGAACCAGCTTATTAAGGTGCCGATTGTAACGATTACACCTGTCCCGGTCATCATCGCGATACGGTAGGCCATGACCCTGTAGCCCACGAATTTTGCCTGGCCATCCTTGTCCAGTGTCTCCATGTAATAGCCGTCAATTGCGATATCATGGGTGGCCGCCACAAAGGCCGCAAAAAAGAAAAGCACTGCTATGGCCTGAACGGCCTGTGAATGAAAGGTGAGAAATGCGGTGAGCAGGATGAGTCCGGCCAGGAGTACCTGGGTGATGAGGAGCCATTTCCTTTTTGTGCCGAATTCATCGACCTGCGGGCTCCAGAGAAATTTCAGGACCCAGGGCAGTCCAAAAAGCGAAGTAAGGCCGATAGCCTCAAGACTCATTCCTCGATCGCGGAAAAAAACTGAAGATATGGTCCGGATTATTGTGTAAGGGAATCCTTCGGTGAAATAGGTGGTAAAACACCAGATATACGGACGGACGGATCCTTTTTGTGAACCCTTGGATGTGGTCATATCAACCATTAACTATTTTTTCCGGTTCCATTAAATCAAGCGCAGCGCTGGTAATGGCCGGAGTGTCGATTTTACCGTTTTTCCACAGGGTACTCTGAGAGCCGTGTTCCATGAAACGATCAGGGAAACCGAGCACGCGTGTTTGAACCGAGTAAAGGCCACGCCTGGACAGAAGTTCGAGCACTGCTCCGCCGAATCCGCCTTGCCGGGCATTATCTTCAACTGTGACCACTTTTCCAATTTTTTCCGCCCATTCGGTAATAAGTTCGCTGTCTAAAGGATTGACAAAACGGGGGTTGATTACAGCCGCGTCGACTCCAAGCCGAGAGAGTCCTTCAGCCGCTTTAAGCGCGGGATAGACCCTGTTACCTATTGGCAGGAGCAGTATATCGCGGCCCTGTCTTAACAACTCGCCCTTGCCTATGGGAAGTTGTCTAAGGGTTGACGAGAATTCCACGCCTTCACCTTTGCCGCGTGGGTATCTGACGGCAGCAGGGCCTGGATGCATGATCGCGGTCAGGAGCATGTGTTGCAGTTCGTTTTCATCCTTTGGCGCCATGATGACCATGTTCGGAATAAAACGCAGGAACGCGAGATCAAAAACGCCATGGTGCGTCGGGCCGTCGTCGCCGACCACTCCGCCCCGATCAATTACCAGTGTGACCGGCAGGTTGGGCAGACATACATCATGGATGATCTGATCCAGGGCGCGCTGGAAAAATGTGGAATAAACCGCAACAACCGGGAGCATTCCTTCGGAGGCAAGACCGGCTGCAAAGGTTACAGCGTGCTGTTCCGCAATCCCGACGTCGAAAAAGCGATCAGGAAATTGTTTTGAAAATTTGGCCAGCCCGGTCCCGGCGGGCATGGCTGCGGTGATAGCCACAACCCGAGGATTTTGTTCAGCAATTTTCACTATGGTCTCACTGAACGTTTTGGTATAGGAAACAGGGCCCGGCGCTGACCGGACCGGGGCGCCGGTGCTGATCTCAAAAGGGCCGACGCCGTGATAATCGCCTGGATTAGTTTCAGCGGGCTTATACCCCTTTCCTTTTGTAGTAAGGACATGTACGAGTACCGGGCCGTGCCTGAACTCATTTACATTTTTGAGCGTCTCAAGCAGGGTATTGATTTCGTGGCCGGGTATAGGCCCCACGTAATGAAATCTAAGCGCTTCAAAAAGCGTTCCGGGCGTAAGAAAAGCCTTGAGGCTCTCCTCGCTTTTTTTCAAGACCTGCAGGATATTTTCACCTACATTGGATAAAGATTTTAAAAAATGCTGCGTCTCCTGCTTAAAACGTTCCACGGCCCTGCTTGTCATTTTGCGGCTTAAAAAACTGGAAAGCGCGCCGACATTGGGAGATATGGACATTTCATTGTCATTGAGGATTACGATAAGGTCCCTGTGCAGATGGCCTGCCTGGTTCAGGGCCTCAAAGGCCATGCCGGCCGTCATGGAGCCGTCGCCGATAACCGCGATCACCTTGTTGTTCTCATTTTTAAGATGTTTGGCACAGGCAATGCCCAGGCAGGCGGAAATCGAAGTGCTGCTGTGGCCTGTGTCAAAGGTGTCGTAAGGGCTCTCGTCCCTCTTGGGAAATCCGCTTATTCCCTTGTATTGGCGCAGTGTTTGAAAAGAATCTCTGCGCCCGGTGATCAGTTTGTGGGCGTAACACTGGTGCCCCACATCCCAGACCAGTTTGTCATCCGGAGTGTTGAATATGTAATGCAGGGCCAGGGTCAGTTCAACAACACCAAGGCTGGGGGCAAGGTGCCCGCCTGTTTTTGAAACGGTTTCAATAATTACATGACGAATTTCATCAGACAGGTCAGGCAAGATTCTCTCCGGCAGCAAACGCAGGTCGGCCGGCGATTGAATGTTGTTAAGCAATGGAGTGGATGTTGTCATTAACATGTGTACCTGTTTTAATGTAAGGGATGCCCCTGCTATTTTTTTCTTGTCAGGATGTATCGGGCGAGTTCACGCAAAGGGTCGGCATGGGCGTCGAATAGCGCCAACGCCCGGAGTGCGGAATTCACTGCATCGGAAGCCCTTGTCCTTGTTTCTTCAAGTCCGAAAAATGCGGGATAGGTGGCCTTTCCCCTGGCAGCATCCGAACCGGTTGCCTTGCCGAGTTCTTTGGCGGATCCTTCTACATTCAGCAGATCATCCACTATCTGAAAGGCCAGTCCCAGATTTTTTCCATACCGGGTAAATGCCTCAAACTCATCCCGGCTTGCTTTGGCGATTATTGCCCCGGCCTGGACTGAAACCGTAATCAGGGCACCTGTTTTATGGCTGTGTAGAAAGCGCAGGGTGTCAAAAGGGATTTTTTTGCCTTCTGATGCCAGATCAACGGCCTGTCCCCCGACCATTCCGATTGGCCCGGCTGCACGGGCAACGAGATTGACAAGCCTTAGCCGGTCACTGTCGGGCATATGGGCGGACAGTTCCGGGGACGTCATCAGTTCAAATGCAAAGGTCAAAAGACCGTCACCCGCCAGGATTGCCTCTGCTTCGCCAAAAACCTTGTGGTTCGTGAATTTTCCCCGCCTGTAATCATCATTATCCATTGCAGGCAGGTCGTCATGGATCAGTGAATATGTGTGAATACATTCAAGGGCGCAGGCGATCGGCAAAAACGGTTCCGGGGCTTTACCCAGGGCCTCTGCAGCGGCAATGCAGAGGATCGGCCGAACACGCTTGCCTCCGGCAAAGAGGCTGTATTGCATGGCCTCTATGTGATCGGAAAGCAGTCCGTGAGCTTTAAGCATGAACCTCTCAAGACAGTTTTCAACCTGGTCCCGTTTTTCTTCCAGATATTTTTTCAGTTCCATGATTTCTGAAAAAACCTCGACTATGCTTTATTTCCACATCCCTTAGTATCAAACGGAACGCTTTTGATTTTGTTGTCCTTTTTCAGTAGGATATCCACCTTTTTCCGGGCATCATCAAGTTGGCGGTTGCAAAAATCGGCCAGTTTAATCCCTTCTTCGAATTTTTTTAAGGATATTTCCAGGGTCAGATCGCCTGTTTCAAGATCCCTGGCCGTTTTTTCAAGTTCTTCAAGCGCATTTTCAAAAGTTTTTTTTGCCATGATTATTTTTATGCTGTTGATTTTATATGGGCTGCTATCGTGAAATGTCAAAACAAAATAAAAGAATAGATGAAAATGAGCAACGCCTTTCCAAAAAAATATTGCTGTGTTAAGTTTTCCACCCTGACGACCTACCTCATAAGTTATGGCAAAAGAAAATTCGTAACCGTTCAAAGAGGGTCCCCTGTGAACGATTACAAATTTTCTTTACCGCAATTGCATTAAATTTTACCGCTAACACGCTAAAATGACAACAGATCTTTCAAATTATATCAAGCGATTCTCCGTCTGGCTGAGTGTGGAGAAGGGGTATTCACCTCACACTGTTTCAAGCTATCTGCGGGATTTAAGGGAATTTTCCGGTGTAGCCGGTGAAAAAAACAAGGTGGCTGACATCGACTCCAGGGTCGTGAGGGCCTATGTTTTTTCATTGAACCGGAAAAATAAAAGTTCATCAGTGGCCCGAAAGCTTTCGACTCTCAGGACTTTTTTCAGGTTCCTGATTCGGGAACAGATAATTGACTCAGATCCCGTAGTCTCGATTTCATCACCCAGGCAGGATGCGTACATGCCTGTTTTTCTCTCAGTGGACGAGGTCTTCAGCCTCATGGAGGCGCCAGGGGACAATGACACTTTTAAAGAACGTGACCTTGCTGTTCTGGAACTTCTTTACTCTACAGGCATGCGGGTGTCGGAATTAGTTTCTCTTGACATGAACCGCCTTGATTTTGACTCAAAAATGGTTACGGTTACGGGCAAAGGAAATAAGGAGCGTCTCCTGCCCATGGGCAGACCCGCTGTCGAAGCGCTTTCAGCGTATTTTCCGCAGAGGGAGACTCTCATACTTAATCGAATAAAGCGTGGGAAAAAAGCGGAAAAAAAGGCCTTGTTTTTAAACGGACGGGGCAGCCGGATCACCTCCCGAAGCATTGAACGTCTGGTCGGAACGTATTCCGACAGGGCCGGAATAACCTTAAGGGTTACACCCCATGCCCTGCGCCATTCATTTGCAACTCATCTACTTGAGATGGGAGCGGATCTTCGGTCGGTTCAGGAACTGCTCGGCCATGAGAGCCTGTCTACAACCCAGAAATATACCCATTTAAATATGGACCACCTGATGGAAGTATATGATAAGGCACATCCAATGGCCGGAAAAGGAAAATAAAAACCAACAAATGAGGTCTTTAAAATTTTGAAAATCAGATCAACGACAATAATATCCGTCAGGCATAAGGGTGATATAGTGATTGCAGGGGACGGACAGGTTTCTTTAGGAAACACGGTTATGAAGCACAAGGCCAGAAAGGTCAGGCGGCTTTACGAAGACAAGATTATTGCCGGGTTTGCAGGGGCTACGGCTGATGCCTTTACGCTTTTTGACTTGTTGGAAAAAAAGCTTGAGCAGTACAACGGCAATCTCATGAGATCCGCTGTAAACCTTGCCCAGGATTGGCGCACAGACAAAATTTTAAGAAGGCTTGAGGCCTTATTGATAGCCGTGGATCAGGAACATTCGCTTCTTTTAACCGGGACCGGCGATGTAATAGAGCCTGACGACGGAATTCTGGCCATCGGGTCAGGCGGGCCGTATGCACAGGCGGCAGCCAAGGCCCTGGTCTTACACAGCGATCTGGATGCAGAGACGATTTGCCGCTCAGCAATGGAGATCGCCGCATCCATTTGCGTATATACAAATGATAACATTGTACTGGAAAAATTATGAATTCCATTGATTCCCTTACTCCAAGAGAGATTGTATCCGAGCTGGACAAATTCATCATAGGACAGGATGATGCAAAACGGTTTGTGGCGGTTGCGTTGCGCAACCGGTGGCGGAGGCAGCAGGTTGAACCGCCTCTGCGTGACGAAATTGCGCCCAAGAACATCATCATGATCGGTCCCACGGGAGTGGGAAAGACCGAGATCGCAAGACGGCTGGCCAATCTTGCGCAGTCGCCTTTTCTCAAAATAGAGGCGTCGAAGTTTACCGAAGTGGGATATGTAGGACGCGATGTTGAGTCAATGATACGCGACCTGACATATCTTGCAGTCAATATGGTAAGAGAGGAAGAGCGTAAAAAAGTGGAAAAAAAGGCGGCCGAGCATGCGGAGGAGAGAATCCTTGATCTCTTGGTCCCGCCTTCCCCGTCAGCCTCCATGGCGCCGCCACCGCAGCAGTCGGATGCTGCTGATTCAGACGAACCCGAGCCGGTAAAAATAACACGTTCCGTATCTACCAGGGAAAAATTCCGGGACATGTTGAAACAGGGCAAGTTAGATGAGAAACAGGTTGAGATGGATGTTGAACAGTCTGCGCCCATGCCCATGATAGAGATTTTTTCAAATGCCGGCATGGATGAGATGGGCTCCAACCTGAAAGACGCCTTTGGCAAGATGTTTCCCAAAAAAAATCAACGGCGCAAACTCAACATCCGGGAGGCGTTGAAAATACTCAAAGAAGAAGAGGCAGGCAAACTGATTGATATGGACAATGTTACAAAACTTGCGATTCAACGCACTGAGCAGTCAGGAATCATTTTTCTCGACGAGATTGACAAGATTGCATCAAGGCAGGGCGCCTCCCAGTCCGCAGAGGTATCCAGGGAGGGAGTTCAGCGTGATCTGCTTCCTGTTGTCGAAGGTTCCACCGTAACCACCAGGTATGGAATGGTAAAGACGGATCACATTTTGTTCATTGCGAGCGGGGCATTTCATGTTGCAAAACCATCTGATCTGATTCCGGAATTACAGGGCCGGTTTCCGCTTCGGGTGGAGCTTGACTCATTAGGCAAGGATGAGTTTTATAAAATACTGACAGAACCTGAAAATGCCTTGATAAAACAGTATGTTGCACTAATGGAGACAGAAGAAATCGAGCTTTCCTTTGAAGAAGACGCTATTTGGGAACTTGCCGCTATTGCGGCTGAAGTTAACGGAAACACGGAGGATATCGGGGCGCGGCGTCTGCATACTGTCATGGAAAGGGTGCTGGAAGAGCTTTCTTTTGATGCACCTGACATGGATGAAAAGAAAATGGTCGTAACGGCTGAATACGTCAAATCCCAGCTTTCAGACATTTCAACTGACGAAGATTTAAGCCGTTTTATTCTTTAGTGAACAAGAAACTAATGACAGAAAATGGTAATTTAACACCTTTGATAGTTCCAAGTTCAGAACATCCTCTTTCCAGGAAAAACATAGATAGAGATGCCCTTACTGTATTGAATCGACTACATGATGCCGGGTTTACCTCCTATCTGGTCGGGGGATGCGTACGTGATCTCTATCTGGGCAATAAACCAAAGGACTTTGACATCAGCACCCAAGCCCGGCCCGGACAGGTGCGCAAGCTGTTTCGAAACAGCAGGGTCATCGGGAGACGTTTTCGTCTTGTTCAGGTGTTTTTCAAAGGCGACAAGATTATTGAGGTGTCTACCTTCCGGCGTGCCGGTGAATACGACCTCAAGGGGTCGGATAAGGTGCTGCCGAGTAATAACACGTTCGGCAACGTCTCAGAAGATGCCTTTCGACGTGATTTGACCATCAATGCGCTTTTCTGTGACATCGATAAATTTTCAATCATCGATTATGCAGGCGGGATGGCTGATTTAAAAAACGGCATTGTCCGGATGGTGGGTGATCCGGACCGTCGCATTACACGAGACCCGGTCCGTATGATGCGCGCGGTTCGGCATGCGGCCCGTAATAATTTTATTATTGAGGAAAATACCTGGGATGCTATCAGACACCATTGCAAAAAACTTACCCTCTGCCCGCCGTCCCGCATTTATGATGAACTGTTCAAAGATTTGCGAGGCGGATTGGTTGAGAAATGGGCCGGCCTGGCAATAAAAAGCGGTTTATTCTCTGTGATTTTCCCCTGTTATAAAGATTTGATTTCAAATGATGAAAAGCCCATGAAAAAAACATCATCCAAGGCAGGGGCAAAAGACGTTCTTTCTCAGTTGACGGGCATATTCAGGGTCATTGATCGCCTGCACACACATGCCCTGCAAATTCCGGATCACATGATTATGTCCCTGATCCTGATGCCCTGGGCAGAGGCGGAAAAGGGGCTGACATCCGTGAAACGCAAGGGCGGGGAGGTATTTACGTTTTCAAGGGAATTGCGGGCCGATATTGGTTCAATATTTTCTCATCTGAATATCAAAAGAGCCATGATTGAGGGAATCACAACACTTCTGTCCAACTTTCCCGCCTTTCAACAGTACGAAAAGGACCATAGCCGGCCGGCCTGGTTTAAAAAGAAAAGTTATTTCCAGGAAGGGCTGCTTTTTTACGGATTGTGCTGTGAATCACGGGGAGGCAAAAAGGTAAGCCCTCAGATGCTGCCGGCTTGTTCAAAGCAGAAGCAAAAAAAACATTCATCCGGGCGGGGAAACCGTGGGCCTGCCTTTGACACAAAGTCAAAAGGCGGTGTGTTTGGATTTAAAAAAAAAGGTGTATAGGTTGAAGGTTGAAGGTTGAAGGGAAAAACTCGTCACCTCTTCAACCTTCTACCTTCAGTCTAAAAGCCTTCAGCGCAGCTGGTTGGTTTTTAAATGAAAACATCAAATCCTTCCAAAAACGATATTCAGGCTGTCAGGGCTCTGTCGTTGACGCAACTGATGGATAAGGCCCTGCGAATGAAGTTAAAGCGCCGGGGTGATAAGTTTTCTCTGTGTAATATTTTTAATGCCAAATCCGGACTCTGCAGTGAAGACTGCGGATTCTGCATTCAGTCCTCTCATTACAAAAGCAACCTCAAGAATTATCCCTTAAAACCTGTGGATGATATCGTGGGGGCCGCCCGTATTGCAGAGCGGACCGGGGCGCATCATTTTTCTATTGTCACAAGCGGCAGGGGCCCGGCTCCTGATGAAGTTGCCGCGGTGGCGGACGCCATTTCAGAGATCAGGAGCCATGTGCCAATCAAGGTGTGTGCCTCCCTGGGTATTATGAACCGCCGGGATCTTGAAGTGTTAAAAAATGCCGGGCTGTCGAGGTATCATCACAATATTGAGACGTCAAAGGAATTTTTCCCAAAAATTGTGACAACTCATTCCTTTGCAGACCGCATTGATACAATTTCGGCAGCCCGGGATGCCGGGCTTGAGGTCTGTGCAGGCGGAATTTTCGGTCTTGGTGAGAGTGAGGATGACCGTATTTCCATGGCCATGACCTTAAAGGAGCACAAAGTTGACTCCGTGCCGCTCAACATCCTTATTCCCAGGCCGGGAACTCCTTTAATGCACGCCCGCCTGCCCGCGGTGATCGAGATACTAAGGGCCATAGCATTGTTCCGGCTGATTCTTGAAAAAGGATCCATCCGGTTGGCTGCCGGAAGGGAGGCCGTGCTGGGTGATTTTCTCGGAATGGCCTTTATGGGCGGTGCGGATGGTCTGATGATAGGTGGATATCTCACACGCCAAGGCCGGCCGCTGGAAAATGATCTCGATTTTGTCAGAAATATGAAAAAGATATGGACAGCCTGACTTTCTGGCTGAATGAACGGAAATCAGCAGGCAATTTAAGGGAATTGCTGCCGATCCAGAGACTTCCGGACGGCCGTATTCGCTTGCCGGGCATGGCGGAATCCGTCCCCCCGTTACTTGATTTTTCCTCAAACGATTATCTGGCTTTGACTCAGCATCAGGCGGTAATTAAGAAAAGCAGGCAATTTCTTGATTTATTCGGAGCAGGATCAGGGGCCGCCAGACTAATGAGCGGAGACCTTGAGATCCATCACCACCTGGAGGCGGAGGTTGCCCGGCTGAAGGGAAAACAAGCAGCGCTTCTCTTTGGCGCGGGATATCTTGCCAATACCGGAGTCATCCCGGCCCTGGCGGGCAGGGGTGATGTGATCTTTTCAGACCGCTTCAATCACGCGAGCATCTACGATGGGTGTCTCCTGTCAGGCGCCAGGCTCATCCGTTTCCGCCACAATGATCTGAACCACCTTGAGGAATGCCTTAAAAAACATCGCGGAAATTTTCAACAGGCCCTTGTTGTGGTGGAATCAATCTACAGCATGGACGGTGATCGGTGTTCCTTAAATGATCTGACAGGTCTAAAGGACTCTTATTCATTTATATTAATGGTCGATGAGGCCCATGCCACCGGAATATTCGGCAAATGCGGAGGAGGAGTGATTGAGGAAGATGGAGTCGCCGATCAAGTTGACATCTCCATGGGGACATTTGGAAAAGCGCTTGGAAGCTATGGTTCATATATCGCTGCTTCAAGTGAAATGGTGCGATATCTTATAAACCGTGCCAGGACATTTATATATTCCACAGCCTTGCCGCCGGCTGTGATCGGGGCTTCTTTGGCGGCAATATCTATTGTCAGGGAGGATCGAAAAATGCGAAACAGTCTTCACAAAAAGGCCGCGTTTTTTAAACAGATTCTCCAACAGGCCGGATTGAATCAGGATTTCGGTCCTTCCCAGATAGTGCCTCTTATTGTCCATGACAGTAAAGTCGCGCTCGAACTGGCCGGTGAGTTGAGAAAAAAAGGTGTCTTTGCCACACCGGTCAGACCCCCCACTGTTCCCGAGGGCACGGCCCGGCTCAGGTTCTCGGTCACGCTTCATCATTCCGATCAAATTATAGACAGTACCGCAAATGTGATTGCCAAGGCATACAATCGTTTGGTGCATGGAAACAATTCGTAATTGTTAACAAAAAAATAAGGGATGAACGCTGATTTTTTTTAATATCGAGGTCACCAGGAATGTCGAATGGCGAAGGAAGGTATTTTCTCAATTTAGATATCTTCCGCCCTTCATCATTCATTATTCCTGGTGACCTCGATATTCATTTTTGTACTTTTCCAGTTTATCTGGGTTAGGTTATATTTGGTCTATCTAATTGAGCAAAACCACAGTTCCGAGGACTTTGCGATTGAAAATCGGCCAAAGACAGCCTGAAGCTGAGATGCATAGATAGGGAAGTTATTTCGTCCCCATCCTAAAAATGTGTTGGCTGAGTATAAAGAAATTGTTGTATTCGAACGTGGTCTCTGGTATATAGGCCCGATCTAATAGAGAGGGAGGAGGACTTGTCTCAATGGAAAATAACGAAACAAATAAGATGGAAGAGATAAACAGCGGCGTTCCTGAATCCGACGATGCAGGGATGAGCTTTGCCGAACTTTTTGATGATACGGTAAAGGTCGCAAAGGTTGGCGAGGTGGTAGTCGGTACGGTTGTTGGAGTAACCGACGAACTGATCCTGATGGATATCGGGGACAAATCAGAAAGCATGATCCCGATTCGCGAGTTTAAAACAGATGGGGAAAAACCTGAAATTCAGCTTGGTGACACCTTTGATGTTTTTGTTGAGAAACGGGAAGCCGAAGGTGGATTGCGTCTGTCCAGAGAAAAGGCGATCGGCATCAAGGTATGGGAAGAGATTGCCAAGATTCAGGAGGGAGACGGAACCATACGAGGTCGGATAGAAAACCGCGTAAAAGGCGGCCTGTCCGTGGACATCGGCGTACCGGCCTTTCTGCCGTATTCCCAGATCGACCTCAGGCCGGTTAAGGACCTGGACAATCTTATAAGCCGGTCATTTGATTTTAAAATACTCAAGTACAACCGTAAACGGAATAACGTTGTTATCTCTCGCCGTTCGATTCTGGAAGAAGAGCGCAACAGGCTGCGGGAAGAGATGCGGTCCACACTTGTGGAAGGCGCTGTTGTCAAAGGTACAATCACCAATATTACGGATTATGGAATTTTCGTTGATCTGGGTGGCCTGGACGGTTTGTGCCATATAACCGATCTCTCATGGGGAAGAGTATCGCATCCCTCAAAACTCTTCAAGGTTGGTGAAGAAACCGAGGTTAAGATCCTCAAATTTGATAAAGAAACCGACAAGGTCTCTCTGGGTGTCAAACAGCTCAATGCGGACCCATGGTCCACTGTCGCCGATCGTTACCCCGTAGGTTCAAAAACAGCCGGAAAGGTCGTGAGCATCACCGACTATGGCGTGTTTGCCGAGCTTGAACAGGGCGTTGAGGGACTTATCCATGTCTCTGAGATGTCCTGGTCAAAAAAAATGAGGCATCCTTCCAAGATGGTATCTGTCGGAGAAGACGTGGAAGTTGAAGTCTTAAATATTGATGTTGATGCAAAACGTATCTCTCTCGGCATGAAACAACTTCAGACAAACCCGTGGGATCTCGTTGTCGAGAATTATCCTGTTGGATCAGTCATTGAGGGCAAAATAAAAAACATCACTGATTTTGGTATATTCATCGGGATTGAAGAGGGTATAGACGGCTTGATTCATGTTTCCGATCTTTCCTGGACGGAACGGATCAAGCATCCTTCCGAGAAATATTCAAAGGGACAGACCATTCAGGCCGTAGTCTTAAAGATCGATCGTGAAAACGAACGGTTCTCTCTCGGAATCAAGCAGCTTGAACCTGATCCATGGCAGGCTGTTGTCGAGAATTATCCTGCCGGCAGCACTGTGGAAGGTAAAATAACAAATGTGACTGATTTTGGTATTTTTGTTGAGGTCGAAGAGGGAATTGAAGGCCTGGTTCATGTGTCGGAAATCAGTAAGGAGAAAGTCAAGACGCCTATCGGTCTTTTCAATGTCGGCGATACCATCATGACCAAGGTTATCAATGTATCCGCCAAGGACAGGAAAATCGGACTTTCCATCAAGGCCCTGACCAAAGAAGTCACAGAGGAAGTAAGTATAGCCGATTACAAGAAGAAGGCGGCGAACAGCGGTCCTTCAACAATCGGCGATCTTCTGAAACAGGCTGAGGCAAAGTCAGAGCCGAAATCGGAACCAGAGGTTGAATCTAAGGTTGAAGCTGAAGCTGAGGTTGAACCAGAGGTTGAATCTAAGGTTGAAGCTGAAGCTGAGGTTGAACCAGAGGTTGAATCTAAGGTTGAAGCTGAAGCTGAGGTTGCTGAAACCGAGTCACAGCCGGGGGAAGAGACTCAGTCTGAGGATACCGGAAAATAAAGGGCCGTAGTGTCCATGTATCAGTTTGTAATAATGCTTCGCAGCTTTTCTGTTTAGTTAGCTCAATAGCTCGCCCGTAGGGCGCTAAGTGCTTGGATATGTCCAATAGGTTATTTCGTCGAGATCATCCCATCCTGCTAGGACTAATTATCCTTGCGGGACTGTGTGTTCTTTTCTTGGGTGGAATAACCTATTTTTTTTCTATATTATCCGGGCCGGCTGCTTCTGATCACCTGTTCAGCAAAAAAACCGGAAACGGAATCGGAATCGTCGAACTCAAGGGTCTGATTTTATCCCCGGAAAAAATTATTGAAACCCTCTCCGATTTTAGGCACAATCCATCGATTAAGGCGATCGTGCTGCGAGTGGACAGTCCGGGAGGGGCTGTCGGCGCATCTCAGGAGATATTCACTGAACTAAAGCGGACGAACAAGATAAAACCGGTTGTAGCGTCAATGGGATCCGTGGCTGCTTCCGGCGGTTACTACGCGGCTCTCGGGGCCGAACGTATCCTTGCCAGTCCGGGAACTTTGACAGGCAGCATTTCGGTCATCTTCAAGTTTGCCGACCTTGAGGAACTGTTCGGAAAAATCGGTTATAAAAACCAGGTTGTTAAAAGTGGAAAACTGAAAGATATCGGTTCTTCTCATCGTCCTATGACCGAGGAAGAACGCAGGATGCTCCAGGCGCTTGTTGAAAACGTTCACGAACAATTTGTGGAAGTGATTTCTGAAAATCGTTCTCTTCCAGTGGAGGAAGTGAAAAAACTTGCCGACGGCCGGATCATTTCAGGACAACAGGCCAAGTCGCTGGGGCTGGTAGATGAGTTTGGGAATTTTATCGATGCAGTGATGCTTGCCGCAAAACTGGCGGGAATTGAGGATGAGAAACCGCGGTTGATTTATCCTCGGGACAAAAATTTTTCGCTGCTGAAGCTGTTGGTGGGAGAACAAAACGCAACTTCATTGAACAGGGTCATGGGGGATATTCCTTTTCTCTCTTATGAATTGACCGGGATTCAGTATTAACCGTAACCCGGATAAATTGAAATTCATTAATGCTTCTGGACTATTTTCAGTACCCTTAAGGGGTGCGAGTAACTTCACGAAAATAAATACCCTTGACGTCCGGGTGGGGAAAACAGGTTTATTATGCTTAAACGGGATTTAATCAGCAAGGTGACCGAGAATATGAACGGCTACCTGAAAAAAGATATCACTCAGGCAATTGACATTATGATGGAAACAATTGCTGATGCATTAGTAGAGGGCCGGAGAGTGGAAATACGGGGATTCGGCAGCTTCAGCGTCCGGGACCGCAAGGCCAAGGAGACGAAAAATCCGCGCACAGGGGATGTCATGCATATTCCACCCCGGAAGACCCTGCATTTTACAATGAGCAAGTCTTTAAAAGAACCTCTGATCAGCAATAAAAATAAGTAATTGGTGCCTACTTAGGTGGATAGGTTGAAGGCGGAAGGCTTTTAGTACCTTAGTGGTAATTTTCTTGTTTTTATACCCCTAAGGGAGGTACTGAAAATAGTCCAGTACCTTAGAAACCGCTGACATCTCCTTTGCCCTCGCGCAAAATTATAGGTGTGTCATTCACCAGTGATACAACGCTGGACGGGAATGGATAGACGGGCCCCCCGTCGATTATGATGTCCACCTGTTTTCCAAACATCTCCTCAATCTCGTAGGCTTCGGTCATCATGGGTGGGTTATCGTCCACCTGAACAGCGCTGGTAGTGAGGATGGGATTTCCAAGTACCTCAACAAGGTCCCGGCAGATGGCGCAATCTGGGACCCGGATGCCTACTGTTTTTTGTTTTGTAATCATGATTTTCGGAACCAGTTTAAAGGCGGGCATAACAAAGGTATATGGACCTGGAAGGTGTTTCTTTATCAATCGGTAGGCTGTGTTTGAGACATAACAGTATGTGCTGACGTCTTTGAGACTGCTGCACATGAAACTAAAGGGCTTTTTCGAGGGCCTTTTTTTTATTTGGTATACACGTTTCACAGCCTTTGGATTGAATATATCGCAGCCGATCCCGTAAACGGTATCAGTGGGATAGCAGATGACAGCGCCCTGCTTGAGTTGATTTGTCACCTGTTTGATGAGACGTGGTTGCGGGTTGTCGGAATTGATGGAAAGCAGCATAGAGCCTCTTTTGAAAAAGTTCAAAGGTTCAGAGGTTCAAAAAAAATCTGATTATAACGGATTTGTGGGAGGTGATGGGTGGCATGGACAAACTTGTTTGTCCGTGACACCCATCACCCGTTGAGCAGCAACCCACTATAATTCATTCCTATAATGGAAGCAATGGCAAATCGTCCTGTGAGTGTTGCCGGCATTGATATTGGCGCCAACACTTTTCGAATGCTTATCGCCCGAGTATCCGAAAGCACAATGGCGCCGTTTGTTAAAGAGATTAAAACAGTCAGACTCGGGAGAGGACTTGGAAGGGAGAACCGAATCAGCATGGAATCCATGGATCGGGGAATAAAAACCCTTGCCTCGTTCCGGCAAATACTGGACAGTCACAAGCCTGCTTCCGGTCGGGCATGCGGTACCCAGGCCCTCAGGTCGGCCGATAACAGTTCCGAGTTTCTGGAAAAGGCTGTACAGGTTCTGGGAATTGAAATTGAGGTGATCAGCGGAGAAGATGAGGCCCGGTTGTGCCTTTCCGGGGTTCTTTCCAGTATGACCGACAGAAAAGGCCAACCCATGCTGCTGGTTGATGTGGGCGGAGGCAGTACTGAATTTATCTATTGTCAAGATCGTGAAAAAAAACCAAAGATCAGAAGCCTGCCCATCGGTGCTGTTGGATTGACCGAGTCCTTTCTTTACCAACCGCTTCCTACTTCCACTGAAATTGATTCTTTGACCGGTTACATCCGGGAAACGCTTGCACCTGTGAGCCGGATGTTGCACCAAGGCCATTTATGGGATTTGCCGGCCGCCTTTCCCGAGATTGTTGCCACCGGTGGAACCGCCACGGCCTTGGCCGCCCTTGATCTTGGACTTGAAACCTATAATGGTTCTCTTATACAGGGCCACGTGTTGACTGAATCAAATCTAACGCGTATTATAGATAAAATTTCACTTCTTTCTCCCGGTGAGCGCAATATTCTACCGGGACTTCATAAACGCGGGGATATCATACTGGCCGGCGCTATGATTTATAAAGTCCTGCTTCAAATGAACGATGTTCACCATATCACGGTGAGTGATGCCGGTTTATTGGAAGGAATTGTTTACAGTGTTATCATGGGTTCCGGGTTCAAAGGTTCAAGGTTTATTTGACTGGAACCTTGAACCGCAATCAAGTGTTAATATTAAGGAGATGGTTTGATGCCGTTTGAAAAAATAGAATATGCTTATACGTTTGACGACCTCCTGCTGGTTCCTGCGGCCTCGGATATCCTGCCGGCGGATGTGGATGTGTCCACGCGTCTCACAAAGACAATTAAGATGAGTATTCCGCTTGTGAGTTCGGCCATGGACACGGTAACCGAGCACAGAACAGCCATCACAATGGCCAGAGAAGGCGGAATCGGAATCATTCACAAAAATATGACGGTAGATGATCAGGTTCGTGAGGTCGAAAGAGTAAAAAAATCAGAATCCGGGATGATCGTTGACCCTGTGACGGTTGAAGTAGGCCGGACAGTAGGAGACGTCAAGGAGATAATGCAAAACTACCGGATATCCGGAGTTCCGGTTCTAAAGGGCGAAAAACTTGCCGGGATCGTGACCAATCGTGACTTAAGGTTTGTAACCGACATCAATCTTAAGGTCCAGGACGTGATGACCAGTTCCAACCTGGTTACGGCCAGGATCGGCATAACCCTTGAACAGTCCAAGGCCCTGCTTCATGAGCACCGTATTGAAAAGCTCCTGGTTGTTGATGATAACGGGACACTAAAGGGATTGATAACCATAAAAGACCTTGAAAAAATCAGAAAATATCCCAATGCGGCCAAAGATTCCATGGGACGGCTGCGGGTAGGCGCCGCCGTGGGCATGGATGTTGATATCCTGGCGCATGTGGAACGGCTTATTGCTGTCGGTGTGGATGTTGTGACCCTTGACTCGGCCCACGGGCATTCGAAAAATGTGCTCAACGCGCTTCAGGAAGTAAAGAGCGCCTTCCCTGATATGCCTGTTGTTGCAGGCAATGTGGCAACGCCGGAGGGGACCGAGGCATTGATCAAAGCAGGCGCTGATTGTGTAAAGGTCGGTGTCGGGCCCGGATCGATCTGCACTACCAGGATTGTTGCCGGTGTCGGCGTGCCTCAGATGACGGCAATATGGAAATGCGCCGACATTGCTGAAAAAAAATATGGCGTGCCGATAATTGCGGATGGCGGCATCAAGTTTTCAGGAGATATTACAAAGGCCATCGGCATAGGAGCCCACATGGTAATGGTAGGCAGCCTGTTTGCAGGCACGGATGAAACGCCGGGCGAGACTTTTCTTTATCAAGGCAGGACCTATAAGGGATATCGTGGAATGGGTTCTCTGGGTGCAATGAAAAAAGGAAGCAGTGACCGTTATTTTCAAAACGAAATCGACGAGCGTTCCAAGCTTGTCCCGGAAGGAATTGAAGGCAGAGTGCCTTACCGGGGTTCGCTTTCCTCCATGATATATCAGCTTATCGGCGGGCTCCGTTCAGGCATGGGCTACGTAGGCGCCAGGAATATCGAGGAGTTACGGAAAAAGGCCGAATTTGTCCGGATTTCTTCAGCAGGGCTCAAGGAGAGTCATGTCCACGATGTAATAATTACAAAGGAGGCACCTAATTATCGTTTAGGATAATTGTAAGCGTTCACCAGCACCCATCCGGAGTCTCGTAGGCTCGCTTAACCTGCACGCGATCAGGGCAAGCAACATAGTGTGGCTATAGTCACTCGCCCTGATCACGTACCCCAAGGGCACTTCCTTCGGGCGCACATATGCCTGGGGCACTGGTAAACGCTTACATGCCGGGGGTTCCCGTAAGTTCGTACCCTTGGTGAACGGTTACGGATAATTTTTGGAAAAATATGACAACTGATATTCATGATGAAAAGATATTAATTCTTGATTTCGGCTCTCAGACGACCCAGCTTATCGCGCGTAAGGTGCGAGAGCAGAAGGTCTACTGTGAGATCCTTCCTTTTGATGTGGATGTTGACGAGATCAAGGCTGGAGCGCCTAAAGGCCTTATCCTCTCCGGCAGTCCCTCCAGCGTGTATGACAGTGATGCGCCAAAAAATGATCCTGCAATTTTTGAGTTAGGAATACCGATACTGGGTATCTGCTATGGCGCCCAGACCATGACCATGCAGCTTGGCGGCAGGGTTCAAAAGGCGGACAAACGGGAGTTCGGAAAGGCGGACCTGGAGGTACTGAACACGGAAGGGTTGTTTGCCGGAATGAAAATCAAGGTTGCGGAATACCAGGTCTGGATGAGCCATGGAGACCGTATAGAAAAACTTCCGCCGGGTTTTGAGGTATCTGCAAAGAGTGTCCATTCACCAAATGCCGCATTCAGGCACAATGAAAAATTATTCATGGGCGTCCAGTTTCATCCGGAGGTCACACACACCCTTATAGGCGTAGACGTGCTTCGCAATTTCATATTCGGCCTGTGCGGTTGCTCGCCGGAATGGACCATGCAATCCTTTGTAAAGTCCACGGTGGCGATGATAAGTGAGCAGGTCGGCGATGAAATGATTATCTGCGGGTTGAGCGGCGGGGTGGATTCTTCCGTAACAGCGGCGCTTATTCACAAGGCTGTCGGAGACAAGTTAGTGTGCATATTTGTAAATAACGGACTTCTAAGGACAGGGGAAACAGAAAGTGTACTACGGTTTTTCCGGGAAAAAAGCGGTCTGAAGGTCGTGCATGCGGATGCTGAAAAATTTTTTTTAAACCAACTTAAAGATATAGTAGATCCGGAAGAAAAAAGGAAAAAAATCGGTCTTGGTTTTATAAAAATTTTCGAAGAGGAGGCAAGGAAACTGGGTGATATCAAATTTCTTGCCCAGGGAACTCTTTATCCGGATGTAATTGAAAGCATCTCTGTCAGGGGCCCGTCAGCCGTGATCAAATCGCATCACAACGTGGGCGGTCTGCCTGATGTCATGAAATTGAAACTGGTTGAACCGCTCAGAGAGCTTTTTAAGGATGAGGTGCGGCAGGTGGGACTTGAACTCGGTCTTCCTGAGGAGGCTATTTACAGGCAACCCTTTCCCGGCCCTGGACTGGGGATCAGAATTCTGGGAGATATAACGTCCGGGCGTCTGGATATCCTTCGCAAGGCAGATGTGATCGTTCTTGAGGAAATGAAACGGTCCGGATTTTACAGAAAGGTATGGCAGTCATTTGCTGTATTGCTGCCGATCCGGACGGTCGGCGTCATGGGTGATGAACGGACCTATGAAAACGTGATAGCTCTTCGCGTTGTGGACAGTGTGGACGCAATGACCGCTGACTGGACCCGGTTGCCATATGATCTGCTTGGTCTCATTTCAAACCGGATTATCAATGAAGTAAGGGGCGTAAACAGGGTCGTATTTGATATCTCTTCCAAGCCTCCCGGCACGATTGAATGGGAGTGACTTTTGGAATGATGAGTGATGAGTGATAATCTTTTTTTTATGGAAATGAAAAATGCTAAAAACCGGTATCTATATTGACGCTGAAAATATCAGGCTGAGCGGCGGCTATGGGATGCGCTATAATGTCCTCGTTGATCTTGCCAATGCAGGGAATTCCGTAATGCTCAGGGCGAATTCTTATCTGGCTGAGGATAGTAAGCGTATAGGTGAAGACTATGAATATCGTCAGAAACTTTTCCGTTATTATGCCGTGCTCAGGGAGTGTGGATTTAAACTTATCAAGAAATATGTGAAACGGTACGTGGATGACGACGGTGTAGTCACGACCAAGGCCAATGCGGACATGGATCTGGCGATTGATGCCCTGCTGCAGTCTCGAAACCTGGATCGAATCATCCTCCTGACCGGTGACGGTGATTTTGTACGTCTTATTCTTGCGTTGCAGAACAAGGGATGCCGGGTCGAGGTCATCGGCTTTAGAAACGTGAGCAATGAACTGAGGGAAACTGCCGACTCCTTTCTGTCCGGTTTTCTACTCCCGGGCCTTCTTCCGATCAACGGGGCAACCGACGGTGATAATGAATGGAAAAGAGGGACCGTTATAAATTATAACACCGTCAGGGGATTTGGCTTTATGCGGTACTACTCTCTATCTTCCTCCGGCCTCACGAGCGACACGGTTTTTTTCCATTGCACCAAATCATCCGCTGATTTTGATCCTCATGCCTTTGTCAATCCTTTGAGCATTTTTGAATTCCGGATAGCCGTCAACTCTGAGAACAACAATCGCTCCGAGGCATGGGACATTCGAGCCTTTCATGAGGAAGACATTTGACCAATACGGATATCCCATTCAACTATCCTGGGCAAACGCATGAAAGTTGCAATAAAAACGGTAAATTATCAACTACGTTAAAGTAGAATTCAGGCAAACTGTATTGAATATCGAATGTCGAACAAGGAACCGCAGAATTTTTAAAGTATGGTACTTTATCATTCTACATTCCTTGTTCGACATTTGATATTCATCTTGCCGAATAACGCATTGAAATTATGATATAACATACAATTTACAAAGCGTAAATTTCATGCGTTTGCCCTGCCCTGTTCAACAGACTCCTCCGTATATAATTTTTTCGTTTGCATCCTTTCTTCAAGCAATTCAGGCGCTGTGCACTTTCAATCATTAAAAAATAATGAACATTGAGGATTAAAATAATATATACTGTTAACAATTACCTTATGGAAAACGGCAGACTGTTATCAACTTCTTTTTATCCTTGGTGAATGTTTACGATGAAAGATTATGATATCACGAAGTTGATAGACTTGAAGGCAGACCCGGATATGGTTTTTAAGCTTTTAGTGAGTGTGATTCGGATTGTCCGGCTTATCAATGCCAGGCAGGGTTATGGCAGGCGACTGGACAAGGTGCTCAAGATCGTACTTGATTATCTTGATGTTGAGCAGGGATCCATCATGGTGCTTGAAAAACATAAATGGCTTGTTGTCCGAGCTGCAAGCAGACCCGAAATCATCGGGATGAAACAATCCATTGAAGAAAACTGTATTGCGTCATGGGTCGTCAAATCGGGCGAACCTGTCTTTATTCAGGACATTTCCAAAAATGACCGTTTTAAAAAACGGGAAGGTGATGCGTACAAGACCTTGTCATTGCTGTCAGCGCCTATTCTGCATAAAAATCGCGTTGCCGGTGTGTTCAATATTACGGACAAATCCGGAAGCAAGGACCTGCTTAAAGAAGATATCGCCTATCTCCTTGAGTTCAGCAGTCTGATTTTGTCGTTGCTGCTCCAACAGAACATGAATCACGAGCTGAAAAAGCAAAAGAACATTTTAAAAAAACGAAACAAGGAACTCAGGCGTCAGGAGATGCTCCGTACGGAACTTACGCGAATGTTGGTTCACGATCTAAAGGCGCCGTTGTCCGAAGTTGTGGCGAATCTGGACATCCTGTCATACTCGATCTCTGACGAAAACAGAGAATTTTTAGAGTCCGGCCAGATTGGATGCGATCGTGCTGTGCGCATGGTTTCAAACCTTGTGGACGTTGACAGAATCACCGATGGCAAGATGATACTGCTCAAAGAAGACGTCAACCCGAGGTTACTGCTGGAGGAAAGCATAAGTAGTGTCAAGGGGCTGGCAAAAATAAGGGACGTGCAACTGATTTTGGATTTACCGTTGGAAGACGAATTACCGGATATAAGACTGGATAGGACCCTTATTTTGCGGGTGCTTCAGAATCTGGTGACAAACGGCCTTGGACACTCTTCAATCGGAACAACCATTATTGTCGGATGCTGGAAGACGCCAGGGAAGAAGAGGCTTGACTTTTTCGTCAAGGACCAGGGGCCTGGAATACCGGCTTTTGAACAGGAAAGGATATTTGATAAATATGCCAGGATATCAAGCAAACAGAATTCCCTGGTAGGCGCCGGCCTTGGACTTTATTTCTGTAAACTGGCCGTTGAAGTCCATAATGGGAAAATCGGGGTTGAAAGCGCTGAGGGAGAGGGAAGCCGCTTCTACTTTTCACTCCCTTTGTAGTATCGGGAGTTGTAAATATTCGGCTTGATGCCGGAAAATAGCTGACAAACTGGGAATAATAGAAAGTGGGGTGCAATACAAAAAAAGTGACAAGTTAATATTTGGCTTGTTCGCAGTGTTATGTTCAACGTGAACGTGCTCGTGAACGTACACGTTTAATTTTTCGTGGTCTAAAACATAATGTACTATTAATTTCGTTTACGTGTACGTTCACGAGTACGTTCACGGCAGGTGCCCCTAATATTGAGACTGATTAGCGCAATATTTACATTATCTTACTGGTGTCACTTTTTTTGTATTGCACCCTAGAAAGTGAGTTTGCAGGAATATCAAAATATCAAGTCTGGTACCTTGTGAGGTATAATATGACGATCACTGAAATAATTCCAATTATTGAGTCTCTTCCCCATGCAGATAAGTTTAAGTTGATGCAATTCCTTTTGGCGCAACTTGCTAAGGAAGAAGGTATACCTTTGCAAATCAAGGTTTCTAGGAAGGACGATTCTTTGTGGGATATAATAGGCATGGCAGAGGGAGAGGATGCAGAAGTAGCCCGACATCATGATGAATATCTGTATGGGTAAGATAATGCAAAGTGTTTTTGTGGATACTGGCGGATGGTACGCAGCAATTGTGCGTAAAGATCATGATCATAAAGTTGCAAAACAGTTCTTAACGAATAATAAGTTGCCTTTGATAACAGGCGAACGAGTTCGATGAAAAATCCTGATAAAATGAATTTTCTTATTGTGGATGATATGGACAATATGCGCCGTTCCATCCGTGCTATGTTGAAACTTATAAATTATGGGAAAAACCACTATGAGGCCGTCAATGGGCGGGAGGCATGGCATTTTATCGAGAAAGAAGTGTATCCGATCGATTTTATAATTTCCGATTACAATATGCCGGAGATGAGCGGTACGGATTTACTGAACAAATTGCGCGGCAGCAAAAAGTGGCGTGACATCCCGTTTCTGATGATCACGGCAAATGCGAATATAGAAGTTGTTGCCGAGGCTGCCGAACACGAGGTGGATGGATATCTTACCAAGCCTTTTGTCACCGGATCCCTTGAACATAAAATCAATGAAATGCTGGCAATGGCGGGCAATCCCACTCCTTTTGCCATACACATTAAAACAGCCAGAGATCTTTTGGAGGCAGGAGATTTTAAGAAGGCAACCGTGGAATTAACCCATGCCATTACCGCAAAGCCGAGATCGTCGCGTCCCTATCGGGAACTTGGCAGAATTTTTTTGAAAAGCGGTAATTACAGCAAGGCGCTGGCAGCGTTTCAAAAGGCAGTGAGCATCAACAGGATCGATGTGACCTCTTTCCATCATATGGGGCAGATATACTGCAAATTAGGAAAAATTGATGATGCGATGGACAGTTACAAAAAGGCAATGGAGATCAGTCCCAGACATTCCGACCGCGCAATAAAATTCGCGCGGCTCCTGCTTGATAAAAACAGGAAGGCTGAGGCGGAAAAGGTGTTGAAATTAGTTGTTCGCAACCTGACTAATGATTTTGACCTCAAGGAGGACATTGCCGAGATATGCATGAAAAACGGGTTGTTTGCACTGGCAGTGCGATCGTATCGTGAAATCATGAAGCAGGATCCCGATCGTTTATATTTAAACAGGCTTCTCGGTATTTCATTGTACTGTGACGGCAAGGCCGGCGAAGCTGCCGCAATTCTTGAAAAGGCGGCTGACAAAAATGAAGAGGATATAGAACTAATGCTCTATCTGTCAAGGGCCTATCTTGATATGGGAGTTCCCATGAGGGCTGACAAGTGGGCGGCAAAAGTCGTCAGGATCGATCCAAAAAACAAGATGGCTAAAGATATCCTTGATAAAATTATGTGACTCAGGTTAAATGGTAAAAAATCTGTCCATACTCGTGGCAGTGCGCTCCCTTTCACATAAAGGGAAATGTTTGATCGGAGACAGCTGGTTTAAGTTCCTTTATGGACTTCGCACTCACCTTCAACGTACTGGGGCCGAGGACAAAGAGAGCAGTGATGAACTGCTTCTTTTTGCTTACACCCACCCTTATAACGCGTTTTCTTCTCTTTTCGAAGGTCTTGAAAAAGTCAAAAGTGAATTAAATTGGAAAGAATCATTAGGGCCTGTTCCCATCCAGATAATTTTCCACTTGGAAGAACCGGGGGAGATTTCTTCAAGAATACGTGAAATTTCGTCCGATATCTGGGATATGCTTCAGTCGGAATTCCCTTATGTATCCCGGCCGTTAAAAAATCGCTGGGATCAGCTCATGGCCGGAAGAAAACTTCCTCCCCATTCTTTTGAAAGCGAAGGGGAGGGTTTTTTCAGACTTGAAATCAAAAATAAATCTTCCATGAAAAGGGAAAATCTGTTTCCGTGCAGGGAACTTGTTTTACGGGGCGGAAAAGCGGAATGTTTCTATTGCGGGATGACCAATCATGAACCGCAGTCATGCCCCGGCAAATTTCTCACAATGGAGATGAATGGACTGGACGATGCGGGTTACCTGAATTTCGAGACCCTGACACGCGTATTCAGACAGATTTTTCCCGATCAGGCAAGGATTCGGAAGATACTTTCCTCTGGCGTAAACCCTTCTCAGATCCGTAAAAACACGGATCTTCAGGTGGTTATTGCCTATCTTGATCTGTTTAGAATTTATCAGCCGCGTTTTTTGTGGCATATGGCCTTTACCACATATTCCGGATGGAATAACGTTTTCAGGGTCGATAAGATGAACATTGACAGCCGGACTCTTCACATGGGCCTGGATTGTCTTCGGGTGGGGCAGTATGTCCAGGCGGAAAAATTTTTCAAAAAAGAATTAGGCAAGAATGGGGGGAAAAAATTTTATGCAGCTATAGGTCAGGCTTTTTTATTTCTGGAACAGGGACGTGAACGGGATTTTCAGAATTTTCTGGAAAAGGCCAAGAATATGGCTGAATCGGATCAAAAACAGACCTATATCAATCTGCTGCTCTCACGGTTCTATGATCTTTCAGGTAGTCTCTGGAGAGGATCTGAAGCGGTTGGGGAGATACTGAATAGAGACCCCGGATGTTTTGAAGCCAATTACAGGAAAATTCAGATAAACGTGAGAGAAGGTCATGGCGAAAATGTGTTTAATGCGCTGCAATCACTGACTCTGGATAACAGAGAGTATTTCATGACCGCACTCATGGACCCCACGCTGATGCCGATTCACGGGATGGTCGAGGATATGTTGTCCGGCAGGTTTGACTGGTTCAAAAGCAATGCCCGTGCGAATCTGGCCACAGCACGGTCAGCCTGTGATGAATTGAAATTATTGGCAGACGAGACCGACCAGTCCGTGCAGGCAAATTTCCAGACACTTGCCAATCTGGTAAAACAATACGACCGCAAAAGCTATTACGATATTCACGATGTAGCTGAAAAATCCAAGGCACTGACATTCGCGTGCCAACGGATCATGAATGAGAAGATTCAAGAACTGAAAAAAAAGGTCGCTAGCGTAATTTCCAGATGGGTTGAGTATGATAATTACTGGAAAGCGTATCCCTTTAAATCCATGTTCAAGCCGTTTATAAACGGCTTGATAAGCGTTAGGAAGAAACTGATTCGTGCCAGGGACATGGCGGCAACCGACAAGCTGGAGTCTTATAAGCGGGCCGAAGGTTTGCTCAACGATGCAATACATGGACTTAATGAAGTCAAGCCCATATATTACCGGATGGTCCGGACGCTGATGTTTCTGAAGGGCGCCAAGATTTTTGTGAATAAATTGATCATCACGGAAATAATTCTCGGCCTGATCGGGATTACGCTGGTTTTTGTTTTGAACCGTTATCTGACTGCCGCAATTCCGGAAGAAATCGTTAAACTATTGAGTGACCCATGGTTTCAGAAGCAGAGTCTGCTTGTCGGCACACTGTTCATTGCTCCCCTGGTAGCCCTCGGTCTGACTGTCAGAGGATTAGATAAATCGTAGTACGGGTTCCCGGTTCAAAGGTTAAAGGTTTTTATCCTTCCAATCCTTATTAATTTTCGGGTTTCGGGTTCCCGGTTCATCTGACCCTCTGACCCTTTGGACCTCTGAACCTTTTACCCTCTGACCCCCCTAACCCTTGCACCTCTGAACCTCTGAACCCTTACAACGGTGTATCAATGAATCGAATAATCTGGTTGGGATTTTGCATGTTATGGTTATGTGCAGCCTGTACAGACGGATTCCGTACAAACCTGGAACAACAATCCGAGGATTATTCCAATAGTAGCGACGAGTCCGTTGATACGGACTGTTCCTATTTTTATTATCTGTGGGGTACTTCGGTAGAGCACGAACGACGTTATGATGAGGCTGTAGAGGCGTACGAAAAGGCGCTGGTCTGTGACAGTACAGCCAAACATGTGATGTGGAACCTGGCAAGGCTCCTGATCAAGACCGACAGAAAGCAGCAGGCAATGGAATGGATCAGGGAAATCATCGCCTTAGATCCCGATGATGTCAGGGCCAGGATACTGCTTGCAAAACTCTATTCCGCGGTTGGGGAAACCGAGGCCGCGATCGAAATTTCAAAAAGTATCCTTGATGTTGAATCCCACAATGTAAGCGCATTATTGCTGCTCAGTTCGCTCTATATTCAAAAGGGGGAGTACGTGGAGGCTGAAAAGGCTCTCAAAAAGCTGATCAAGTCCGACACAGATTCTTTTCTCGGGTATCATTACCTGTCCATTCTTTACAGGGAACTGCGTTATTTTGACAAGGCCCTTAAGGCAATGAAAGAGGCCCTTGCTCTCAACTGGTCGGTCTCGTTGGCTCTTGAAACCGGTGAACTCCTCGAATATATGGAACGTCATGAAGATGCAATGAACATGTATCGTCGCATACTTGAAGACGATGAGGACAACAAGCGGGCCGGATTGCGACTGGCTGCCGTGCTGGAGTTCCTGAAGCGTTACGATGAGGCCATGGAACTCTATCAACATCTATTAGATAATGATCAGAGTAACGAGAGGGCAAGACGGCGTCTTATCAGTATTCTTCTTAAGATGGACGAATCGGATCGCGCTCTTCAGGAACTTAAGGAACTTCGAGCCCATACTAAAGAGGTCGAGAAGGTTGATTTCACCATCGGCCGAATATACCTGGAAACCAAGAGGTTTGACGAGGCCGTTGAACTCTTTTCTCAAATGCTCAAGGATGACCCGGAACTTGAGACGGCTCGCTATTTACTGGCTCTTGTTCATTACGAAAATGATAATAAAGAAGAGGCAAAGAAACTGCTTAAGGAAATAAAACCATCCGGAGAAATATACGAAGACTCTGTACTGTTGTATGCCGGGATAATGCAGGATGAGGATAATTTTGCAGGCGCAGAAGGAATTCTTAAGGAAAACATTGAAAATAAAGATGTTAGGCAGTTGAGTTTCTATGTAGCCTTGGCCTCGCTTTACGTGAAACAGGGAAAGCTGGAATTGGGCAAGGATCTGTTCAAAGAGGCTATGATAAAATTTCCTGACAATCCGGAGGTGTTTTTTGAATACGGGATGTTACTTGATCGAACAGGCGACACGGACGGTGCAATGGAAAATATGGAAAAGGCGCTGGCTCTTGCTCCGGAAGATCCATTTGCTTTGAATTACGTGGGATATACATGGGCTGACAAGGGAATTAATCTTGACAAGGCCCTTGAATATATTAAAAAGGCCGTGGCATTAAGGCCGGCCGACGGCTTTGTTCGTGACAGTCTCGGCTGGGTCTATTTCAAGCGTGGGGAATTCGAAAAGGCCGCAAGCGAGATTGAAAGGGCGGTTGAGATCGAACCCGACGACCCGACGATTCTCGATCATCAGGGAGACGCGTATTTGAAGCTCGACAAGGTTGAACAGGCCAGGGAAGCCTATAAGCGATCAATAGAACTCCAAAAGGATGAGAAAAAAAAGGAAATAATCCAACGCAAGATCGAGCGATCATACTCACCCGGCAATAAGTAGGGCTACCAACTTAAAGCGGGACACTTTCCGCCATTTTGGCTCTAAGCAATTCTAAAATCAAACAAAATTTGAGGAGTTGCTAACTGATTGAATTTACAGGCTGTCCCGCCTTACGTTGGTAGCCCATTTTCGCAGCAATTTGGACGACACCCTAAACAGCTGGCACTTCGAGATGCAACGGACCTCCCGGGGTGAACACACGTCTTTCTCTGTACGTAAGCGCCGAGTCTACGCCCCTGACCCTTAAAAGATGGATAGAGGACTTAATCTAGGATGTTCAAAAATGTAACATGTTGATATTATAGGATTTTCTGGGCCGATTTAACAGACAATCAACATAACACAGCCCCCCTGCTTGCAAAAACGGGACTCGGCCTATGACGTTTCTGTTCGTCGGCTCACAAATTCGGAGTCTCGTTTCTCGCTTACCTGCACTCCGGCTTCCTTCAGACCCTACCTCACGATAACGCCCTTGCCTTCGGCTACTAATTTATGCTAAGTTATTCACTTAACACAGGAACACTTACAGGGGACTTGAACCCCATAAGTTCACGCCCATGCCGGGCGTACACAATCAAATTCAGGCGACGGGAAAAGGCGCGGGGCGCTAACGCGGAAACTTTATTGGCCCGCGCCTGATTTTAGTTAGGGCTTCAGAAAATATGAGGTGATCATATGAAACGAGATGAATTAATTGAGCAAATAAGGCAAGCTGTTCATGAGGTGGAACTTGAGGCAGAAATCATCCTTTACGGTTCACGCTCTCGTAGGGATGCTCTCTCGGAATCAGACTGGGACTTACTCATCCTGGTTGATGGCCCTATAAGCGATGAACGTACAGATCGAATTCGGCACAGGCTCTATGAAATAGAATGGGAATATGGAGAAGTCATCTCCTCGATTGTTCGGACCCGTGAAGAATGGAATAGTAACCTCTATCAGGCTATGCCCTTTCACCAGCGAGTACAGCAGGAAGGAATCAGACTATGACAGAATGGAGCAAGGATCTGGTGTTGTACCGTATGGCCCGAGCACGAGAGACTTTGGAAGATGCTCGTATTCTTGCCAATGCAGGGCGGTGGAATGCTTGTGTGAACCGGCTCTACTATTCCTGCTTCTATGCGGTCTCTGCTCTTCTTGTACGTCACGGTCTCTCATCATCCAAGCATACGGGCGTGCGTAGCCTCTTCAATAGGCAGTATGTGAAGACGGGTAAAATCCCGAAGGATTTGGCACGGATTTACAATGATCTTTTTGAGAGACGTCAAGAAGGTGACTACATCGATTTCGTAAGGTTTCAAAAATCGCAGGTTCTGCCATGGATCTCAAAGGCGGAACAACTCATTGGGTGTATCACCAGCTTGGTTGAAAAAGAGATAAGTTAACTTACTTGCTCTCTTTATCCGGTTTGGGAAAGCCCTGCCCTAACCAGGCGGCTGCACTTGATCGCCAAAAAGATGGCGGCAAGTGAATTCCAATGATGGGGGTTTTTACCCTTTAATTAAATCCTACCGCACTTTTCGGGGGGATGGGCAATAAAACCCAATAAGTGCCTGAAATTTTGGCACTTATTGGGTTTTTAAGGTCTAACATCAAAAAACGAAAAATTTATTAATGCATAAACCCTTAAACCTTCGAACCCTGACCCCTGAACCTTTGAACCTTCTACCTGTCTTGGTATTGGTTATTTTTCTTTCAGGCTGCGCAAAACTACCCTGTTCCGTTGTCGTTAGCGCAGAAGAACGGTTTACGGTAGAATCGGCTTTTCAGGAAATGCTGGCCGCACAGCAGGAGTGCGAATGCTTTTGTGATGCTGATGTGACTGTTACATTTGACTTGCTTGTCCGGTCCGGCACGCTTTCAGGATATCTTGAAGTCATGCCTCCGTCATATTTCAAGTTTGTCGGCCTGAACCCGCTGGGGCAGCCATTAATTATTCTGAATACGGATGGCAGGGATTTTCAATACGTGGTCGTGCCTGAGGCCATGGGCTATGAAGGCAGTATCCGCGCCAAGGCATTTGAGAAGTATTCTCCCGGAGGCTTTATGCCTGAAGCAAGTTATTATTTTCTAACCGGTCGGCTATGGTCTGAGTTAACAGAAATTTTTGACGTGGGTAGAGACCCGGATACCACCGGGTATTGGATTACCCTTGTTTCAGGTAAGGAGTCAAAATATAATCTGGTACTGTTTGAGCCTCATGAAAAATATCTTTTAAGGCATCTGGTGCTGGACAGGGACAGATCCATACTCATGGATATTCAATACGGCGACTATCAACTGACAGGTACAAAGGCAAAGGAAGGAGACAGGACATGCCGACTGCCGGGAACTATCACGGTAATCTCGGAATCACACAACGGAATCCTTAAGCTTTCACTGCGTGACTGGGCAACGGATCCATTTTTTTCTGAAAAAGACTTTAAGGTGAAGATTCCGGATAGTTTTGAACGGGTGATTTTGGAATGATGAATGATGAATGAAGTAGGTTGTAATTGAGCCGAATGAAATTCACCCTGCCCTGCCGGAACAGATAATGAAATCTTATTACGATATATCCAGGATTGACAGGCTCCTGCCGCTTGTCAGGAAACCGAGCCGTTATGTGGGCAATGAATTTAACGTGGTCAGGAAGGAGTGGGATCATGTCGATTTTCGAATGGTTTTTGTCTTTCCTGATCTCTATGAGATCGGGATGTCCCATCAGGGATTGCAGATTCTTTACCATATTGTGAATAGCCGGGATGAATTTCTTGCCGAACGGGCTTATGTCCCTGAACCGGATTTTGAAAATCTTTTGAGAAAAGAGAAAGAGCCTCTTTTTTCTCTGGAATCCCGAAGACCACTCACCCATTTCGACGTTATCGGCATCACTCTTCCATACGAACTCTGTTACACGAACATACTGACCGTGCTCGACCTTGCGAATATTCCCTTCAGGTCAAAGGACCGTGACGATTCCCATCCTCTGATAATCGGCGGAGGGTCATGCTCATTTCATCCCGAGCCAGTTGCTGATTTTTTTGATGCAATACTTCTTGGAGACGGTGAGGAGGCCGTGATTGAAATCGCGGACATCATGGCCGACGCCAAGGCCGAAAAGGCGGACAGGGCGGAAAAGCTTAACCGTCTCAGCCGGGTGACCGGCATATATGTGCCTTGTTTTTTTGTGCCTCAGTATGGAAAAGGGGGTAAGTTTTGCGGGATTGAATCCTTGAAAAAGGGTTACGAAAAGGTCAAACGGCGAATCCTGCCGACTCTTGAAACCGGATCTGATCCATTTCCTCCGCTCGTTCCGCTTACAAAAATTGTTCACGACCGCTTAGCCGTTGAGATCGCACGTGGCTGCACGCGCGGCTGCCGTTTCTGTCAGGCCGGCATGGTTAACCGCCCTGTGCGGGAACGATCTCCGGAAGAGGTTGTAAAAATGGCAAAAAACGGGGTCCTGCAGGGCGGATTTGAAGAACTGGCGCTGCTTTCCTTAAGTACGGGAGATTACCAGTGCCTTTCAGAAGTGCTCGTCCGTCTTATGGATTCTTTTGCAGACCGGCATGTCTCCGTTTCCATGCCTTCAATGCGTGTGGGTACGCTGACTCCTGACATAATGGAACAGATCCGGAGGGTTCGAAAAACCGGCTTTACCCTGGCGCCAGAGGCTGGAACAGACCGGCTGCGCAGGGTGATAAACAAGGGTATTACCGAAAAGGACCTGCTCGACACATGCAGGTCTGCATTTGATCTTGGCTGGAAACTTATCAAACTCTATTTTATGTTCGGCCTGCCCACTGAGACAACGGAAGATTTTGAGGCAATCCCGGAACTTGTGCGAAAGGCCGTAAGAAGCGTAAACCGACCCGGATGCCGAATCAATGTCAGCGCGGCAACCTTTGTCCCAAAACCACACACCCCGTTTCAGTGGGAAGGCCAGTTGTCTATTGCCGAGGGATTTGGGCGTATTGAACTGCTTAAAGACCGCCTCAGAGGCAAGTCGTTTAAATTAAAGTGGCATAATCCGAGGCAGAGTTTTATGGAAGGCGTCATGTCACGAGGCGACAGGCGTTTGTCTCGCGTTATTGAGGAAGCCTGGCACAGAGGGGCGCGTCTTGACGCATGGACTGATTATTTCCGGATCGAGACATGGATGAATGCCGGAGAATCATGTTCCATTGATTTTGAAATCTATCTGAAACCGCGAACGCCCGGGAATCCGCTGCCATGGCAACATTTGGATGTAGGTGTGAACGAATCCTTCTTGAGAGAGGAATTAGACAAGGCGGTCAGGGAAGCCTACACTCCTGATTGCAGGGTGCATGGATGCCAGGACTGCGGCTTGTGCGACTTCAAGATCATCAAGCCCATTGTGAATCATCCGGCAGCAGATGAAAAAACGGGCCCGGGCGATTCCTGTGAACCAATGCGGATAAAGCCGTCCACTAGTCATACGGAATGTGAAGCGCCGGGTAAGAGCGGGCGGAACAGCCGGGACATTCGCCATTTCGTTTACAGGTTTTCCTATTCAAAACTGGACGATGCAAGATTCCTCGGTCATCTTGAGTTGATCCAGGTTTTTTTTCGGGCCTTTCGGCGTGCCGGGCTTCCTCTCAATTTTTCTCAAGGATTTAATCCATCGCCTAAAATTTCTTTCAGTCCGGCCCTGCCGCTTGGGACAGAGAGTGTCGCGGAACACCTTTTTGCTGATTTGAGCGAACCGGTCAGGGATACTGCGGACTTGATGCATACAGTCAATGGTCAGTTGCCCGCAGGGCTTATCGTCACTGCAATCGAGACTGGTTCGAGGGACAAGGACCAGGTCGGGATTGAGACCTGTTATGAAATTGTCCCCGCAGCTCCGGTCCTGCCGGTTGATCTTGACAGGTTTTTTGTCGAAAAAAGTTATTTTGTTTCCCTGGTAAGAAAGGGAAAGGTGAGACATGTTGACGCAAGGAAGATGGTGAATGACCTGTCGCTGACCAAAGATGGAAAGATCCGGCTCGTTCTCTTGAGCGAGCCGGGAAGGGCGGGGCTTAAGCCCATGGAACTGATTGCGCAACTCTTTGCACTTTCAGAGGACGCAGCCCGGACATCCAGGGTGCTTAAGGTGTGGGTGAGGGAAGCCGGATAACTGAAGATATGTTATTTGAATTGCATGCCGAGAAAATCACTAAATGGCAAGGCGCGGAGAAAGCGAATAGCAAATTGTGTTAGATTTTGGTTAAATTGGGGGAAGATCGGGGACGCTGGTGAGGACTACAGCATGATTACCGTGCTGTAGTCCTCTTCCCGGCAATGCTTCTTCATCTCTATCTTGAGATCCGGGGCAATTAGAAACTGTAATTTACATGTAACAAGCAACTGTCACCTTTGTAATTATCCGCTTCCGGCATACCGGAAAGTTCGGAATGGACGTATTCAAGACCGAACCAAAGGACCGGACTCCAGTTATACTTTATGTTGCCCCGCACTGTGGTCTCCTTGAGAGACTCACCCATGGTGTCCCTGCCGACAATAGCGGCCCAACTATTGTCTCCGTCCTCTACTTCGGCCAACCCAAAGGAGGCGGCAAAGGCAAGTTTATCTATGGCGACTCTCGCACCCAACATAGCCCCCCAGGTGTCGTCTTCCTTGCTGTTGATCATGGCCAGCCCGGAAAAAGGTCCGCCATCATCGACAAAAGTTCTGAATATATGAGGATATGCGCTGCCTTCACCTATGTAGCCGGTAGCATAAAGGGCAAATGGGTCTATCCGCCACTCCCCTTCACCTGTAAGGAGCCACCCCGCGTTGTTAGTATCCTGTCCAAGCCTGTCCGGATCAAAGCTTTCCTCGGAGTCATCATATCGAAAGGCCAACCATCCTTCCAGTGTTTCATCCTTGTAGCCTGTCCTGGCCGTGTAGGAAGGCTGGTCAGAGTAACTTTCGTTCAGCTTGCCCGTGCCGGGACCGGCATCCGAAGCCTTCATGACTTCTGCTGCTATATAATACGGTCCGAAATGCCTGAATATCTGAATGCCCGGCGAACGCTGGTAAAGGGTGCCGGCGCCAATGAATCCTTCAAGACTCAGGGTATATTTATAGGAAATCATACTGTCCAGGATCGATTCCTTTTGACCAAAAAAGAGTTCCCAATCCTCATCAGGACTATTGATACCCATCCAGGCCTGCCGCATACGCATTTTGGCGCCATCTCCTCCGCTTCCCCGAAAATCTCCATCCACAAATCCCCTTGTTTTCCAACCTTCCACTTCCGGACCTGTAATGGCAAACCGGAGGCGGCTGAATCCGGCGCTGGTAATAAAGGATGTGTCGTGCCTGGAGCTATCCGAGATGATGTTGTGCATGTCGTCCGGCAGATTGTCGGAAAAGCCGGTAATGAAACGGGCGAAACCGCTGAATTCTACCTTGTCAGCTATCTTGGTTACAAACTCGCCCGCTTGAGCAACAGGGCAGTACAGGGCAAAACCGATAACCAAAAATATTCCTACCACCAAAGAAATTAGAAACGATTTTAAACACATATACTTTGCCTCCTCTTTCGGCATGTTCTGTACACTTGACATGTTTGTTCTGTTTGTGCTTAAATAAAAAAGGGCCTGGAAACGGCAATAGCCGTCCCGGCATTATTTGGCCTTGGGCTGCCAGGCATAAACTGTGGAGGTTTTCTGGCAGCCCCACTTTTATCTTAAAAAAAATCTTCACACCAACCTCACTTCATACTCGACACCTCCTTTCACAAATGTGAAAAATACTCACATCCCTTAAACTCTTTAAAAAACAAAATCTTCACAAGTGATCGCAAAATGCGGATCAAACAGGGTGATTCATAATATCCGGGGAGCCTATTTACTGTGTCGCAGCAAGTGCTGAATAAGCATTTCCCCGGCTTTCTCCAGCGCGCCATCGTTGTTGATGACTGCATGCGGCATGTTTACCAAAGCATCATTTGTTTGTTTGTTGCGCTCAATCCGCGCCTTAATCTTTTCAGGTGTTTCCCGGCCGCGGGCCTTCAGACGACGCTTAAGAATTTCCAGGGAAACCTCGATCAATATTACCTTCAAGGCCGGATACCGCCGTCGTGCCTCCGGCAAATAGAGCCGCGATCCGTTGACCAACACCTGACACCCTTTTGATAACCAGTGGTCGATTTCAATGCCGATGCCGTAATAGCAACCGTGGCTGCGCCAGTGCATTGCAAAAAGACCCTTCTCAATGCGCTGCAGAAACTCTTCGCGACTCAGGGCGACATGGTTTTCCCCCTCGGCACTGGGAACTCGGGTAATGTAGCGATGGGTGAAAAAAATCGAGCCATTGCCGTTTAACCGATTCCTGACATAGCTGATCAAACTGTCTTTACCGCCCCCTGAAGGACCAATTAAACAATAAAGCTGACCTCTATTTCCCATTTGAGCGCCTTTCACAATACGTTAGTACGCCTTGCACCCATAAGTGCATTACGTATGGCAATCCTTTTCTCAAGTTAACAGCCGCCAAATCAGCCCTTTTGCCCACCTCGATTTTGCCCCGATCATCGAGCCCGGCGGCCAGGGCCGGATTTACCGTGACCAGCCTGACCGCATTGGTCAATTCAATACCGGACAGTCGAGGCAGCCTGAACACTGCGGCCAGCAATGCGCCTGGATGATAATCAGAACAGAGACATCGAGCGACACCATGTTGAACTGCTTCAAGGGCTTTCATGGATCCGCTTTGGCTGCTCCCTCGCAGTATGTTGGGTGCGCCAAACACGGTCCAGAGGCCTAAATCACAGGCGGTTTGAGCAGCCCTGTGGTTGACCGGAAACTCGGATAACGTTCCGCCCAGAGTGGACATGGTCTGCACGCGCTCCGGGCTGTCATCGTCATGGCTGGCAACGCGAATACCGGATTCCCGGGCTTTTTGGGCCAGTATTTTTATACGCTCACAGGCGCCTTGGGCGCTGTCGAATTTTTTCCGTATCAGGGCCTTGGCCTCATCCATGCTTTTTGCGTATGTTTGCGCAAGATAATTGCGGTAGGCGGCCAGATCCTTGAACTGGCCTTGTCCTGGTGTATGATCCATCATGGAGATCAACCCAAGTATGCCTTGTTCGATGAGATCAGATAGAATCGGCAAGCTTTCCTGGTCGGTAATTTCGTATCGTCCGTGAATCCGGTTGTCCACCATCACCTGGCCATAGGCATGCACGTGGCGCGCGATATCGGCCGCCATATTCCGGTTACGGACGCCCAGCTCGCCATGTGCAAAAGAGAGTGCATGAAATACCGTGGTGATACCGGCCTGGGCGTTGCGCCGGTCGGCCTGGGCCATGGCAAAGTCCAGCGGAAACAGCACATTGGGCCGGGGCTCAACTTCCTTTTCCAGGGCGTCGCAGTGCAGATCAATCATTCCGGGCATCAGGACCGCGCCGCGCAGATCTGAAATCGCTGTTTTTTCCGTGCCATCAGGTTCAATGGCTGAAATAAATCCATCTTCTATAAGCAAGGAACTGTTTTCAGTAACGACATCGGGCATGACCAGCCGACAATTGGTTAGAAGTTCTTTTTTCATGGTGATCCTTTTTTCGATTAAGGCCTATCTAATTCAAATACGGCATCCGCCATCCGCTGCACCAGATCCGGATCGTGAAAAATGGCCACAATTCCGGCGCCCTCCTGCTTGAGTGCATTAATCAATTGCAACACGTCCTCAATTGTTTCGGGGTCAAGACTGGCGGTGGGTTCGTCCAGCAATAGCAGACGTGGACGGCCGATGATCCCCCTGGCCAGGTTGATTCGCTGGCGCTCACCGC
>JAYEGR010000052.1:0-14889 GCA_034659175.1 Thermodesulfobacteriota bacterium | reverse complement strand
GGTTGATTAGTTAGTTGAATTGGTTGTTGTTTTTTAAACTAACAAACTAAAAAACTAGCTCAACCAACAAAACCAAATAAAAAAAGCGCCTAAACCGTAAAAACGGTTTGGGCGCTTTTTTTAGTTACCTCCACTATAAAGTTACGGTAAAATAATACGACATGAGTGATGAAGGGGTTCAGGGGTTGGAGTAAATATTTGGTGGTTCTAGCTATTTTCCGGCATCAAGCCGAATATTTACGGGTTGGAGGCATAAAAACCTTTGAACTCGTAACCTCAACAATACTTCCATCAAATCATGCGCTCCATTATATATTCTTTCCGCTGGGGCGTGTTTTTGCCCATATAAAATGAAAGCAATTTGGGCACTTCGCTCAATCTGTCAATGTTTACCTGCCTGATAAGCATCTCCTTTCCGATAAATTGCTTAAATTCCCTGGGAGAGATCTCGCCCAGGCCTTTGAACCGGGTGACCTCCACCTGCAGCCTTGCCTTTCCGCGGCCTTTAAGTTTTTTTCCGGCTGCTGTTTTTTCCTGCTCGGAATAACAGTACAGGGTTTCCTTGCCTTACAATGCCTTCAAAATACTGCGGGAAAAAGGTGAGAAGGAGATTTCTGATGTGCAGACCGTCCACATCCACGTCAGTTGCTAAAATTATTTTGAGTGGTCAAGTCTGCTGTTGACTTTTGCTCGGTTTTTTCTCCAGTTGTTTTGTTTATTTCTCCTTTTCTGGAAACAATAAATGCAGAACTTGGGACTTTATAGAAACTGCATACCAGCTTTTTGGTATGATCCGGCATTCCCTGAAAGTCAACAGCAGACTTGACCTTCAATCCCCTCAATACTGACCCCACTTCTATCATTCGGTTATCATTGACCTGCGTTACGATACGGGGACTTCTATGGAACAGTGAGTAACCACTGCCTGCTCTTTTTGTCCCATTGGGCTGCTTTCGATAGTTGAGATCGGCTGTATGTTTTTTTCCTGCCTTGCCTGTCAGTGATTTCGATTAAGACGAGATCTTCTCGCAACTGGGGCGCTCGGCTTCCACCCTTTCCAAAATCACTGATAATCAGCATTTCGGTCTGGTCTTTTATAACGAACTGCTGTTCTCCGATCTTGTATTTTACGATTAGCTGAATCTGATCGCCCGATATGTTATTCACTACAACACCGGTCATTGGACGATCTGCCACGAGGCAGGATGTCATCAGTAAAGCCAGTATGCTGAATACCCAAAACAATCGCCTGATGTTGATACGTTTCATTTCACTCTATGCCTCGTCGAAATCTACCTGGCAAAGCCAGATCAACATTTTTACATCTTCTTCCACTGCAATAACCCTGGAAAAAAAATCTGTGGGCTGGTTTCCATTGTAATAGTACATCAGATCAATTTCCCCGGTTGTGGGATAGGTCGGGGAACTGCTGTACACGGTCTGCAAGATAGGATTTGAGGTCCCCTTATGCCCCCAGGAATACCCTCTTCCCCTGCTTTCTTCCAGAACGGTGTGCCCGAACTCATGGGCAGCCGTAAATTTAAAATCCGAGTCAGCCCATGCCGTGTTGCCGTGGGCGAAGCCGTGATTATAATACAACGTTGTGTCGATGATGCCGCTTGCATGGGATCGTCCGAACTCGGTATCGGTCTCAAAGTACAGGTCAAGATCGATTGAATTGTTTTGTCTCTCAACCACATTCGTTGTAACCTGATATTCAGTGCCGCCGACACTGATGCTTCTTGACCAGTACCGGTTGATGCCTGAGGCGACCAGACCCTTGAGGCGGTTAAACGTTGCCGCGGGCATGTTGTCCTCATTCTGATAATTAACGTAAACGTTTGCCGTGACGGTGCGAGGATTAAGCTCCACCCTCACATCAAGCCAATCAAGTTTTTCCGGCTCGTTATCCAGAGCCTCGGTGGCGCTTCTGGTCACCCCGCTTTTCCTTACATTCACAGTGACATTCAGACCTGAGCCTATAAGGGTGGCCGTATTTAGAACATCGTTGTTGTCAAAACCATCCCAAAGCCATTCATGATCTCCTCTTGCGACCATTTCCGATGTGAAGTTTTGGGAAAAGACAACAGTGCCCCCTCGTTGCACAACGACCTCGGTCCGGTCAGCTCGAAAAGACCGATCATCGGAGTCAATCTCTATGTCAAATCTGACTTTGGAATCCCGCCAGTTCCGCCAACCCCCAGTGGGCATGGCATAATGTGTATTGTCAAGCGGTTTCAGGAGATCTGGATCACCGGTTTCTGCCAGATCGATCTCCACAGAAAAATCAGGCGGAGGACATCTGGAAACAGAGCTTCCCGGTGTTTCATTTTGACTCGGTCTTGCACCACCAGATGAGCACATGGATTATTCTCTCACAATGTTAGACTTTATGGATGACGCCGCGCTCATCAAGGTCACAGCCCAATCAACTATTTAATATCATTAGCTTTTTGGCAACCTTGGCGTCACCCACAAAGCCTTTGGGTTGACGAAAAAAACTTTCAACAAATTCAGCAAGTTGCGGCGTCAACCACACCCCTTATACTACCCATCTATCCAGATATGCCATTGCGGTTCTCTGCAGTTCGTCTGCTAGCTGTTCCGGTTCTTTTAGGTTTTTGTCGGAAAGGATGTCCCTGACCCATGGATATAGAGGATCAGAAGCAAAACCGCTGCCGAGTATGAACATCATGCCGATGTAGATGGCTGCACCCTGCGGTGTAGGAAGGCCGTTATTGCCGGCCTCTTCAGCGCCCTGAATGATCAACTGCTGTACATTGGCCTTCCCAAGATAATCGTACTTGGAAGTGAAAATTCTATGTAGAAGCGTGTGTATGTATCGGTCAAAATCACCTCTACCGAATAAGCTAAGGTTCCTAATCGGTTTTTGCTTTATGTTCTTCAAGGCTGCATTGAGATGTTCATTGTCTTTGCCGGAAACAGTATCAAGATAGGCCATTGCCTTATCATAAAGGATACTGGCCCTGTCCTCTGCGTCGGTCATGGTTTCGTCATTAAGGATTTCAGATACCCAAGGCAACTGGGGATCTATGTCGAATCTGCTACCAAGAAGAAACATAAGATTAGTAAAAAGGCCTACAGTTCGACTCGTATCGAAATTGTAGGTTCTTGCGCGATCGTGGCCATATTTGATAATGTCCTTGATAGTGCTGTCCTCAAGCATCTCGCAATGCTTTGGGTAGAATTTTCTTAGGTGTGTAACCATTTGGTCGAGAAAATCATCGGTCGTTGGATTTTTAAATACTTCCATCTGTTTTTTACGTATGATCAGCAATGTTTACCCCAATCCGCTTATTGAGCATTGGTTCCGGTTCGCCATTTGTAAATCCCACCCACGAATACAAACCCTAACTTTTGATAAAAATTTCCTGTACGTTCAGGGCTGACACCGGTCGACGTGCCAAGGCATATCTCAGAAACTCCTTTTTGGATTGCCCAGTCGCGAAAAGTGCGTATCAAACGCATCGCGGCGGAGCTTCCGCGGTATTTCGGTTCAACATACAATATCATATCACTGGCGATCGTACTATTGCAGAAGTAATAATCCGTAATATAGCCGGCGAACATACCGATCAAAAGGCCCCTTTCTTCCGCTACCAATGCGCACTGGGTATTGGGATCATTTATCATATAGCAAGCAAGATGTCGCACTTTTTCATGATCATAAGGTAAAAACGCATAATTGCTATCTTTGTGCATACGTGATCCCATTTCGATAATTTCGTCGACATCATTGTTCCTGGCTGGACGGATCAGCATATATTATTCTCTAATTCCTGTTGTTCGACATTTGAGCAAGAAAGGAGGCTAATCAAGGCCCGGAGATCTTTTATGCAAATGATGAGTGGTCAAGTCTGATGTTGACTTTTGCTCAGTTTTTTCTCCAGTTGTTTACTTAGGGTCTGCTCAGAAATAACTTCACATTTTATAGGCGACACTATAACATCTCTTTCAGCGATCTTCAGATGCTAAAATCCTCGCAAGAGCGCTGCTATTCCTGGTGGTTTTATGCCGCGAAGCAAATGCCCTTGGGGCGCCACCTGAAGCTTGCTGAAATATATGTCACATTGTCAACTCTAAAATGCAAATTTATTTCTGAGCGGACCCTAAGCATGGAACACGGGAACTTAATAATGGTTTATCAAATCATGCGCTCCATTATATATTCTTTCCGCTGGGGCGTGTTTTTGCCCATATAAAATGAAAGCAATTTGGGCACTTCGCTCAATCTGTCGATGTTTACCTGCCGGATAAGCATCTCCTTTCCGATAAATTGCTTAAATTCCCTGGGAGAGATCTCGCCCAGGCCTTTGAACCGGGTGACCTCCACCTGCAGCCTTGCCTTTCCGCGGCCTTTAAGTTTTTTTCCGGCTGCTGTTTTTTCCTGCTCGGAATAACAGTACAAGGTTTCCTTCTTGTTTCTCACCCTGAAAAGGGGGGTCTCAAGAATGTAGATATGACCACGCCTTACAATGCCTTCAAAATATTGCAGGAAAAAGGTAAGAAGGAGATTTCTGATGTGCAGCCCGTCCACATCCGCGTCAGTTGCAAAAATTATTTTGTCATAGCGCAATTTGGAAACAGACTCTTCAATGTTTAAGGCGCGCATCATATTGTACATCTCGTCGTTTTTATAAAGAAGAGTCATGGGCTGCCCAAACACATTCATAGGCTTGCCCTTTAGCGAAAAGACCGCCTGCGTCAATGGATCCCTGGCAGTTACTATCGAGCCGGACGCAGACTGACCCTCTGTAATAAAAAGCATGTTTTCACGCCCGGATGGAGACGGCTTTCCTTTTAAGGGATGATACTTGCAGTCTTTGAGCTGCGGAACCTTGATAGCAACTTTCTTGGACTTGGACTTGGCCTCCTTCCGAACCGACTGCAATTCCTTTCTGACCTTTGCGTTCTGCTGAACCTTTTGGATCAGGGCCTCTCCGAGTTCCGTATTCTTGTAAAGGTAATCACTCAATACGTCTCGAACTTTTGCAACGATCCACGCCCGGATTTCCGTATTTCCGAGTTTGTTTTTGGTCTGCGATTCAAAAATAGGGTCTTTCACCTTAACTGCTATCGATCCCACTACCCCTTCACGCACATCCTCACCAACGAATTTTTTGCCGGAAAACTCATTCACACCTTTTAAAATTCCTTCCCGAAAGGCCGAAAGATGAGTGCCTCCCTCATTTGTGTACGTGCCGTTGACAAAGGAAAAATATGACTCCCCATAGCCGTCGGTATGTGAAAACGCGAATTCAAGAGTAATGTCATTGTAATGTACCGGCGAGTATATCTGGGTCCCCTCGATTTCATTTTCAAGCAGGTCAAGAAGTCCGTTCTCGGAATAAAAGCATTCTTTGCCAAGGTAAAGATTGAGTCCTGCGTTAAGATAGGCATAGCGCCACAATCTTTTCCGAATAAATTCCAGATTAAACAAATATTCATCAAACACTTCAAAATCAGGCAGGAATTCCACCAGTGTGCCGTTCTTTTTCCGGCATTTGCCGCGCTCATCCTCCAGAAGCACCCCTTTCTCAAACATCGCTCTTGCAAATTCACCATCACGAAAAGATGTCACTTCAAAATTCTTTGAAAGAGCATTCACAGCCTTTGTGCCCACGCCGTTCAGACCAACGGAGAATTGAAACACGTCTGTATTGTATTTGGCCCCGGTATTAATTGTTGAAACACATTCCACAAGTTTGCCAAGCGGAATGCCGCGACCAAAGTCCCGAACCCTGACTTTCCCGTAGTCATCAATCGAGATATTTATCCGTTTGCCGGCGCCCATGATATATTCATCCACGGAATTATCTATCATTTCCTTTAAAAGGACATATATGCCGTCATCCGGGTGAGAACCATTGCCCAGCCTCCCAATGTACATCCCCGGCCGTCGTCGGATGTGCTCAAGGGAACTGAGCGTCTTTATTTTGGATTCGTCGTATTCGCCTGGTGATATTGTCATGCTTAAATCATTTGACAGTATTAGGGTTTCAGGGATAGGATATCGATATAGGTGATGCGTCAGCCAAAATATCTTTCTTTCACATTGCCTGCAACGATAATCTGGAGATGCGCATTATTTTTTTAAAATCAGTTAAAGCTTACAAAAAATTTTTTTAAAAGTAAATTGTTGTCAGCGATTTTGAGTTCCTTCTCTTGCAAAAATTTCTATCAACCTGGTCGCACCTGACCCGGATAAACTGGAACCTTTTAAAGGTCCTGGACTATTTTCAGTACCCCCTTGGGTAGAAACGCGCAGAAAATATTTTCTAAGGTACTAAACACAAACAAAAGGAAAACGCATGAAGGTACGAAAAGCAGTTATTCCGGTAGCCGGGATGGGAACCAGATTCCTGCCCGCCAGCAAAGCCATCCCCAAGGAAATGCTCACAATCGTTGACAAACCCACCATACAATATATTGTTGAAGAAGTAACCGCAGCCGGCATTGAGCAGGTGATCCTGATAACCAGTGAAGGAAAGGCTGCCATTGAAAATCATTTTGATTACGACTACCAGCTTGACACATTTCTCGAACAAAAGGGAAAGGATAAGCTATGCGAGGAAGTGCGCTATGTTTCAAATCTCATTGACATCGTGTCGGTCCGCCAGAAAAAACCGCTTGGACTGGGACACGCAATCTGGTCGGCCCGTCACGTGGTCGGGGACGAACCCTTCCTGATTCTTCTGGGAGACGACCTTGTAATCAGCGACAAACCATGCTGCGCGCAAATGATCGAGCTGTTTAACGAACTACAGGAATCAATCGTTGCGATCCAGAAAGTACCAAAAAAGGAAACACTTAATTACGGTATTATTGAGGGATCATCCGTCCGTGACAGGGTTTATAAAGTAAACAGAATGGTTGAAAAACCGGCGCCGGGCACCACTCAGTCGGATCTTGCCATTATAGGCCGCTACATTCTGCTGCCTGATATATTTAAATATCTGGAAAAAACCACGCCCGGACACGGCGGAGAGATCCAGCTTACCGACGCACTGATGGCACTTGCAAACAAGCGTAACATGTTTGCCTATGAATTTGAAGGCACCAGATATGATGCGGGCGACAAACTCGGTTATCTCAAGGCCATTGTCGCCCTTGCCCTTCGTCACCCCGAACTTGGCAATGACTTTGCAAAACACATCAAAAAAGTCAGCAAGGAGCTTTCGGAATGATGAATTATGAATGATGAATATTATGTACGTTAAGACTTTATGTGCAAGGCAACAATTATTCGTAATTTCTAATTCCTAACCCAGATAAACTGGAAATTTTTAAAGGTCCTGGATAAGTACCTTAATAGCTGCGTGTAACTATTTAAAAATATTTCACCTTTTTGATTTCTTGCCACAAAAAACAAGAAAATTACCACTAAGGTACTAAATTTCAATGACCTACCTCGAAGTGGCGGTTGCAGAGCCCCTCACCTATACACTCACCTATTCCACTGAATATCCCGCCTCTGATCTATTTCCCGGCACAAGACTGCTCGTCCCGCTGGGCAATAGAGTTGTGACCGGTTATCTTCTGGGGTTTACATCCGAACCGGCCAAGGATATAAAAACCAGGCCCATCACGGACATCCTTGACCCTGAACCGCTGTTCCCGGAAAACATGATCGCCTTTTTCCGCTGGATCGCCGACTACTACCAATATCCTATCGGCCGGGTCATTAAGGGAGCGCTTCCCGCAGGCCTCTCCCCACAGATGGGCAGGAGGATATCACTCACTGACCAGGGCAGAGAGTATGTTTCAGCAATTATTGGAACCCGGACGGATCCAGGATACTCCTGGCTGCCTGATTTTCTGGCCAATGGAACCCTCTCACCTGCCGCAGTTCGAAAAATCCGTCGGACAAAGGGAAAAAAAATTCTCCTGAAATGGGAAGAAGAAGGCCATGTCCGAATCCGACAGGAACTTACCGGCGCAACTGCCAAGGCAGGAACCGAGGTATGCGTGTGCCTCGCCTCCACCAATACCGAGTTTCATCCTGCTTTCGACCTCACTGTCCCTGAACAGAAGACACTCCGGCTGATTCGTGAAATGAGTGAAGAGGCGAAATCAGGGTTGATTCCGCGCAAGGATCTTGCCGGAAAATACAGCGGCGTTCGTAAAGGCCTCAAACTCCTTGAAAATAAAGGGATAATCAAGCTTAAAAAACAACAGGTGTTTCGTGATCCGTTCGGCTATTGTCCTCCCTTTTTCCCGAAACCGGAAAGGTTGACGGACGAACAGAGGTCAGCGCTTGAAAAGATTAATCCCGTGGTCCGTGATAAACAGTTTCAAACCTTTTTACTTCACGGCGTGACCGGAAGCGGGAAGACCGAGGTCTACATGAGGGCTTGTGAGACCGCGCTAAAAGAATCTCGAAGCGTTCTAATACTGGTCCCTGAAATCGCCCTTGCAACTCAGCTTGAAGGTCATTTCCACTCCCGGTTCGGGAACCGGTTGGCGCTTCTCCACAGCGGCCTGACTAAAGGTGAGAGATTTGATCAGTGGATGCGCATCGCACGCGGTGAGGCATCAATCGTGATCGGTGCAAGGTCCGCGGTGTTTGCGCCTGTTAAAAACCCGGGCCTCATCATTGTGGACGAAGAACATGACGGGGCTTATAAACAGGAAAATGGGTTGCGCTATCAGGGAAGGGATCTGTCAGTACTAAGGGCAAGTCTTTTAAACATCCCTGTAATTCTTGGTTCCGCAACTCCGTCAATCACAAGTTATCACCATGCGTCAACAGGCAAATACCGAATGGTTACCCTTGCAAGGCGCATTCACGACCGCGAGCTTCCCAAGGTCAAAATAATTGATTTACGAAAGGTCAAGACCGTGAACCGCAGACCTCCGCTCTTTTCACCTGAACTGACCACGGCAATAAAAGAAAACCTCTCTCAGGGGAACCAGACTCTCATTTTTCTGAATCGTAGAGGATATGCAAACCTGATGCTCTGTCAGGACTGCGGCCACACGGTCCAGTGCCCGAACTGCAAAATCACCCTTACCTTGCATAAAGGCAAAGGCGAACTTGCCTGCCATCACTGCGGCCACACCGCGCCGGCTGCAATACTTTGCTCCAACTGCGGATCAATCCGCCTTATCGGGGTCGGATTCGGCACGGAACGGATTGAGGCGGAACTTACCGCTCTATTTCCGGATGCCGTGATCGCGCGTCTTGATCGCGACACCGCTGTGAAACGGCAGGATTACATGGCAATCCTGGACAATGTGCGAAAACGGAAAATAGACATCCTTGTAGGTACCCAGATGATTACCAAGGGACATCATTTTTCAAATGTTACGCTTGTGGGAATTATCTGGGCCGACGCGGGTCTGGGCATGCCGGATTACAAAGCGGGCGAGAGGACCTTTCAACTGCTTTCCCAGGTGACGGGCCGGGCAGGCAGAGGAGAAAAGCCGGGCAGGGTCATTGTCCAGACCTACCAGCCGGATCACTACAGCATTATCACGGCCGGGGACCATGATTATACATCTCTTTTTGACAGGGAAACGGGCATAAGGGCCCCCTTGGGATTCCCGCCCTTTTCCCGTTTAATCAATCTATGCATTGAAGGAGAAGATAAAATAAAAGTCCGTTCATCCGCTATTTCACTTTCTGAATCCGCCCGGCGGCTTGCCGGCAAAAAACGACAAATTTCAATTCTAGGGCCGGCCCCTGCCCCGCTTTCAAGGCTGCGAGGAAAATACAGGTGGCAGCTCCTGCTAAAATCCGCAAACATGGAAGCCCTCCATTCGATCTGCAGACTCCTAATCAAAGAACCGCCCCCAGCAGTGCGCGCCAAGGCGGTCAAATTGTCAGTGGACGTTGATCCGGAAAATATGTTATAGTCGGATTACTTAGTGTTGGCGTCCTACCCTACGGGCGGACTTATAGGCTGTAATTATATTGTTTTTTCGTAGGGGCGATCCTTGTGATCGCCCCCTACAAAAAAACAATGAATCAGGGCGACCACAAGGATCGCCCCTACCACAGAATATTCCAATGGCAAAAAAAGAGATAGTCACATATCCGAACCCGATCCTTAAAAAAAAATCTAAACCAGTAACCGTTTTTGACAGTGAACTTAAACGGCTTGTGGATGACATGGCGGAAACCATGTTCGCGGTCCCCGGATCGGGCCTGGCCGCGGTTCAGATCGGGGCGCTTCTTCAGGTCTTTTTAATGAACTTAAGCGAGAATGAGAATGAAAACAAATACCTGGCGTTGATTAATCCCGAGATACTTGAGAAACAAGGCACCCAGTCGGATAAAGAGGGATGCCTTAGCGTTCCGGATTATTTCACAAAGGTCAAAAGGGCGCAAAAGGTCAAAGTCCAGGGCCTGGATATTAATGGAAACGAGCATAAATACGAATTTGAGGACTGGCTGGCCAGGGTTGTGCAACATGAGGTCGACCACCTGAACGGCATACTTATACTTGACAGGATAAGCTCCCTTAAAAGGGCTCTATACAAAAAACGACGGAAGAAACAGTTAAGGAAAGAAAAATCCGAATGAAAAAAAATCTTCGCGTCATATTTTTTGGAACACCTGATTTTGCAGTTCCCTCCCTTAAGGCGCTTATTGCTGACGATATTAATATTGTTTCAGTAGTGACCAGGCCGGACCGTCCCAAGGGCCGCGGCAGACGCCTGGCCCCTCCTCCTGTAAAAAAAACAGCCGAATCTTCAGGGATTGCGGTTCTCCAGCCTGACAAAATCAGGGGAGAGGATTTCATGGCAGAAATAAAGGCCCTGGAACCTGACCTTTTTGTTGTGGCTGCATACGGAAAAATCCTGCCCGGGACACTCCTCCATGTTCCGCGATTCGGGACCATCAATGTCCATCCCTCCCTTTTGCCTAAATACCGGGGCGCGGCCCCGATCCAATGGACTCTGATCAGAGGTGAAACGGAAACCGGCGTGACCATTATACAGATGGACGAGGGAGAGGATACCGGCGACATCCTGATTTCAGAAAAAATCTCCATCCAGACACACGAATCAAATTCCGGGACCATGGAAACGGTTGAAACCGCCGGAACCTTATCCGTGAAACTTTCTGAACTGGGCGGCAGACTTCTGGTTCAGACAATTAATCTTATAAGAGAAAAAAAACTTAAGCCTCGCAAACAAGATGAAAATTCGGCAACCCATGCCCCGATGCTTAAAAAGCAAGATGGAGAGATCGACTGGACAAAATCGGCCCATGACATCGGGCGCCTGATCCGCGGACTTGATCCATGGCCGACCGCGTATACAACCCTTGCGGGAAAAAAATTCAAACTCTTTTCCCCACTGGTCATCCCAACACAGGTCATAAAACAGACACCGGGCGAATTCTGTAAGGCAGACGATGATGGACTGCTTATCGCAACTGGAAAGGATTATCTTCTCATCCGGGAAATCCAGCGCGAGGGTTCAAAAAGGATGGAAGCGGGTCCATTCCTGCACGGTTGCCGCCTGGAAACAGGTCTCAAATTCGGGTAAACGTCCACAGGCGCTGCATCCGGAGTCTCGCAGGCTCGCTTACCTGCACGCGATCATGGCAACCAGCATAGGTTGACTATAGCTGATTGCCCTGATCACGCACCCCAAGGGCACTTCCTTCGGGCGCACAGCTACAGCACCTGTGAACGTTTACCGGGCAAGGGGGTTGCGATCCGGCAGATCCCTTAAATTCGGGGATTCCTGATCCGGCGGAACCGGAAGTCAGATAAAGGGTGAAAGATGAAAATTGCATATGCAGACTGCTTTTCCGGCGCCAGTGGCGACATGTTTCTGGGCGCCCTGCTGGATGCCGGATTTACTGAACAAGCGCTTTGCAAACAACTGGCCGCCCTGGGAATTAACGACTATCGCCTGACCGTGATTCTAAAGCAGTCATCCGGTTTGAGGTGCACCAAGGTTGAAATCGAATCAACCGAAAAATGTCACCACAGATCCTGGAAGACCATCCGGAATCTGATCAAAGAGAGCGGATTGTCCGAACCGGTTCAGGAAAAGGCCCTGACCGTATTTCATCTGCTTGCAACGGCAGAGGCCAGTGTCCACGGCTGCAAGGTTGACGAGGTCCATTTTCATGAAGTCGGCGCCATGGATTCCATAATTGATATTGTAGGGTGTGCGGCAGGCATGGACTACCTTGGGATAGACCACCTGATCACGTCTCCGCTTCCCATGCCGCACGGGTGGGTCAAATGCGAGCACGGAATGTTGCCGCTGCCGGCGCCGGCCGTGTGTGAACTATTAGTCAATGTTCCGGTTTACGGAGTCGATCTTGACAAAGAGCTCGTGACTCCCACCGGGGCCGCCTTGGTTAAGGGCTTAAGCAGGGATTTCGGCCCGTTTCCCCCTATGACAATCACTTCCGTGGGATACGGTTGTGGCAGCCGCGACCTGCACGAGCACGGGCCTAATCTGTTACGCCTCGTAATTGGAGAGATAAAAAAATCTAAAGCAACAAAAGAGGTTGAGATCATAGAGACGAATCTGGACGACTGGTCTCCCGAGGGTTTTCCATATCTTTCCGAACAACTTTTCAAATTGGGCGCTCTGGATGTAATCCTTGTTCCGGTTCAGATGAAAAAAGGCCGTCCGGGATTCATGCTCCAGGTTATCTCAGACCCTTCACACACCTGGGAAATAAAAAAATGCATCCTTTCCGAAACAACCTCAATAGGGCTTCGCTTTCATCGAATGATGCGCTGGACACTGCCCAGGGAGACCGGCACAATTAAAACCTGTTTCGGCAAGGTGGGAGTCAAAAAAGTCGAGACCCCGAACGGACCTGTTCTCTATCCTGAATACGAAAAGTGCAGAAAAACGGCTGAAAGATATCAAGTACCGTTAAGGGATGTGTACACCGAGGTGACGCGGTGCGCTGTTAAAGACTTTGTAAGGGTAAAGGCTTGACTAACCTTATAATGGCCATTGCAACCGGATGTTTTGTCGGCTATCTGCCGATCGCTCCCGGCACATGCGGCTCTGCCCTGGCTATTCCAATCCACTTTCTTCTCATCCGGTTGTCCACACAATATTATTTCACAGCCCTTGTAATAATATTTGTGATTTCAGTCGTCACAGCCGGCTCCGCCGAAAAAATCATAGACCGCAAAGATCCGGGTGTGATTGTAATCGATGAGATAATCGGTATGCTGATCACCTTGATCAACGCCCCGAACAATATATTTGTCTGGATTTTAGGATTCTTTATTTTCCGTTTTTTTGATATCCTGAAGCCATTCCCCATTGGAGTGATAGACAGAAGGATTAACGGTGGAATCGGCATTGTTATGGACGACGTCCTTGCCGGCGTTTACAGCCTGATTGTACTGCGGATTATCTGCCGCATTTTTTTCTGACACAAAATTGAACCGTTCAGAGAGGTCCCATGCTTAGCAGACTCCTCCGGATGGGGCGCCTGTTAATATTGCCAAGGCGCTGTCAAGGGCGGTGTTTCGTGACCTTGGCCAAACAAAAGCCGCCCTGGCTTTGATTGAAGATATGATTACTCTAAGGCGGGTTGATACCCGCAACCCAAATTTTTAAAAATTGCTTTGTCCAGTAAATCCGTGTCACCTCGCTTTCAGCTTATGTCAGCGGGGTGCGCCAAAAAATTTCTTGTTTTTTTTGACAGGGTTTCAGGAGTAAGGTACTAAAAATCTAAAAAATTTACGTATGAGTTTTATCGTAGATAAGCAATACGCAGAGGAACTGCTTTGTTCAGAAACCGGAGATATCCGTCGTCTGCGCAAGCACGAGAATCTCATTGTTGCTTTTGTTGCAATCTCATGGGCATTGTTCCAATTGGCCCTGGCAGGTTTTCTTGTTCTCGGCACCACCCAAACAAGAGCAATCCATCTTTGTTTTGCTCTTACACTATTATTTCTGCTTAATCCCTGCCTGAAACACCCCGGGAAAAATTTCCAATTTTTATCTGTAACCGACCGCATTCCGATAATGGATTACTGTCTCGCTATTGTCGCGGCCATAAGTGCTCTGTATATAGTTTTCGATTATGAGGGACTGGCCTATGCGGGCCGGAATGCCAATGACCAGAGATCTGGTCATTGGCATGGTTCTTGTTCTTCTCCTGTTGGAGGCGACCCGCCGTGTAATCGGACCGGCTTTGCCGATTATTGCCATATTATTTACAACCTATGCCTTTCTTGGTCCCCACATGCCGGATTTATTGGCATTTAAGGGGGTGTCGCTGTGCAAATATTTGAGCAATATCACACTTTCCACTGAGGGGATATACGGAATCCCACTGGGGGTGTCTGCATCGATTGTCTATTTGTTCGTGCTTTTAGGTTCTTTACTGGAAAAGGCGGGCGCCGGTCATTTTTTTACAGATATGTCTCTGGCCTTTCTAGGGAAATATAAGGGTGGGCCAGCCAAGGCAGCCGTGGTTTCCAGCGGCGCTACCGGTCTGGTTTCCGGTTCAAGTATTGCAAATATTGTCACCACCGGCCCGTTTACTATCCCGCTGATGAAAAAAGTCGGCTATCCGGCAAAAAAAGCGGCAGCCATTGAAGTTGCCTCCAGCACCGATGGACAACTTATGCCTCCAATCATGGGCGCGGCGGCTTTTATTATCGCGGAATATGTTAATGTCCCGTATTTAGACGTTGTAAAGGCCGCAGCTATCCCGGCCTTTGTCTCCTATTTCGGCCTGTTTTGCATCACCCATCTTGAGGCCGGCAAATTAGGGATAAGAGGACTTTCTAGGGCGGGTGATACCCGCAACCCAAATTTTTAAAAATTGCTTTGTCCAGTAAATCCGTGTCACCTCGCTTTCAGCTTATGTCAGCGGGGTGCGCCAAAAAATTTCTTGTTTTTTTTGACAGGGTTTCA
>JAYEGR010000051.1:0-14993 GCA_034659175.1 Thermodesulfobacteriota bacterium | reverse complement strand
CAATGCCATTCATATAGTGGGTTCAAAAAGTACTGCCACAATATGTTGTGGTAGCAAATTTTGAGACTCAAATACCGACAGGAAATTTCCCTATAAAATCAACATGCTATGATCCCGAGAGTTCTCAAACTCCGGCAGGCTGCCAAACATTTACAATTTGGTGGTTCTAGCTATTTTCCGGCATCGAGCCGAATATTTACCCCCAAATGCACTTCCGTTGGGCGCGTGCATATGGGTGCATGTGAACGATTACGCCCATACCCGCTCAATCACACCAATCGATTCCCTTAAAAAATCAAGCGAATAGACCTCAAGAGTAACTACCCCGTTGTAATTCACCTTTTCAAGTTCCATCCCCAGTTGCCTGGTGATGCGATCCTGTGCGGCAGAGAGCGCCAGGTGGTCCTTTCCTTCGACTACTCCGTGATAATGAATATGGGCCGCATTTAGCACATATTCCATCAAGTATTCCCAGCCATGCTGAAAACGCAAAGCATGCCCGATATCAAGGGTTACGGAAAAACCATGTTTGCCTGCAAGTGAAGCAACCGGATCAAACTGATAATCAAGATTTTCAATTCCGACAAATCGCCTGGCAGACCCCAGTTTACCTGATAGTTTATTTAAGGACACATCCAGGTTATCCAACCATTTTGAATCAGAAAGACCTTCTTCCCGCAACAAGTGCAGATCATAACATTCAGGGCACAGGCGGTCCAGTTCGGTCATTAACCTGACAATCCGGTCAATCGCACGTTGCCGCCGGTTGAAGTCGGTTGCGCCCAGATGCAAATCAGACGGAAGATGAACAGTATACGTTAGATCATGCTCTCTTGCCACCTGGAAAAGTCCGGGGATGTCCACCGGATGCTCAAGTAATGAATTTTCATGGCTTTCAAAAAACAAGAGCTGAACATTGTCAACCATGTCCGCAAGCAGCCGAACATTGAACATCATGTCGGCCGGGACCACGAACGAGGTTGCCCCAACCCGCCAATTATAACAATGTTTGATCGATCCCTGATATCTTTGCATACCAGTCTTACTTCATTTTAACCAGTTCTCCGGGTCGATCTTGCCGGGCTAATGAGATACACGTGGATAGGTCACTGGGCTCTCCATTGAAATGAAAGCTGTGTTTGTGTCTCTTATTTAACACGCCGGTCATGGTTTCACGAATGATTTCCGGGAGGTTGTTGGTCTCGCTGATGTGTGCCAGGACCACGTGTTCCAGTTTATCATGAAATATATCTGCAAGAAAAACGGCGGCATCCGAGTTTGCCAGATGCCCTGTCTTGGAGCTTACTCTTTGCTTCAGCGAAAGGGGATACGGCCCTGTCTTCAAAATCTCGGGGTCATGGTTGCATTCCAGCACCAGCGCGTTTAAGCCTGTAAGTCGATGCCTGATAAGCCTGGACACCATCCCGGTGTCGGTACAGTAACCAAAGGACGATTTGCCATTGCTGATAGTGAACCCCACAGGGTCGGCAGCGTCATGGGACACGGAAAATGGATGGATTTGAAGATCTTTTATCTGAAACGATTTACCTGTTGAAAATTCCTGAAAAGAAAAAAGATTGTCCAGAGGCTTGCCGGCCTTGCTGATGGTGGCCTTATTGGCAAACACCGTAAGGTTATGTCGTCTGGACAGAATGGACACGCCACAAACATGGTCTCCATGTTCGTGGGTAACAAGAATTGCCGACAATGATGAGATGTCTACACCGATCGATGCAAGCCGCCGCGCCACCTCAATGCCGGAAAACCCTGCGTCAATAAGGATTGCAGTATCCCCGGCAGAGACATAGGTGGAGTTGCCTTTACTCCCGCTTCCAAGAACACAAAAACGCATCAAGTCACTTGCAGATAATCAATTGTCAGGCACAAAGTAAAGGCTGGAGGCCGTTACAAGTTGCGTCTTTAAATCCAAGGTGGAGTTATAGTGACCAAGCAGTTCATTCATAATTCATAATTCATCATTCATCATTCACTTAACTCCGGTATGACCAAAACCGCCGCCATGCCGGACGGTCTTATCCAGTTCATCAACTATTTCAAGTGAAACCCTGGGAACTTTGGCCGGTATTAATTGGGCTATGCGATCACCTCGATTTATCGTAAAAGGAACCTTGCTCAAATTTATAATGCCTATTTTCACCTCACCGCGGTAGTCAGCATCAATGGTGCCCGGACTGTTGATGATTGTAATTCCGTGTTTAACGGCCAGGCCGCTCCTTGGTCTAACCTGAAGTTCATAGCCCGGTGTAACAGCCACTGCAAAACCGGTTGGAAGGAGTAAAATTCCGCCCGGTTCAATAACCACGGCTTTGGAAACAGCCGCTGCCACATCCATGCCGGATGCCAGATCGGATTGATAGGCGGGAGGATTAAGATCACGGGTCTGTTCAGGGTCAAGCCAGCGAAACTGGACCGGGATCAATTGGGTCTGATCCGAAAATTTCATGAATTCAATCAAGAGAACTCCAATCGATATCTCCGTTCTCAAGTGGGCCCAGCGCTGCGGCAGAGAACACCTTGTCCGTGAGAAGCCGGTTGGAAAAATCCAGGATCTCGTCTATTGTTACAATATCAACGCCGGCCACTACATCATCAAAGGATATATACGTATCAAAATATAACTCATTCCGAGCAATCCTGGTCATTCTGGCCTCAGTATTCTCGTTTGCCAGAAAAAGGGTTACCTTGGTGTAATCCTTGGCATTCAGGAGTTCCTCTTTTGTCACTGATCCCGCGGCAATTTTTTCGATTTCACCTGTTACCAGAGAAACAACCTCGTTCACGGTCTCAGGCGCCACTCCCATGTATACACCTACATATCCACAGTCTGTAAAAGGCACAAGATATGAATAAATGGAATAGGCAAGTCCCCGTTTCTCTCGGATCTCCTGAAAAAGCCTTGAGCTCATATTTCCGCCCAGTATGGTATTTAAAAGAGCCAGCTTGTATCGATCATCGGAATTGACCGGCAATCCGTAAGTTCCGAGGATCATATGTACCTGTTCAAGAGGACGGGAATAGACCTCTCTGAGTGGCGGCTGTTCCGTGGGCATGGCCCGGGTTGTGCCGGACACGCCGTTTTCAATTCCAATTCCGGGAAGCTTCTTGTTACAGAGATCGACAAAATGTTTGTGATCAAGATTACCCGCGGCGGCTATAAGAATCTTCTTCGGGCTGTAATATCGTTCTATATAATCCACCAGTTTACCGGTATTCATAGACCCGACGACTTCTCTGGAACCCAAAACGGTATTGGCTAGGGGATGCCTTCCCCACAGATGTGAAGAAAAAAGCTCGTGAATCCGTTCATCCGGCGTGTCTTCCACCATGCTGATCTCCTGGAGGATGACCTGTTTCTCACGTTCCACTTCATCCTCGGCAAAAACAGAATTCAGGAAAAGATCACTCAGCAGTTCCATATACCGCGACAGCCGGTCATCCATGACCGTGGCGTAGAAACACGTATGTTCATTTGAGGTAAAGGCATTGGCCGTTCCTCCAAGAACATCCAGTTCCATTGCAATCATCTGGGCGGATCTGGATTGGGTTCCCTTAAAAAACATATGTTCCAGGAAATGAGCGCACCCGTTGTTTAAATCATGCTCATCACGTGAACCGACATCCACCCAAAGTCCCACTGATACGGTACGAGTATGGGGAATACGTTCGGTTACGACCCGAACGCCGTTATCTAAAACTGTTTTTTTGTACATACGAATATAGGAATTCGGTTTGTTGGTTTAATTGGTTTGTTGGTTAGTTGGTTTGTTGGTTAGTTGGTTTGTTGGTTAGTTGGTTTGTTGGTTTGTTGGTTTGTTGGTTTCTAACTTGAAGCGGGACACTTTCCGCCATTTTGGCTTTAATTCATCTTTCATCATTCGTCACTAGTCATTCGTCATTTATCAAGAAGAGCCTTCCTGCTCAGCCGGATCTTGCCGCGCTGATCAATGGCAAGCACCTTGACACGAACCTCCTCGCCTTCCTTTAGAACATCGGTGACCTTGTTTACACGTCTGTTCTCAAGTTCGGATATATGGACAAGCCCGTCGATCCCTGGAAGGATCTGAACAAAGGCGCCAAAGTCAACGATCTTCTGAACGGTTCCTGTATAGATCTTGCCTATCTCGGCCTCCTCCGTCATATCCTTGATCCGGTCCGTCACTGCCTCGCCGACCTTGCCATTGGGTGCAAAAATCGAAACCTTTCCGGAATCATCCACATCGATTTTTACTCCGAATTCAGCGGTCATGCCCTTGATAATTTTTCCGCCCGGGCCGATGATGTCACGAATTCTGTCCGGATTTATCTGCAGGCTGAAAATTTTCGGCGCATGTTCAGGCACTTCCGTCCTGGGCTCTGAAAGCCCCTTGTCCATTTCCTTAAGAATATGAATACGCCCCGTCCTGGCCTGGTCCAGCGCCCGGGACATAATTTCTTTTGACACACCCTCGATCTTGATGTCCATCTGAAGAGCGGTGATCCCTTCATCTGTTCCCGCGACCTTGAAATCCATGTCACCAAGATGATCTTCGTCACCAAGAATGTCTGAAAGGACTACTATCTGTTCATAGTCCTTAATAAGGCCCATGGCCACGCCGGCCACCGGCTTTCTGATCGGCACCCCTGCATCCATGAGGGCAAGAGTTCCGCCGCACACCGTTGCCATGGATGAAGAACCGTTTGATTCCATGACCTCCGACACGATCCGAATCGTATATGGAAATTTATCACTGTCAGGCAGCACAGCCTTAAGCGCTCTGGATGCCAAGGCGCCGTGTCCGATATCCCGCCTGCTCGGGCCCCTCATGAAACGTACTTCACCGACACAATAAGGCGGAAAATTATAATGCAGCATGAACGGTCTGAAAGACATTCCGTAAAGAGATTCGATCCGCTGCTCGTCTTCACCGCTTCCAAGAGTGGCAGTGACCATTGCCTGAGTCTCACCACGGGTAAACAGCGATGATCCATGGACACGGGGCAGTGTTGCGACAGAACAGGCTATCGGGCGGATCTCGTCAAATTTCCTGCCGTCAATACGTACCTGATCCTTAACGATTCGGTCCCTCATCATGGTTTTTTTCAGACTGTAAAGAATCTCCTTTGCTTCACGGCCGCAGTTTTCAAACTCCTCTTCGATTTGAACAACCATTTTGGCCTTGAGCGTGTCAAACAGATCGCCGCGTTCCATCTTGTCTGAAGTAGCAATCACGCTTTCCATTTCAGAGGCTGCAATCTCGGCTACCCGCTTTTCCAATTCCTCGTTCTTCTCAGGCGGCTTTACTTCCATCTTCGGTCTTCCGACCGCTGCTCTCATCTTTTCCTGCACTTCCAGTATGGGCTGCATTGCCTCATGACCAAAAAATATTGCGTCAAGCACCTCTGCCTCGCTGCAATTTCCCATCCCGCCTTCAACCATCACAACTCCATCTTTGGAACCGGCAATGATTAAATTCATCCTGGATTCCTCCAGCTGATCCCTTGTGGGGTTAAGGATGTATTTCCCATCCATAAACCCGACCCTCACTCCGGCAATCGGGCCGAGAAAGGGTATATTTGAAAGCGTCAGGGAACAGGATGCTCCGATTATTGCCAGTATGTCCGGATCATTCTGTTGATCTGCCGATAATACGGTAGCGATCACCTGTGTCTCATGCTGGTAACCGTCGGCAAAAAGAGGCCTTAACGGCCTGTCAATAAAACGGCAGGTCAATATCTCTTTTTCCGTGGGACGACCGATCTCGCGCCTGAAAAAGCTGCCTGGAATACGCCCTACAGCGTAGAACCGTTCCTGATATTCTATTGTCAGGGGCAGAAAATCAATTTTTTCCTTTGGTTCCTTGGCAGCAGTGGCGGTTACCAGAACAACCGTATCCCCGTAAGTAATCAGGGCCGAACCATTGGCCTGTTTTGCCAGCCGACCTGTTTCAATGGTAAGGGTCCGCCCGCCTATTTCAATCTCTTCTCGTAAAACCATTTCTTCTCCTCATGACAATTGTCTGCTTTTTTACCTTTTTCCTACATTATCCCCGTTCTCGGCTCACAAGGTCTTTTAGTACGGACCTACCCAATTCAAGGCGAGAACAAAATTCACACAAAACCGACTGCAAAAATAAAAGCAGACATACGTCTATTACTTCCGGATTCCGAGTTCCTTGATAATGGAACGGTATCTGTCAATGTTCACGTTTTTAAGATATGAAAGCAGCCGTCTTCTCTGACCTACGAGTTTCAATAGACCGCGCCTTGAATGATGGTCCTTTTTATGTACCTTAAAATGCTCGGTCAGATATGTAATACGCGCGCTCAACAATGCAATCTGCACCTCCGGAGATCCGGTATCCGTATCGTGCAGGTTGAATTTTTCTATGATTTCCTTCTTATTTTCAGTCTTGAGTGTCACAGCAGGCCTCCTGTGAAGATCTCTGTAAACGTTCACAGAGAAAGTGTTTGTGATCCGATCCTGCAGGGCTTTGCTGCCCCGTGATGGATCGGTTAAGATCCCTGATTAATGAATCTTTACAATTTTTAATTTAAACAAAAAATATACATAACCGTAAACGGTTACCTGATTTTCGTAATCGTTCACAGGCGCCCCATATGTATGCAAGCAGGCCGGCGAACTATAGTAAACCTATGATGTGAACCGGACTGATCGCGTACAGATGGGGCGCCTGTGAACGATTACACGGGGAGCATTTCAAGCACGTCTTCCACGCTCAGCATATGCTCAAGCAGCAGTTCACGCCCCTTTTCTCGATCAAGCAAATCATTCACCGCCAAGGCATTTGTTACTGAAAACAAACCGCTTCGAAGCCGCCTCAATGCAATCAGATGGGCTCCGCATCCTAACGCTGTTCCTATATCCGAGGCAAGTGACCTGATATATGTCCCCTTGCCGCACCGCACCAAAATACTTAGAGTGTCAGCGCTTATGTCAATGCAGCTTATTTCCCGAATCCGGATTCTCCGGGGCTTTACGGCAATCTCAATTCCCTTCCTGGCATAATAATAAAGAGGCTTGCCCTTATGTTTCAGAGCTGAGAAACTCGGCGGCACCTGAAGCTGTTCACCCTCAAACCCTGAAACACATTCTTCAACACGCGCCCTGTCAAGCTCCCCCACAGGACGGCTGGCGGTTATTTTTCCTTCCGGATCAAAGGTGTCTGTCTCAACACCAAGTTTTAAGGTTGCCTCATATTCCTTCTCGCCGTCCATCAGACGGGAAATTATCCTGGTGGCGGGCCGCCCTGCACATATCACAAGCAACCCGGTGGCAAAAGGGTCTAACGTTCCGGCATGCCCCACCTTTTTTATTCCCAGATTCCGACGAACAAGCTGGACTATCTTAAAAGAAGTGGGTCCAGCCGGCTTATCCACCAGGAAAACACCGGCATCTAGGGATGTGGAAATAAATAACTTACCCATATAGCGCTCAGGTTTAGATCAGGTTCGATCAAGTAATCACTTTTAAAACCGCAGGCATAGCCGGGCTACGTTGAGGATTTTAAAAATGGTTACTTGATCGAAGATGGCCTGAAGATGGGATGGGAGATGGGTAAGTTATTTATTTCCACATCCCTAAATCCGATATCCGTCCCGCGGGCGGTTGCAAAGCCGTACTCATTTTTTCATCATAAGCGAAATTTCCGGCAAAAGCTTATCCCGAACATCTGAAATAGTGGAGTCTTTTTTAAACCCGGCCGCATGCTTATGACCTCCACCTCCAAACTTTTTCGCAACCTCGGACACATCACACCATGACCCCTTGGACCTCAGGCTCACGCTGACAAGACCGTCATGGGTTTCCTTTAAAAATACAGCCACTCTGACCGCTTCCAGAGACCTCGGGTAGTTTATAAAACTTTCAACATCACCCTGGTCCGTACCTGTACCGGAAAACATCGCACGCGTTACATGAATCAGGGAAATTCGTCCATTCTCATAAAATTCCATGGTACCCAGCACCGACACCATAAGATGAAGACGATTTACGGTAAAATTGTCAAAAAGCTTGGCCGCCACATCAAAAGGTTTAACACCTTTCTCAACCAGCTCCTTTGCAACCCGAAAGGTATCGGCCGTTGTTGACGAATATTTAAATGATCCAGTGTCGGAAACAATGGCTGCATAAAGACAGTATGCCGTGTCATAGGATATGGCGCTGTTCAGGGCCTGGGCCAGGTCAAAGACCATCTCGCCGGTTGAACTCCTGTCCCCTTCCACCCAACGGACATCTCCAAACTCTTGGTGCCCGGAATGATGATCAACAACTACAAGAGGATGAATTTTCAAAAAATTATCCATCTCCTTGCCAAGCCTGAAACTATCACCGCAGTCAAGCGCTATGGCACAGTCAAAGGAATCCCATTCAAGGGGAGAAATAATCAGCCTGTCACTTCCAGGCATGAAATTTAATTGTTTCGGGACAGCCGCTTCGCCGTATAGAACAACGTTTTTGCCTAGAGATTCAAGGATGTTTCCCAATGCCAGCTGAGAGCCGAGAGCGTCTACGTCCGGATAAATATGACCGGCAATCACAAAATTTTCCGCGCCGGCAATAACCCTTGCAATCTCATTCAGACCGTGGTTCACCATCATTAATCTCTCTGAACAGTCTCTCCATCTCTTCACGCTTGACTTCAGCAAGATCATGCCTGAAATCAAGTTCAGGCACATATCGCATCCCGAGTTCTTTTGCCAGATGAGTGCGGATAAATCCTTTGGCGCTGCCCAACCCCTTTTCCGCTTCCTTGATCTGCTGTTTGTCACCAAACACGCTGAAATAAATCCTGGCCCTTCTCAAGTCATCTGTCATTGCCACGCTGGTAATAGTGACATTCCGTAACCGAGGGTCCTTGATCTTCTGAAGAAGCAACCGTGCAATCTCACACCTGATTGCATCACCCACCCGCGAAGGGCGTCTGCTCTGGCCCATGCCCAGCTCAGGCAAAACAAACCTGTTTCCGGATTTCTTAGCCGCCATCATATAAAACCTACATAAAACCGTTCAGAGGGGAAAGGCTATTTAGCCAACTCCTCCGTATGTAATCGTTCACAGGTACCCCATATGTGCGCTAGCAGGCCAGCGAACTATAGTAAACCTATGTGAGCCGGACTGATCGCGTGCAGGTAAACGAGCCTGCGAGACTCCGGATGGGGTGCCTGTGAACGATTACAACCTATAGCTCGGCTGCTATCTCATCTATAACAAAGATCTCAAGCATGTCCCCGTTTTTGATGTCATTAAAATTTTCCAGTCCAATGCCGCATTCGAAATTAGTCTGAACCTCTTTTACATCATCCTTGAACCGCCTGAGCGAGCTCAACCTGCCGGTATATACCACAACTCCGTCTCGCAACAGTCGGACATGAGCATCCCTTACCACTTTGCCGTCCGCAACATAACTTCCGGCAATCATGCCGACCTTTGGAACATGAATGACCTGCCGTACTTCCACGGAACCGATGGTCCTTTCCACAAAGACCGGTTCAAGCATGCCGGTCATTGCCTTCCTGATATCATCAAGGGCATTGTAGATCACGTCATAATAACGGATATCCACTTTTTCATTTTTTGCAAAGTCCTGTACCTTGGCGCTCGGTCGGACATTAAAGCCGATTATGATAGCATTGGATGCAGTGGCAAGAAGCACATCCGAATCAATAATTGCGCCGGTACCCTCATGGAGGATCTCCACCCTGATTTCGTCTGTACTGAGTTTCTTGATTGCAGAGCCAAAGGCCTCCAGGGTCCCCTGAACATCGGCTCGCAGAATGACGCGCAACTCCTTGACCTCGCCCTCCTTCAATTTCTCAAACAGGTTGTCAAGCGAGATCTTGGTGGTTGCCGCAAGCGCCAGATCCCGGCTTTTAAGCCGACGCTGCTGGCTGACGCTTTTGGCCATTTTTTCATCAGGCACTACGACAAACTCATCCCCTGCCCTGGGAACTCCGCTCAAACCATGCACTTCAACCGGCATTGAAGGGCCGCCCTGTTCGACTTTAACACCTTTGTCATTCGTAAGGGCACGAACTCTGCCGTAAAATTCACCGACAATGAAATTATCACCCGCTTTCAATGTGCCGTGCTGAATCAGAATTGTTGCAACCGGCCCACGACCCTTATGAAGATGCGCCTCAATCACGCGGCCGCGCGCCTTGCGCTTGGAATCCGCCTTAAGCTCCAGAATTTCAGATTGAAGCAGGATCTGCTCAAGAAGCTCGTCAATCCCCTCTCCGGTCTTGGCGGAGGTCGCGCAGAAGATGGTACTACCGCCCCACTCCTCGGGCAGCAGATCCAACTCTCCTAATTCCCTCTTAACACGGTCCGGGTTGGCGTCAGGCTTGTCGATCTTGTTCACAGCGACCACGATCGGAACATCCGCGGCCCTGGCATGATTGATCGCCTCTTTTGTCTGATCCATAACGCCGTCATCCGCCGCCACTACAAGAACGACCACATCAGTGACCTTAGCGCCGCGGGCCCTCATTTCGGTAAACGCTTCATGGCCCGGGGTATCCAGAAACACCACGTCCCCTTGTGCGGAACGGACATAGTGGGCGCCGATATGCTGAGTAATACCACCGGCCTCGTCGTTCACAACATCAGTATGACGAATAGCGTCAAGAATTGATGTTTTGCCATGATCCACATGTCCCATAACAGTAACCACAGGAGGTCTTGGCAATTCCTCACCGCCCTTTTCCTTGTCTTCCAGATCAAGGAAGACCTGTGCCTCTGTTTCAGCCTGTTCAACTTCATAACCAAAATCAGAGGCAACCAGGGCCGCAGTGTCCACGTCCAGTGCCTGGTTCATGGTAGCCATTGCACCCAATTCCATGAGCTTGCCGATAACTTCATTGACTTTGATTCCCATACGACGGGCAATATCGGCAACCGAGATTGATTCCTCTATCTTTATCCTTTTCTTGATTGCTTTTGTTTCTCCAGGCGCCACAGCATCTTCGCGCCTGGCCTTTTTGGCGCCTGCACGACGAGCGCGCTCTACTCTCAGGCCCGACGCCAAGCGGCCACCGAGCCCGGCCACGTCTTCTATTGCAACAACGACCCGACCTTTGCGTCTACCCGGGCCTTTCCGGTCGCGTTCCTTACCCCTTGTCTCGGTATGAAACTTGACAAAACGTTTACCCTTTTTCCCTTTGGGATGTGCGCCCCTGCTGTTGTCTTCGCCTTTTTTTTCATCCCTCTTATCCCCTGGTTGAGGACGAATTTTTTTAACCGGCCGTTTTTTATCCTGGTCCGGCCTGGCGGCCTTTGGTTTGTCACCTCTTTTATGTTTGGGCCTTGAAATCTCTGTTTCTGGCGGCAATTCAATGGTGCCTAAAAATCGAGCCAGCCCCTTACGCCTTTTGGGTGCCGGCTTCTCGGGCTTAACCAATTCAGCAGCCTTTTTTTCCTTTTCCGGCAAGGCCTTAACCTCTGTTGACTCAGGCTTCTTTTCTTCGACTGTCGCCGGGATCTTCTCTGGTTCAGGCACAGGCGCCTTCTCTACTGCAACCTTGGCTTCAACTTCATCGGCTGGAGGCGCTTCTTCTTTGACTCTTTCAAGTTCTTCGGGCTTTTCAGCAACTTTTTCCTTTTCTACAAGCGCTGCAACCGGCTCTTCGGCAACTTCCGGTTCAGCCGCCTTCTCCTGACCTGCCTCCTGTACCGGGGGTACAGACGTAGTCCGCCTTCGAATAATAGTCTTCTGTCCTTTACGCTGAACCCGCTTTTCTTCCACCTGCGTCGAAACCGTGCCCAATATTCTACGGACTTCATCAGCCTTCTGTTCACTAAGAGTCGAACTATAGCCCTTAATGTCGAATCCAAGTCCAATGAGTTTGACCGCAAGCGCCTTGCTTTCCACTCCAGCCTCTTTGGCCAACTCGTAAACCCTGACTTTCTTCATCTCCACTCCCGAAAACCCCCTACAGCTTATTCAACTTGATCACTTGCACTCGAAAGGCTTTTAAAAGCCGTTTCCGATTTTTCCTGAATAGCCGCGGACAATCATTATTCATACAGCAATACGCGCCGCGTCCGCCTATTATTGATCGATTGTCCATTACCAGCATCCCGGTATCATCCACCGTGAACCGCATAAATTCATTCTTTAATCCCTTTCTCCCGCACACCAGGCATGTCCGTACGGGATAAATCTTCACCAGGCAACTCCTATATTATTCACTCCCGTTCCCCAATGTCAGACTCTGATTCCGGAGGGGGAGTATCATCAACTTCCATGGATTTCGTTTCAGCCGTTTCAAGAGGTTCTTCAAAATCCCGAGATTCATCAGTTGGCCCGGTTTCTTCCGTTTCTTCATGCACATCGGATTTTTCCAATTCGGCTGTCTGATCCTCCTGAACTTTCTCTATCGCTGCCTTGACCAACTGTGTGGCAATCTCTTCGTCAATTTCTTCAAATTCCGTTAATTCTTCAAAACTCGCCTCAGCGAGATCAGCGGCTGATGTAAACCCACCATCATACAGGATATCAGCAAGGCTGTCATTCACGCATTCCAGATCCATCAGGGATTTATATCCCTGCTCCATGAATTTTGCATATTTCTGCTCGCTTTTTACATCAATCTTCCATGCCAGTAACTGAGAAGCAAGCCGTACATTCTGCCCTCCCCTGCCGATTGCAAGTGAAAGCTGATCATCAGGCACCACAACGAGAAGGGTCCTGTTTTCCTCATCAACAACAACCATTGAGACCTGTGCCGGCGAGAGGGCATTTGAAACATATTTTGCAGGATCAGAACTCCAGGGAACAATATCTATCCTCTCGCCCTGAAGTTCCTGTACCACGTTCTGCACACGGGAACCTTTCATTCCAACGCATGCGCCGACCGGGTCAACGTCCGACTCCGAAGAGACCACCGCGATCTTTGCCCTTAATCCCGGTTCACGAGCAACCCCGACTATCGAGACAATAGATTCGGAAATCTCAGGCACCTCGGTTTCAAACAGCTTTGACAAGAACTCGTTGCTCGTCCTGCTGAGCACCAACTGATGTTCCCTGCTTGTCTGCCTGACCTCAAAAAGTAAGGCTCGAATACGGTCACCCTGGCGAAATGACCTCCTGGGCATCTGTTCACTGCTGGGCAAAAGCGCATCGGTCCGCCCCAGATTCACAATCATATTGCCCCTTTCAAATCTTTGGACAATACCGTTCACAATTTCGCCGACGCGCTCCCTGTACATTTCGTAAATAACGCCGCGTTCGGCATCTTTCATCTTCTGAATTATCACCTGTTTGGCAAACTGAGCGGCAATCCGGCCCAAGTCGGCAACGTTTTGCATCTTGCTGCCAAGATCGTCATGCATCTGCACATCAGGATCCAGGCTTATCGCCTCCTCAAATGAAATCTGGGTCTGTTCGTCCTCCACATCTTCAACAACCTGTCTGAACTGAAAGAGTTCCAATTCCCCAAGATCATCATTGTAATGGACCTCCATGTCACGCCGTGCGCCGTACTTCTTTTGGGCGGCAGACATTACGGCATCCTCAAGGGATTCGATCAGCAACTGACGATCAATTCCCTTGTCTCTGCAAATTTGATCGATAATTCTTTTCAAGTCTGAAAGCATCACCGTTTCTCCAATATATCTTTACTGATCCCGAACCCGGATAAACTGGAAATTTTTAAAGGTCCTGGATAAGTACCTTCACGAAAATATTTTCTAAGGTACTAAACTTTGCCGGCTTCGCAAAAAAGTCAGATCTATTTTTGAGCAAGCCCTTTGGGAAGAGAGTGTAATGCAAATAAAATTTAAAAGTCAATAACAAGATTCCCTCTCACTATTTCAGTTATCGGGATTTCAAGAATCTCTTTGCCTGTGGCCAGGAACAGATGCTCCTTTACCACGTTTTCAATCACACCAACGAAGCGCTTATTCCCGAACGAATCACCAGTTATCACTTTGATTCTACGCCCTTTATAACGAACAAAATCTCTTTCGCTCCTCAAAGGCCAATCAAGTCCGGGTGATGAAACCTCGAGCCTGAATGAATGATCAATAATATCTTCCACTTCAAGGAGATGACTGACCTCGCGACTGACCTTTGCGCAATCGTCAACACCAATCCCGGCCTTATTGAAAATGACCAGCCTTAGCACAAGCCCGCCTGTCTCAGGCCTGAACTGAACGTCTACGAGTTCAAAATCCAATTCCTCAACTACCGGCCCGGCAAGCCCTGTCACGGCTTTGACCACTTCAACGCTTGCGCCGGCGGTATTATTCTGCATCAAGTCCTTAACAAAAAAAAGTAAACGTTCAACTGAGTAAAAAAAAAAGCGGGCATGCCGCCCACTTTTAATCCGCATCAAAAGACATAAGTATAAACTTATATCTACTAATTGGGAATAGATTTTCCTGACTCGCACAAAGAAAATCCGATTCCTTACCGTTAATCAAGTCACATTTCTTCCATCCTGTTTCTGGAAAAAATTAATCATCGACAACGCCTGGACAAAAACGAAGACGGAGACGTCATTTCTGCAATCATGGTGGAGCGGACAACGGGGTTCGAACCCGCGACACCAAGCTTGGGAAGCTTGTACTCTACCAGCTGAGCTATGTCCGCTCTGCCATCCAACAGCGAGATTATACAGCCTTTTCCGCTTTTGTCAAGAGTATGTGTTGACTTCCGGCTCTCACAAACTTAGTATTACAATTTAACTACGGTGGGGTTCAGGGATTCAAGGGTTCAGAGGTTCATGTATCGGAAAAACAAAATTTCGCTTATTTGTACACGATTTGGAGTACCGTCATTCCGGAATGACGAAAAAATGAATAGAGTGTAACCAAAATAGAACATTGGTAATTGGGGCCACCAACTTAAAGCGGGACAATTCGTAGGGTGGGCAATGCCAACCATAAAAAGGTGGAAACCGTTTGGCCGAAATTAAAACCACCCTCAACTAATGAGCGGTGAAGTGTGGGTTGCATATGAAAATGAATG
>JAYEGR010000050.1:0-15233 GCA_034659175.1 Thermodesulfobacteriota bacterium | reverse complement strand
TTATTTCCATTACCGACGGCCAGGTTTTCCTGGAGCCTAATCTCTTTTTTGCAGGCGTTCGGCCGGCAATCAACGTAGGTCTTTCAGTATCCAGGGTCGGCGGCGCAGCCCAGGTAAAGGCAATGAAGCAGGTTGCCGGCACTCTGCGTCTTGACCTTGCACAATATCGCGAACTGGCAGCCTTTGCAGGGTTTGGTTCCGACCTTGATGCGGCAACGCAGGCCCAGCTTACACGCGGTGCACGTCTTGTCGAGATTCTGAAGCAGCCACAGTATCAGCCGTTGCCCATGGAAAAACAGGTCATAATTATCTATGCCGGAACCAAGGGATTTCTCGATGAATTGCCGCTCAATACACTTGGCGAATATGAGAAAGAGCTGTATACGTATGTTGCGGCGAATGCACCTGACATTTTCGACACCCTGAAGGAAAAACAGGCAATCGACGATGCTCTGGACGCAAAGATACAAAAAACCCTGACCGAGTTTACCAACAATTTCAAGGGAAGCAAGGGTCTATAATAAAGAGGGAGCATAGTACGACATGGCAAGTCTGAAAGATGTTAAAACGCAAATTGTTGGTATCGGGAAGACCAAGCAGATCACAAAGGCCATGAATATGGTAGCCTCGGCCAAACTGCGGGGCGCCCAGCAGAGGATGGAAGACTTTCGTCCATACACAGGGAAATTCGGTGACGCCATGTCCAACATGTCCGGCGGCATGGACCCCGAACAGTTCCCGCTCATGGCTGCGAGGCCGGATATTCAGACTGTTGATCTTCTTATAATTACTTCGGACAGAGGGCTGTGCGGAAGTTTTAACTCCAACGTATTCAAGATGACCGAAAAATTAATTGCCAAGCTGGAAGGCGAAGGCAAAAAGGTCACGCTGGTATGCTGCGGGAAAAAAGGCGCACGGTATTTCAAGAAAACCGGGTTGGTTAGAGAGTCCTACCCAGACATCATGGGTGCTTTCCAGATGTTCAATGCCCGGCAGATCGCTCAAGAGGTTGCTGCAAATTTCCTGGCAGGCGAGTCTGACGAGGTAAGGATCATTTACGGAAGTTTTGTAAGTGTCGGTATTCAGAAACCGGTATCCGAATCTCTGCTCCCGATTCAGCCTGTGGCTGAAGAGGAGCAGGAGGCTGCTGAAGGCGCTGCAGGACTTGACTACATTTATGAGCCGAGCCCCAATGAGATTATGGAGGTATTACTGCCGCTGTATCTGAATGTTAAGGTATACCACGCAATGCTTGAGGCGGGAGCAAGCGAGCAGGCTGCGCGTATGACGGCAATGGATAATGCGACAACTGCATGCACCGACATGATCAAAGATCTGACACTTGTTTATAATAAGGCACGGCAGTCAGCCATTACCGCCGATCTGATGGATATTGTCGGCGGAGCCGAGGCCCTTAAAGGATAGATGAAATAATATTCGGGCCAAAGCCGGATCAGCATCAAAAAACCGGTTGTGCCTGATCAATAAAAAATGTAATTTTTTGATGCTGAGGAGGCTTGTTGCCAAATGAGTGCACAACAAACATCAGGAACAATTGGTAAGATAGTTCAGGTTATTGGGCCGGTAGTGGACTTGGAGTTTAAACCGGGTGAGCTGCCGGCAATCATGAACTCCGTATTGCTTACAAACCCCGGTATCAGCGATAAGGCAGACAATCTGGTAGTGGAAGTGGCCCAGCATCTCGGTGATAATGTATGCCGTTGTGTTGCCATGGATCAGACCGATGGTCTTGTCCGAGGTCAGGATGGAAAAGACACCGGAGGACCTATTACGCTGCCTGTCGGCAAAGGGGCACTGGGCCGGATCATGAACGTTGTCGGCCGGCCGGTTGATGGTATGGGACCGATTGATTCGAAAGAGTTTCGCCCGATTCATAAACTGGCTCCCGCGTTCACGGAACAGGATACAGAGGTGCACGTACTTGAGACCGGTATCAAGGTCATCGATCTTCTTGTACCGTTTCCCCGCGGCGGCAAAATGGGGCTGTTCGGCGGAGCCGGTTGCGGTAAAACCGTTGTCATGATGGAGATGGTCAACAACATCGCCATGCAGCATGGCGGCATTTCGGTCTTCTGCGGCGTTGGAGAGCGCACACGTGAGGGTAATGACCTTTATATGGAAATGAAGGAATCCGGCGTTCTTCCTAAGGCGGCTCTGGTTTACGGACAGATGACCGAGCCTCCGGGAGCGCGCGCCCGTGTGGGACTGACGGGTCTGAGCGCTGCCGAGTATTTCAGGGATGAAGAAGGCCAGGACGTGCTTTTATTTATTGATAATATATTCCGTTTTACCCAGGCCGGTTCCGAGGTTTCCGCGCTTCTCGGCCGTATCCCGTCTGCTGTTGGTTATCAGCCGACATTGGGTACCGACCTTGGCGCGCTGCAGGAAAGGATTACATCCACAACAAAGGGTTCCATCACCGCTGTACAGTGCGTATATGTGCCCGCGGATGACTTGACCGACCCGGCTCCTGCAACAACATTTGCCCATCTTGACGGTACGGTTGTTCTTTCCCGTCAGATTACAGAGCTTGGAATATACCCAGCTGTTGATCCGCTTGATTCGACCTCTCGAATCCTTGACCCTGTTGTTGTGGGAGAGGAGCATTACAGGGTTGCACGTCTTGTACAGACTACACTGCAAAAGTACAAAGACCTGCAGGATATTATTGCAATTCTTGGTATGGACGAGCTTTCCGAAGAGGATCAGGTCACGGTTACCCGCGCCAGGAAGGTCCAGAGATTCCTGTCCCAGCCTTTCCATGTAGCAGAGGTATTTACCGGTAAACCAGGCAAATACTGCAAGGTTGAAGACACGATAAAAGGCTTTGGGGAGATTCTTGACGGTAAACATGATGAACTGCCCGAGGGCGCGTTCTACATGTGTGGTAATATTGATGAGGCAATTGAGAATGCGGCTAAGAAATAGTCAGGCGGAGGAACACCAATGGCTGAGACAATAAGACTTGAAGTGGTCACTCCGACCGGCGCCGTGGTAAGCGAGGACGTTGATATCGTGATGGCCCCAGGTTATCTCGGTGAATTCGGAGTGCTTGCCAACCATGCCGCATTCCTGAGTACCATAAAGACCGGAGTGCTGACGTATAAACAGGGGAGCAAGGCAGAGAATCTGATGGTTAACGGAGGATTCTGCGAGGTCTCCGATAATAAAATTACTTTTCTGGCGGAATCGGCAGAGGCTGGAAAAGAGATTGATGTGAAACGTGCAATGCGCGCAAAAGAAAGAGCTGAAAGACGTATTGCCGAAGCACAGCAAAAAAAGGAAGGCATTGATCTTATAAGGGCCGAGGGGTCTCTGCAAAGAGCAATAGCAAGACTGAAAATCTCGAAATCAATTTAATATAATTATCCATCCGGATAAAAAAAGGGCCGCTCTCAATGAGAACGGCCCTTTTTTAGGTTCAGGGGTCAAGGGTTCATGTATCGGGAAAACAAAGTTTCTGTCCATTTATTAAAATTTATAAATTTGTAGGGGGCGATCACAAGGATCGCCTCTACGAAACAACAATACAATTACAGCTCAACAGCTCGCTCGCAGGGCGCTAAGTCCTGAACCTTTGAACCCTGAACGGTGGTTACTGTTTTTCCATCAGGTTTGCCTCGATGACGAATTTGCCACTATCAGTGACAAATGGAATGATTAAGGTGGGCGCATCGGAAAAAACGGTAATCGCAATTCCGGTTCCTACAACCATGGTCGGCGTTGCCAGATCGAATTTTTGATTCAGTTTGGCCAGTTCAGCCTTGGCGCCGCCGCAGATCATATTTGTCAATTCACCAACCGCATCAACTATCTCATCATCGATTTCCGTCTTGGGCGGCTCATAAAGCATATTGCCGACAATCTTCAGAATGCAGTCTTTTTCAAAGCTGATCACCATCGTGCCCTCAATCTTGTCCGAGGCCATGCCGATAATCCCGGTCACCTCGCCATATGTGACCGGCTCATCCTTTAACCTGGGCTTAAGCGCCTTGACCTTTGTCTGAGCCATGGTCCCCAGCACATTTGTTGTCGCGGCAAGAAAAGGATTGATAAATTCAGCCTTCATCAGTTTCCCCTATCTTATATTATTAAATAAAAAAAAATCCCTTTAAGATATCAGGATGACACAATTATACACCCTTTGTCAAGCATCCGGTGGCCAACAACCGGCGAACATTTATTATTTTTTTACTTTTAACTTTTAACTTTTAACTTTTTACAAATTAAACCTGCTCAGGTTCAAGTCGGCAATATATCTTGAGACGCCGCTTGCGATCTGTTCCGCGATTGTATGAAGGTAGGCATCGCTTTTGAGACGTTTTGCATCTTTGGGATTACTTATAAACCCGATTTCAGTAAGAATTGCGGGCATCTGGGCGCCTATCAGTACGATGAACGGCGCTTTTTTTATACCATGGTTTTTAACCCCTCCATATTTACGCGATAGACCTGATATTATGTCATCCTGAACATATTCGGCCAGTTTGGTTGATTCATTAATTTTTGTATTCTGCATGAGATCCATAAGAATTCCCTGCAGGTCACTCAGGCTGCGGGACGATGTGGCATTTTCAAACGCCGCGGTCCGCATCTCATCCTTATTTGTGGCAAGGCTCAGGATAAAGGTCTCAACTCCGCTGACATCACAAGAGGGGGCTGCGTTTACATGGATTGATATAAACAGATCAGCACCGTTTGTATTCGCAATAGCCGTACGTTCCTCAAGCGGAATAAATACATCCCTGTTTCTTGTGAGGATGACATCACAGGCAAGCTTGGAATTTAATATCCGGGCAGCCTTTTTCGCAACTTTTAGTACAATATCCTTTTCATACATATCGTTCGGGCCGACAGCGCCGGGGTCTTTTCCACCATGCCCCGGATCCAGGACAATCCGCCTTGCTCCCAGACCAAGCTGCTGCGGAAGTGAAGGCGCGCTCACCACGTCCGGCTTACTAGTTCCACTTTTCCGCCGTGTGCCCCACACGTCAACCACTAGCCTGAACGGGTCGTTCAAGGTGTTGATTTTGTAATCAGAGACAGTCTCTGTATCAAGAACCACTCTGGCAACGTCAATGGAAAACTGGGCGCTCCGCACCCGTTTGAGCAATCCATCCTGAATGGGAATAAAGGGATTCAGGTTAGGTGAGACCTTGCAATTATAGAGGTTTACGTATAGGCGGCGAGGACGAGTTCCGCTTTTTTCAAGCAGGTTCGCCTTGTATTTAACCTTCTGGGAAACCTCGATTACAACCCTTGTATAATATTTTGTGGAACCGTGCCTCAAATCATTAATTTTTGCCCTTGAGTCCTTTGATTTTGCAGGACGAATTGTTTCCTTGTGGCCCTTGATTTTTTTAAGAAGCAGTGCCCCGTTCGGCGTCATATCACCGTCAGGATAAACAGCGATCAGCTTTGCAAAGGTCTTTGCTGCGCGTCGAGTGTCTTTTTTGCCTTCAAGATAGATCTTGCCTATGGCATAAAGCGCGTCGTCCGCCAGCCGGTGTTTAGGGAACAGGGAGATCACATCCTCATAATTGGCGATTGATTCACCAAGATAAAGCGGATTTTTAAACCTGGCATACATGCCATCGTGGTAAATCAGGGCCATGCTGAAGAGACAGGAGGGAGCAAGCCAGTGATCCGGGTCGGCCCGGTAGACCTTTCGAAATGCCTTGATGGCTGTCTGCCATTTTTTTCTTGATTCAGCCCATGCCTTGTTGCATTGCAGGTTTTGATAGTAGGCCCGGGCCATCCGGTATTTTTTCTGAATAGGAGACACGGAAGCCGAGGGCACTGCCTGAGCTGTCCGGGGCAGGAGAAGAAACAAGGCCAGTACAACTATTAGCGCAAGTGACAGGATGCGTTGCGTGCGGCTGCATCCGGAAGGAAAAAACAAAATATCTCTCAGATTATTCTGATTATAACCGTGCATAATATCAATTTTACGAGACCATCATCTGTTTCAGTTCGTAGAGAGTGTTGAGCGCATCCAGAGGCGTCATTTTGTCAGGACTCAGTTTATCGATCCGTTCTCTGACAGGGTCATCCGGTGTGCTGAACAGTTCGAGCTGGGTAGGCCGGGAAGGATGTTCGGCAATCATGGAGGCGGCTATGCGCGGCTGTCCGCGGATGTTGAATTCACCCTTTTCAATGTTGTGAAGGATTTCCCCGGCCCTTGCAACAACATGCTGCGGAACGCCTGCAAGGGCCGCAACCTGGATGCCGTAACTTCGGTTCGTGCCGCCCGGCAACAGTTTGTAGAGAAATATTATCGAGTCATTCCATTCCCGGACCGCGATGTTATAATTTTTTATCCGGTCACTGGTGCGCGCAAGTTCGGTGATCTCATGGTAGTGGGTTGCAAAGATGGTCTTAACGCCTTTCCCGTTTTTGTTCACAAGGTCCTCAACCACTGCCCAGGCAATGGCAAGTCCGTCAAACGTGCTGGTTCCACGGCCGATTTCGTCAAGGATCACAAGACTCCGGTCAGTTGCGTTGTTTAATATGTTCGCTGTCTCGTTCATCTCTACCATAAAGGTAGATTGCGCTTTTCTGAGATCGTCCATGGCCCCGACGCGCGTAAATATCCTGTCCACGATTCCGATCTCGGCCTGTTTTGCAGGCACAAAACTCCCCATCTGGGCCATCAGGACGATAAGGGCGGTCTGGCGGAGCACTGTCGATTTTCCGGCCATATTGGGTCCTGTGATAATAAGGACTTCATTGTTTGTCTGGTCCAGATGGATGTCATTTGGAACAAAACGGCCTTTAGGCAGCGACAGTTCGATAACAGGATGTCTTCCTTCCCGGATTATGATCTCGTTATCATTATTCACGTGCGGCCGAACGTAATTATACCGCCTCGCAGCTTCACCAAGACTTGCCAGGAAATCAATACCGGCAATATCCGATGCGGCTTTGAGTATCCTGGAACTCTCTTCGGCCGTTTTGGCCCTGATTTCGCAAAACAGACGATATTCGAGTTCCAGCCGTTTTTCTTCCGCCCCGACCACCTTGCTTTCAAACTCCTTTAATTCAGGCGTGATGAAACGTTCCGCATTGACAAGTGTCTGTTTCCTGATAAAGTAGTCCGGCACCTTGTCCAGCCGTGCCCTGCTCACTTCCAGGTAATAGCCGAATACCTTGTTGAACCCTATTTTCAGGTTGCCTATTTTTGATCGTTCACGCTCCCTGGTTTCAAGATTTAAGATAAGGTCTTTGCCGTGTTTGAGGATTGAGACGATTTCGTCAAGCTCGGAATTGTAACCTTGTTTTATGAGTCTGCCGTCGCGGAGAGTGATAGGCGCATCTTCCCTGATGCTTTTTTCAAGCAGGTCACGGATATCACAAAGTACATCAAGATCAGCGCCTATCTCTTTGAGCAGGTCGTCGCTGCATGAAATCAGCATCCTTTTCAGGAACGGCAGTTGTTCAAGCGACGCCTTGAGAGCTATGAGATCCCTGCCGTTTCCTTTTCCAAGCACTACCCGGCTGTTCAGTCTTTCGATGTCATAGACCAGGGAAAGGACGCTGCGAAGTCCTTCCCGGAGCGGTAACTCCCGGCCCGCAATACTGACAATAACCTGGTCGGAGAATAATTGTTCCACCGCGCCCAGGCGCCTGTTTATCAGGCCCAAGTCTTTTAAGGGAAACAGCAGGGATTTTTTAAGCAGCCTTGCGCCCATGGGCGTGGATGTGCAATCCAGGGTTGCAAGGAGAGACCCCTCCCGGTTTGCCCCGATTATGGTCTGGGTGAGTTCAAGATTGCGGCGTGACGAATCATCGAGAAGCAAAAAGTCAGCAAGATCAAGAGGTCTGATCTGTTCGATGTGGGCAATATTACTCTTCTGTGTCTCGGTGATATAGGTAAGCAGGCTGCCGGCGGCAGGTATTCCCGCCGCCATCCGGTCACATCCGAAACCGGCCAGGTTTGCGACCTTGAAATGGTCAAGCAGGGCTTCCTTTGCCAAATCCATATCAAATGAGCCGGCAGGCCGTTTTGTGATGCAGAGATCAGGAAACAGAGCGGAAAGGCTTGAAAGAAGTTTGTCGTAGTCATCCTCTGTTGCGTCTTCGTTGATCAGGATTTCAGACGGGGTCATCCTGCCCAGTTCATCCAGCAAAGAGTCGATATCATCACATTCCGCGATCATGAATTCGCCTGTTGAGATGTCTATCAGGCTCAGTCCCCACAAAGGACGGGACTTTGATCCGGTTCCACCCGGGGCGGAACGGTTCCTGCCGCTTTTTTGCCGGACGACCGAGGCAATATAGCGGTTTGACTTGTCGTCTAAGATCTGATCTTCGGTTACAAGGCCGGGTGTTACGACCCTGACAACCTCTCTTTTCACAACTCCCTTGGCATTGGCCGGATCTTCCATTTGTTCGCAGACAGCGACCCTGAAACCGTTGTCGACCAGCTTGGCCAGATAGGACGAGGCTGCATGATACGGCACCCCGCACAGTGGGATACTGTTTTTATCATTTTTTTTATTCCGTGATGTCAGGGTGATCCCAAGAACGCGGGATGCGGTCACGGCATCGTCAAAGAACATTTCATAAAAATCACCCAGCCTGTAGAACAGAATAGCATCCTGGTGCTGTTCCTTAATTTCCAGATACTGGCGCATCATGGGAGTTATTTTTTCAGGCTTTGTAATATTTTTTTCTTCAGATGATTTGTCCATTTCAGGCTGCCACCCGGTGGATAACGGCATGAAGCTCGTTTCCTGCTTCGATGATGGCATATGTCCCCTGCGCGCCGTATTTTCCCGTGCCTCGAAATGTTCCGGGATTTACGAAAAGCACCGGGCCGATCCAGTGGTTGACGGGCTTATGTGTGTGCCCGTACACAATACAGTCCACGGATTCAAATTCATTTAACAGGTGGGCCTCGATATCATACAAATATCCGTCGCCATGAATGAGCCCTATTGTGAACCGGCCCACATTTATAATTTTTTTTTGAGGCAGGACATTGGTAACGGATGCGTGACACATGTTGCCGCGGACAGCATGGACCTCTTTGCCGGCAAAGACGTTGAGAATGCTTAATTCCACCAGGTCTCCGGCATGAAGGACCATTGAAACATCGGAAAAACATTCAGCCGCACGCGCCCTGAAAATGTCGTCCTGCCTGTATAAGTGAGTGTCTGAAATTACGCCTATCCTGATTGGCTCCATGTCCGCCTCAGCCCTGTTGTTTTTTACGCAGATTGAAGATTGTAAGAATTTATTTATAAAAAGATGAGTCTAATGATAAACAAATAGGAGGCAAAACTCAATATGTATCCTCAATCCGGCATAGCCGGAAGTCTTAAGTCCTTTCCTACTTTTACGTTGACATTCAGAGTGAGCCGCTGTTATGTATATTTTATTCGATTCAAATAACGATAATAACAAAGCGGTTCTTCAGGATGATACCTTAAGAATCGTTTCTGTTTTCTGATTATAACGAATTTTGGAAAACAAGCCTTGTTTATGAACAAAAAACTACATTTTTATTCGTTCGAAATGACAATCCTGAATAATTTTTGTTCAGACATTATACAAACTCGCCAAAATTCGTTATAATCAGGTTGGATTTTTTGGAGAATTATGATGAGCATACGTGAAGACGCCATAAACGGGAACATGATCCCTATTTTTGAAAACTGCGCAAAAAACGAGGGAATCACTCCTGAGCAGCTTATGAAGTCGGTTGCAGCAGGTGTTGCGGCGATACCCAAAAATATACATCACGATTTTGATAAGGTTATTGCCATCGGCAAAGGAGTGTCCACAAAGGTCAATGCCAACATCGGTTCATCAATGGACCATCCCGGTATGGGACAGGAATTGGAAAAACTCTGCGTGTCGATCAAGGCCGGTACCCATGCCGTCATGGATTTGAGTATGGGCGGGGATCTTGATGCGGTACGCAGAGGCATCCTCAAGAACTGCCCCGTGCCTCTGGGGACCGTGCCTCTGTATCAGACGATTGTCGAGACGGTTGAACAGGAAAATCGTGAAATCGGCGATGCCACGGTAGACCATATATTTAAGACCATTGAAAAACAGGCCATTGACGGGGTGGATTTCATGACCGTTCATTGCGGTATTACCAGGAATTCCCTTGAAAGACTGGACGGACATAAAAGGATGATGGGAGTGGTCAGTCGCGGCGGCTCCTTTACCATAGAATGGATGCGTAAAAATAATAAAGAGAATCCACTTTTTGAGTATTTTGATGACCTGCTTGCCATTTTAAAAGAGCATGAGGTAAGCCTCAGCCTCGGGGACGGCCTGAGACCCGGCTGTCTTGCCGATGCAACAGACCGCGGTCAGGTACAGGAACTCATTCATTTGGGAGAACTTACCCTGCGGGCCTGGGACGCGGGCGTACAGGTCTTTATCGAAGGCCCTGGACACATGCCCATGGACCAGATTACGGCCAATATTATGCTTCAAAAACGCCTCTGCCATGGCGCCCCCTTTTACGTTCTCGGGCCGCTCGTGACTGACGTTGCTCCAGGGTATGATCACATAACCAGCGCGATCGGCGGCGCAATTGCCGCGGCGGCAGGCGCTGATTTTCTATGTTATGTGACGCCTGCTGAACATTTAAAACTGCCCGGCTCCGGTGATGTGCGTGAAGGCGTGATTGCGGCCCGGATTGCCGCGCACGCGGCAGACATTGCAAAGGGAATCCCCGGGGCCATAGAATGGGATAATAAAATGGCGGACCGGAGGAACGCCCTGGACTGGAAGGGCCAGATAGATCTGGCCATGGACCCTGACAGGGCCAAACAGTTCAGAGATGAAGGCGGGGCCTATAAAGGGTCAACCTGCAGCATGTGTGGTGAGTACTGCGCAATCAAGGTATACAAAGAAAATTGATAACCGATTCCCGGGACGGGAAAGTCCTGCCGGATCGCAAGCCCTATTCCCTGTAAACGTTTACAGGTGCTGTAGCTGTGCGCGATCAGGGCAATCAGCTATAGTCCACCTATGCTGGTTGCCCTGATCGCGTGCAGGTGCAGCGCCTGTGAACGTTTACGAAAATTGAGCGCCCTGTTGGTGCGTAAGGTGACCGGAATGGTAATGCCCGAGTTTCTTGTTTCCGTAATTGAGTTGGTCAATTCAACCAATGTCCCGCAACAGATCAGCGAGGTGGACGCCAAGGGGCTGTTCTCCAATGGCTATTTTTTAGTGCCGTTTATCGGTGTTGTGGGCTACATGATATACAAGCAGGCATTGAACAGCCTGGTTGTGATGGGTCTCGGCATTGGACTCTGGATTTTTTCCGGTTCCCATTACATGCAGGGCGCCATAGTAGACGGCGAAATACAACTGGAAAAGCTGTTACCCGTACTGGCAGTCTGGGTAGCGGCTATCGCCGTATTTATTTATTTCCTCTTTATCCGTTCAGACTGACGGTCTTAGGGTAAATATTCGGCAGCACTCCACAGGAAGTGCCCTTGGGGTGCGCTGCCAAACATTTACAATTTGGTGGTTCCAGCTATTTTCCGGCATCAAGCCAAATATTTACGTTTTAGGGGGGCGAACCCTAATGAGTAACAGGCTGCCGGACATCTATCATATCCTGTTCAATCGTTTCGGACCTCAACATTGGTGGCCAGGTGACTCTCCCTTTGAGGTCATGGTGGGCGCCCTTCTCACACAGAATACCAACTGGTCCAATGTCAGCCGGGCCATTTCCAACCTGAAAAAAAATAATCTCCTCTCATTTGACGCACTGGAAGCCCTTCCCGTTGAAGTCCTGGCACAACTGATCCGACCATCCGGCTATTACAACATAAAGGCCGCAAGGCTGAAAAATCTGCTCGCTTTTATTAGAAAAAACGGGGGCAACCTTGAAAGCCTCTTTAATGAAGAGACTACGAAACTAAGGGAACGACTTTTAGCGGTAAAAGGGATCGGGCCTGAAACCGCTGACTCCATTCTGCTGTATGCCGCCCAAAAACCTGTCTTTGTGGTGGATGCCTACACCCACCGTATCCTCGTAAGGCACGGTTTTATTTCAGAAGAGGCGACTTATCACGAAATCCAGGACCTCTTCATAAATAGCCTGTCGGAAGACATTTCGCTTTATAACGAATATCACGCCTTACTCGTCAGACTCGGCAAGGAATTCTGTAAAAAAAGCAATCCGCAATGTAATGGGTGTCCGCTTGAAGACTACTAGCCTCCAGCCGTTTCTTTTATCCTTCCATTGTTTCGGCATTACCTTGACAAGTTCGTTCTGAATTATTCTGTTGGAGTGTTCTTGGTGAATAATGACGAAGAAGTATTTTATCTTTCAACTTTTTTTCCACATCCCGCCATCCCGCATTCACCCGCTCTCCGGCGGAATCCGCATGCAGGGGAGCACAAGCTGATTTTTTCCTGTTTTCAGGAGGATAATAATCCGTTTCCCCTTCTGAAACCTGATGATAATGGCTAACGGCATCTTGTTTTTTGATGACAGTGAAGTTCCCTTTGACTTTGAAAACAGCCGGAACGTCAGATACGGCTCTTTGCGGGCATGGCGGGTCCGGCGATAACAGAACGAAGTAAAATTCTATCGCGCGACGCGCCTGATCCTGCTGCGCGAACGTTTGATTTTTCGAAGCCGGCTTCCCGATAAAAAGCGGAGTACTCTCAGGATCATCGGGTACGTGCCGATATTTATTGCAGAAGTGAAGATAGTACCTCACCCACTTTTGATGTTTATGCCATTCCTCGCGTGGAGCCTGCCTTGACGCCAAAACGTTACCGTATCTCGGATTAATTTGCTAAAATGAACCCATAAACGTCTCCTTCGCGTTATTATCCAATAGCTGCATATCATTATTTTTTTTATATTACACAGCTTGAAGAATGATTTTTTTGTCATCATGCAATTTATAAAGTAAGTTACACAGAAAATTATTTAATGTCTTGTCGGGTAAAAACATTTTGACAATTATTGATAATTTGGTTACCATTTTCTTAAATCAAGCATAAATGGAGGTATAACCAATGAGTCAAGTAATCAGAATTCCAGCTAACCTGTATCAGCGTCTTAGTTTGCATGCCAAGGGCTTTGAAACTCCTGCAAACGTAGTTGAAAAAATTTTAAATTTTTACGAAGAGCAAAAAGGCGTTGAATCCACTATAAATTTTGTGTCTAAGAACAACTTGCCCGCTTCTCTCGAAATTATCTACTATCCATCCGATGTGGATAATTTCAAACATGCACTCCTTCAAACCAAAAAGGCTTATATTTTGCTACACAAAGTCGATGGCACCACAGAATTCAAAGAATGGAATGCTTCAAACATTGGCATCAACTCTGATGTCAACGGTAATTTACGCTCTGGGTACCTAAGGGGATGGAAAAACAAAGGTATTTTAAAAGCTGAAATTTCAACCAACGAAAATGATCTTATTTAATCTCAACCAAGGGTAAAATGGCAGTGGAAACTGCATGAAATTATTTCTGCAGGATGTCTCATTTTTATTGACATATTCCGCTGATGTTTGACGTTGTTGGGCAGTCATCTGACTACGCAATAACTAACGAGGAGAAATTATGCCAACCATTTCTATGTTTTATGGTATCCTTATCCTGCTGTACTTTTATGATAATAAGAAGCACAGCATGCCCCATGTTCATGCTGAATACGGTGAACACGAAGCCTCTATTGCAATTGAGGATGGTTCTGTTTTGGGTGGCAGTTTGCCGCCTGGAAAGATGAAATTGGTGCAAGCTTGGATAGAAATCCACAAAGAAGACTTGTTGGCGAACTGGAAATTGGCTATTGCAGGTGAACCTGTTTTTAAAATTGAACCATTGAAATGAAAGGTGATTAGTATGGATACTATAGTAAAAGCCGTTCCACTTGATAATTACCGAATTGATATCCTTACAAGCAACGGCATTTCAGGCACCTTCGATGTAAAACCATATTTAAACGGCAGTGCTTTCAAAGAACTTAAAAACAAATCTTATTTTCATCTCGTTCGCCCTGCCCATCATGGCATTATGTGGCCCAATGAACAGGATTTTAGTTCTGATACCATCATTTGGGATATACAAAATGCCCAACCATCTAATTAACCTGACCGCAAAAAACTCGGCGGCTTTAGGGTGTTTATTGCTCCGCTCCAAATTCAAAAGTATCCGTAAGTATGAGCCACGCACTTTTGCGGCAGGTTATCAGGTCGTTGGGTTTAAGGAAGGAGGGAATGCAGATGATTCGTAGAATCGCGTGTCTGGTCACATTTGGATTAATTCTTTCAGGTATCACTGCTATGGCGGAGGATTCAGCAAAGGAAGCGTCCGCCGTTTCCGCAGCCGTGAGATGGCTCGCTATGGTTGACAGTACAAAATATGCCGAAAGCTGGAATAACGCCGCTGAATTATTTAAAAATGCGGTGCAGCCCAAGCAGTGGGAGCAATCAATGCAGGCGGTGCGGGGGCCTTTGGGCAAACTTATGTTGAGAAAGCTGAAGACGAAAACCTACAAGTCCTCTTTGCCTGGCGCTCCCGACGGTGAATATGTTGTTATCCAGTTCGAGACCACGTTTGAAAACAAGATAGCGGCAGTGGAAACGGTCACTCCCATGATGGACAAAGATGGTATTTGGCGAGTATCAGGATACTACATCAAATAAAGTCCCAACCTGTCAGTTCAGGTGGGTGCATTCGCAATTTTTGACAGAACAGGAATTTAAAAAAACATATGCTCCTTTTTTGATAAAATCAGCGCTCGGTGACAAAAAAACACCAGAAATTTTAAGTCACAAGCAACATTTTTTCATTTTTCAGGTTGTTGTCAGAAAATGCGAATGCTCCCTTCGAGAGCACTATCCTGCACATTTCCATGCAGAATATGGTGAATACGAAATTACCGTAGATATTGAAACGGGAGTAGTAACAGGCAAATTTCCAAGACGTGCCCTGAATGCTGTTTTAGTACCTTACTCCTGAAACCCTGTCAAAAAAAACAAGAAATTTTTTGGCGCACCCCGCTGACATAAGCTGAAAGCGAGGTGACACGGATTTACTGGACAAAGCAATTTTTAAAAATTTGGGTTGCGGGTATCACCCGCCTTAGTAAAAGGTCTTCTATGTTTTGCCTTGAATCCAGTACCGACAACACATAAACTTTTGAGTCCGAAATGCGATACATTACCCGCCAAGGAGCAATAACCATTTCTCGATATTGTGTGATTGTATG
>JAYEGR010000049.1:0-43652 GCA_034659175.1 Thermodesulfobacteriota bacterium | reverse complement strand
AAGGCATGGTAATCAGCAATATAAGGCTCCTCTCCAAAAAAGGCGGCAAAAGCGGTACATACACCTGCAGTGAAGACTGAAGGTTGAAGGCTAAAGGCTGAAGGTTGAAGGCTAAAGGCTGAAGGTTGAAGGCTGAAGGCTGAAGGGGGGGGGGATAAAGGCATAAAGTTTAACCATCTCATTGACTTTTACAAAAGCATTAATCGTAACTCAGTAACTCAGGGAGATTAGTCGGCATGGATGAGGAAAAACTGAAACACTTCAGGAAAAAACTTGATAAAATGAAAGATGAACTGCTATCTGAGGCAGACAAAACAATTTCCGACATGACGGATCATTCTTCTCAATATCCTGACCCTACGGATCGTGCCAGCGCCGAATCAGATCGTAATTTTGAACTGCGTATTCGTGACCGGGAACGAAAACTGCTTGCCAAAATCGAGAAGGCCATAAAACGGATAGATGACGAGACGTACGGGATCTGCGAAGAATGCGGAGATGATATAGCATTCCAGCGAATGGAGGCCAGACCGGTCACAACTCGTTGCATCGAATGCAAAACAAAACAAGAGCAATCCGAAAAAGCTCAATCAGGGTAGGGGCAAAACATCATGCCGGAACTACGCAAAGATCCGATAGTCGGACGATGGATCATTATTTCTAAGGAACGTGGCAAAAGGCCAACGGATTTTATAGTGGAAAAACCTGCCACCATAGGTGGCTTCTGTCCGCTCTGCCCAGGGAATGAGAACACAACTCCCCCGGAGATACTGGCTTATGGCCGATCCGACCCGACCCCCAACAGGCCAGGATGGTCACTTAGGATTGTGCCCAACAAATACCCAGCTTTAGTCATTGAGGGAGAATTGGACAAACAGGGTGAAGGCCTGTACGACAAGATGAACGGTATCGGAGCCCATGAAGTAATAATCGAGACTCCCAGCCACGATGAAACATTCACCCACCTGCCCCTCAACAGGATGATTCTGACTTTCCGGGCATATCGGGACCGCCTGATCGATCTGGGCCGTGATCCCCGTTTCCAATATGTCATGATTTTTAAAAATTTCGGCCGCTCTGCAGGCGCCTCGCTTGAACACTCACATTCACAACTGGTGGCTCTGCCGATTCTGCCACGAATGATCGTATCCGAACTGGAAGGAAGCCTTTCCTATTATAAATACAAGGAACGCTGTATTTTCTGCGACATTATTCGTCAGGAGTTGAACCAGAATATTCGTCTAGTCTGCGAAAACGACCATTTTATCACAATCACACCATATGCACCGCGCTCACCGTTTGAAATGTGGATCCTTCCCAAAAAGCATTCATGTTCTTACCACTCAATGGATGATGATGATTTTAAAATGCTCACAAAAATATTTTCTGAAAGTCTCAGACGTCTTGACAAGTGCATTCCGGATGTCCCGTACAATTTTGTCCTTCACACGTCACCTTTACGCTCACAGCCGCTTGAACATTTTCACTGGCATTTTGAAATCATGCCCAAACTGACCACGATTGCCGGATTCGAGTGGGGGGCCGGTTTTTACATTAATCCCACCCCGCCGGAGGATGCAGCGAGGTTTTTAAAGGAAGTGGAACTTTAACGGGCGTTATAAGCCCGGTGTTGTAAAGACCAGGAGGGTATCATGGCAAAAAAAATTCTAATAATTGATGACGAAGACAGCATTCATCTCCTTTACAGTGAAGAATTCGAGGAAGAGGGCTATGAAGTTTACGGGGCCTTGTCAGGAGAGGATGCCCTGGACAAACTGAATGACATCTCACCAGACCTGGTAATCCTTGATATTAACATGCCGGGAATGGACGGGATCGAAGTCCTTCGCAAAATAAAGGAAATCAACCCGGATCTGCCTGTTATCTTAAGTTCCGCCTACCAGGAATTCAAGCAGGATCTCGCATCGTGGGCCTCGGATGACTACATAGTGAAATCCGCAAATCTTGATGAATTAAAGGCTGCCGTCAAACGGCACATTTCCTGATGTAGATAAGTACCTTATGAAAGATATTCAAAACCAGCCCGATGACCGCCGAATCAACATTAAAAAGGTCGGGATAAAAGGAATTTCTTATCCGATCTCTGTTCTGGACAAGGAAAACAAGCTTCAGAGGACCGTTGGCACGGTCAACATGTATGTAAATCTGCCCCACCTCTTCAAAGGCACACATATGAGCCGGTTTATTGAAATACTGAACCGGTTTCACGGCCATATAAACTTAAGGAGTTTTCGGTTGATCCTTGAGGAAATGAAGACAAAACTAAAAGCCGAAGCCGCCCATATTGAGATTGAATTCCCTTACTTCCTGAAAAAAAAAACACCTTTCCAAATACGGTCGGCATCTCCGTATACACTTGCAGGATGCATGGATCCCTTGACGGCGAGGACGACCTGACCCTGGAAATTCAGGTACCCATCTCACCTCCCGTCCCAGCCCAGATCAGTGAAGGCCTGCCTAGATCCCTGGGCCACTGGGGGGTTGCGGAAATTCGTCTCCGCTTTAAACGTTTTATCTGGATTGAAGAATTGATCGAGATGGTCGAGAAGGTCACGTCACACAATCTGTGTTGGCCTGAAAAATCTCCCAATCCATCACGGGATAATTACCTTTCAGTAGAAAAATTGGCAAAAGCCATTGGGAGCAAACTTGAAGGCAACCAGGACATCCGCTGGTTTGCAATCACTGTTGAAAATCTGTCAGAGGGCTTCAGCACATTCGCGTCACTTGAAGGGCCGGAATCGTTCACAGGCACCCCACCCGGAGTCTCGCAGTCTCGCTTACCTGCACGCGATCAGTCCGACTCACATAGGTTTACTATAGTTCGCCGGCCTGCTGGAGTTTATGCCCTTCAGGGTGCACATCTGGGGCACCTGTGAACGATTACATGATAAGGCTTTCCTGCCCCAAACCGTTATAATCAGAAAAATAAAAAGGAACATAATGGTCCACGAACTGCTGTTTGAAATTGGAACCGAAGAGTTGCCCGCGGGTTTTATCATTCCGTCGCTTGAGAACATGAGAGTCATCCTGACAAGAAAGCTGTCAGGCTTTTCTCTTGAGTTCGGAGAAATCAAGACCGTTGCCACTCCGAGACGCCTGACCATATCTGTTTCCGACCTGGCTGACAATCAGCCCGACAGCGTAGAAGAAATCACCGGGCCGCCCAAAAAGGCAGCTTACGACGCAGACGGGAAACCGACCAAGGCAGCCCTTGGATTTGCTAAATCAAGGGGCGCTTTGGTGGATGACTTGAAAATAATCACCACGCCCAAAGGTGAATACCTGATGCTGGTAAGTGAAAAAAAGGGCAAGAAGACAATAAATATCCTGCCCGAATTGCTTATAGAGCTGATCCGGGAACTGCCATTTCCAAAATCAATGCGCTGGGGTGACGGCAGCGCCGTTTTTGCACGTCCGATTCAATGGCTCCTTGCACTCTATGGCGGGAACGTGATCCGGTTTCAGATTGAAAATATTTCAAGCGGCAACATGACAAAAGGCCATCGTTTCATGGCGCCTGACCCGTTTGAGGTTAATGATTTCTCTGACTATCTCAACAAATTGCGCAACAATCATGTCCTGGCCGATATTTCCGAACGTAGAATTACTCTGGTAAAAGAAATCAACCGGGCAGCCATGGAGGCCGGAGGAACCATACTTCCGGATGACGAACTGATCGAGATCGTAACGCAGTTGGTTGAGACTCCGCATGCCATATGCGGCATTTTTGAAAAACGATTCCTGGACCTGCCAAGCGATGTCCTGATCACGGCAATGCGAGAGCATCAGAAATATTTTGCCGTAATCGATGACAACGGTAACCTGCTTCCCAATTTTATAGCTGTAAACAACACAAAAGTCAAAGACGCAAAACTAGGGGCCGAGGGTCATCAGCGGGTTCTAAGGGCAAGGCTTGAAGATGCGTTGTTCTTTTTCCGGGAAGATAAAAAGACGCCCCTGGCTGACAGAGTGGCAAGTCTTTCCGGGGTAATCTTTCAGGCCAAGCTCGGCACGCTTCTGGAAAAAACCGAACGTGTAACAAAACTGGCCGGAATGATGGCTGAAAAATTCGCGCCGGATCTCACTGAGACCGTTAAACGGACAGCCGAACTTTCAAAGTCGGATCTCCTTACCGCCATGGTCACTGAGTTTCCTTCACTGCAGGGGGTTATGGGCCGGGACTATGCCATCCTGGATGGAGAAAAAGTAGAAGTTGCAAACGGAATCCTGGAACATTATCGTCCAATCAGGGCAGGAAGCGAACTGCCTGATGGAATACCCGGGACCATTGTGAGTATGGCGGACAGGCTGGATTCCATCGCAGGCTGTTTCGGCATCGGGCAGGCTCCCACCGGGGCCACGGACCCATACGGACTGAGAAGACTCTCCCTGGGCTTACTCCACATCATCCAGGATAAATCCTTTTCAATTTCCCTGTCTGAATTTGTTAAAAAGGCGCTTGATCTTTTTGAAAACAAACTTAGCGAAGACAAAAAAACAGCTCAAAAAAACATCCTTGAATTCATCAAAGGACGCTTTGTAAATGACCTGATTTCCGAGGGTGTGCCTGCTGAGGCAGTGGAGGCCGTGACCTCGATCTCGTTTGACGACGTGGTTGACTGCCGCAAGAGGATAGAGGCCCTGGTGGCAATCAGCTCACAGCCTGCATTTGCGCTTTTGGCCGGTTCCTTTAAACGGGTGATGAACATAATCAAAGATCATGGCAATACCAACGTAAACAAAGACCTGCTGACGGAAACCGCGGAACAATCCCTGTATGAAACCTATCTTGCAGTAGCGAATGAGAGCGATCCGCTTTTTGAGAAGAAAAAATACAATCAGGCCCTGGAAACCATCCTGAAGATGAAAGAGCCTGTGGATGCTTTTTTTGACGATGTGATGGTAATGACGGAAAATCCGGAAATCCGGAACAACAGGCTTTCCCTGCTGACCGCCATATCCCGTCTTTTCCTGAAAATCGGTGATTTTTCAAAGATGTACACGATCACCACGGCGCAGGATTAGTGTAAGAGCACAAATTACATCTTTGTTAAAATTTTAACATTTATTTTTTGAATACCGAATGTTAATGCCTTTTCTTTCTCGTCCTTTTTCATCGCTATGTCAACGCGATTTTTATATCTTGAATTCATCCTGTCGGTAACTAAACACTCCCCGTAATTTTCAACAAACAAGATAGTGCCCAATGGGACAAAATTTGCGGCACAACGATTGTAACCCAGATCAAGAGCGTTACAAATATTCTCCCCGTTTGCGGATATACAAGGATCGCCGAAACATTGGTCAGGATCATTAACGTTATAAGCAGTAACATAGCGAACAGTTTCTGAAATAACTTCACAAGTTTGAGTTTGAACTTTCTCCTTTAAATCTTCAGATGAAACTTCAGAAATAATTTCCTTGTCTATTTTCACCTCTGCATGTCTAATTATAAATGTGCCGGTTAATAATGTTATTAAAACAACAACTATTGCCTGTTTTACGGCCTTTTGTTTTCTTTGTTTTGATTCCATATTTTTCATTAATCAGAATTGTTGTCGCTATTTTATTCACAATACATAAAAATCGTCCATTGATACAGTTAAACTGCAAAATTCATTCCATTTTCCCTATGCGCTTGATTTGTTTCCGCAATTGCAACTTGTTAGGCTAATATTCGCCACATACTAACATAATCAAAACATCTCTATTTTTCCGTAAATCCGGAATAAAATTACGAAAAATGTAACTGCAATCATGGTATAAGTACTTTCCGATAATATTTTCTAAGGTACTAAAAAAAAGGAATTTTGAAAATGAAGAAAATAATAGTCCTGATTTGGTTCTTTTTTCTTTTCAGTCCGGGGATGAATGTTTATTCCCAGGCTGAGACAGCGGAAGAGTTTGAAAGAAGAGGGGTTGATCATTTTAAAAGGGCCTTTTATGAAGCCATACCGCAAAAGGACAGGGCAAGAGCTGACACTGAATATGCACTGGCTGAAAAGGCCTTTCAGAAAGCCATTCAGAGAAAGCCCGATCGTGTTGAACCCTACCTCCATCTGGGGCGGACCTATTTTGTGCAAAAGGAATTTCTAAAAGCGGCAAATGTTTATGAAAAGGCCTTACGTCTTGCACCTGAACGTAAAGAAGTATACCTGCAGTTGGCATCAGCGCTGGAAATGGCCGGGGATTATAAAGGAGCGGAGAAAACATTGAAGGAGCTGCGGGAACAAGAAAAAGATGGCTATTCCCTTGGAACTCTTGATGAATTGATTAACAGACTGGGAAAACGGACCAGGGCAACGGGTATGGACAATAAGGGAGGTGAAAAGCAGCCGTGAAAAAAAGATTCTTCTTTCAACCCCTTCTTATATCTCTTATTATCTTCATTCTTCCTCTTTTATCCATTGCCGGAAATCCCCTCGGCGCTTATTACCACTGGAGCAGTGACCGGCTTTTCTGGTTCATGATCATATCCGATTCCCACATAGGAACCGAAGGCGGTCAGGAAACAGACTACCTGACCTGGGCCGTGAATGAGGCCAGGGAAGTGATCGCCCCCCTTTTTATAGTGAATGCCGGGGACTTGACGGATTCTACCAACGGTGGCGTCATCCCCAACGGTCCCTATCAGGAAGAGTGGGACCTGTACAGGCGGATACTCGACGCAGCCGGTATTGATGCAACGTTTTATTTTGATATTCCAGGCAACCATGATGCTTATAATGATGCGGATTTTGCTTACCACCTTGCTAATTCAATCCAGGGAAGCGCCTCCGGTTCTACTCAGTCCTCATGGGTACGAAACTTTCCCTTTGGCAGTTATCATTTTCTCGGTGTCTGCACGGCAGGAAACGATGGGGCCCCTTTCAGCATCTGGCCGGGTGACAACTTCGGCGACCATGCAGGGCTTGATCAAGGCGAGCTGGCTTTTATTGAGTCCCAATTGATAAATCATCCTGATGCGGAGCTTACGCTGATATTTGGGCATCATCCTTTTTATGCCGGCTATTCGACCTGGACAGACACGGGACTTACATACGGTTTAGAGTCTCTCCTCTATCTAATAGACGATTACGGTGTTTCTCAATACGGATTCGGCCATACCCATGATTACCGGGAAAATTTTTATTACGACACCCTTTTTCAGGGTGTTTTCTATTTGAATGTGGCATCCCTTGGAAAATCTGGACAGGATCATTATGCGATCATGGCTGTTGACGGAAACGGCCTGTCCGTTGTGCCTGCTGATAAAGGGACATGGCCGGTCGTCCTGATAACGGCTCCTGTAGATCAGAGCATGGGAAACCAGTCAAATCCCTTTGCATATGAAGTCCCCCGGAGTCCTGGAAATCCTATACGCGCCCTTGTCTTTGACAAAAAAACCGTTGTTGGTGTGGAGTTTCGGATTGATGAGGGAGGAGACTGGCATGAAATGGAGCAGGTGAACGATACCCCGGTGTGGCAAGGGTTTTGGAATGCTTCGGCTTCAATACCCGGACCTCATGTCATAGAAGTACGGGCTTACGGTTCCTCTGTGGTAACAGACCGTATTGAAACGTCCATTAACCCGGAACTCTGCATTGGAGATTTCAACAGAGACGGTGATGTAGATGATTCGGACTTAGCTGTTTTTGCAGCGGACTTTGGCTGGACGGATTGCGATACCGGAGAGGATTGCGAAGGGGATTTTGACAAGGATCGTGACTTAGACGGAAGTGATCTCGCACTGTTCGCGGCAGACTTTGTAAGGACCGATTGTGAATAGGGTGAATATTACGGATTAGGCGACTCATCAGCCGGAGTAATTACACACAGGCTTTCCAATTCCTTTACCACCTCTGCCAGCGGCAGTCCGACCACATTGGAGTACGATCCTCTTATCCTTTCCACAAATACGCCGCCAACACCCTGGATGCCGTATGCGCCGGCCTTATCCATAGGTTCACCGGTCTTCACGTAGGCATCGCAGACCTTATCCGTCAGCCGGGAAAAGAGAACATCGGTCTTTACCACCCGCTGCACCGTGACCGCCTGACTCCGATTAAAGATGCAAAAGCCTGTCCAGACCTCGTGCCATCTGCCTGACAACCGTTTCAACATGGCCTTTGCCGACTCTCTGTCAGCAGGCTTTCCAAGAATCTCTCCATCCAGAACGACTACCGTGTCAGCTCCCAGAATTGTGCCGTCCAGGCAAACGGATGATACGCTCATACACTTTTCCAAGGATATCCGAGATACGAATTCAGAGGGCGTCTCCTCAAAAACAGGCCGTTCATCAACATCTGCCGTAATGATCTCGAAATTGAGTCCCAGGTCACCTAACAACCGGCGCCGCCGAGGAGAGGAGGACGCCAGTATCAACCTTCCGGTCGTTCTAAACATCATAACTTTCTATTAATGCCGGGCAGGATCCTGGCTGCAAGCCGTTTTAACCCGCCGATGATTAATCTTTTCGGCCGGAAGCTTATGGGGTTTAATTGTGAACGTACTTGAAAATCATCTACTTTGACCTCTTCCGGAGAAAGCAGGGGATAGATGATATCCTGAACCCTGCTGCCTAAAAGCCCCTGTTTTGAGCACTCCTTCCAGAGCAGACTTTGGTCCGCATCAATCCCGAGAATAGACAGAAACGACGTATCTATGGCAACAGGATTCCTCGAACCGGCCGCCAGTCCGAGATGATAGGATTTTCCCGTGATATGACTTTCCCCATGGACTGCGGTGACGGCGTCCACAAGTGTAATACCTTCGGGAAGTACTGCAAGAAGATCCACAAGTACCTGCCCGAACCTGTCTGTTTCATCACCATATTTCAGATGAAGCCATGCTTTTCTGCCGCCGACCACTGTCCCGAAATAGTTCTTCACTGCCATTGTGACAAGAAGCTGACTGTGCGCCTTGATCCTTGGCAGGTTTATTAAAAGATCGGATTCAAGCGCTGTCCTTGAGATCCCGATGGAATCGCCGCAAGGCAGGTCCACACGTTCGGGTAAGGAAAGATCAACCAGGTTTACAGGCAGTTTCTTAAGGGCATTCTCATGGCCGCATGCCTTCATCACCTTTTTACTACTCCCGAAAGCGGGTGAATCCCCCACACTGACACGTGCCCCATGATCCAGAAACCATTCAGCAACTGCCGCCACAAAACATGGATTAGTGCATGCCAGGCCGTCCGGGCTCCTTGCCGTAACAAGATTAGGTTTTAAAAGCACCCCGCAGCCAGGCGTAATCTGAAAATCTATTGCTCGACAAATCCCGTCCACTGCCATTTTAAGCGAATCTCGCTCATACGTGGGGCAACGGAGTATGGCTACTTTATTGTCCTTGATTTCCATAAAACGTAACCGCTGAGGTTCAAGGTTCAAAGGTTAATCAAGGTTAATCTCTTTGCTATTTTTTTAGCTCTGACCAAACGAGTAATGCTCCTGCCGGAAATTAAGAATGGATGGTTACAACCAGCATGGGAATGCCTGAAATTCTGCCCTGAACATAAAAAAGCCGACCTTGGGGGCGCAAAGTCGGCTTTTTTACAAAAAATAGGAGAAAAGAGTTTTGTTCTCTTTGAACATGTAATATTGCAAACTGCGTGCCAAACCCCTAAAAAAGCTCGAAATCCAGAAAAATTCCAGTAATACCAACAAATTACCAAAGACAATAACCCCTCTCTCCACACCACCTAAAATACAATTTTTTTTACTGTACAAATCAATTTCTGCCCAACCTATCACCTTTCCAGGCAAAATCAGCCGGATACACGACCAATTTTTTCTGTACACACTATAAACCAAATTTATCCCCTTGATTTAAGGGTTCGCCCAAAAATAAATTTATATTTTCAGGTGTTGAGGCGCCCGCATGGCAAGGCGCGAGAAGGGCGAATAGCAGGGCTATTTAACCGACGAGCAACGCAGCCATGCGGGATGGATCGGCGCATGAAAATGTGAAGTTATTTTTGTGCGAGCCCTAAAGTTACTTATCAGATCGACAAGGAAACCAGAGATAAAAAAGTACAAAAAATTATACCCGCCGGGTTCAGAGGTAAAGGGCCACAGTCGGTGCAGGTGTGCGTGATCAGGGCGACCCGGTTATAGTAACCTATACCGGTCGCCCTGATCACGTGCAGGTAAGCGAGCCTGCGAGACTCCGGATGCGCCGACTGTGGCCCTTTACTGTCTTGCCCAGTTCAGGAGACCGCCTGCCAGTAGTATCTCACGATGCCGTGTGGAGATATCCAGGCTGATTTTAATTTTATTGCCGGCTACATCCAACACAAAGACCTCTGCCCCGGATTCAAGATTTTTTCTTAGATCCGGAATAACCGCCTTTGCACCCTGCTCGATTATGTCGTAGTCTTCAGCCGATGTAAAGGTAAACGGCAGGATGCCGAAATTGATCAGATTTGCCTTATGAATGCGTGCAAAGCTCTTGACCAGTTTTACGCGCACTCCAAGATAACGCGGTGCCAGTGCGGCATGCTCCCTGGATGATCCCTGACCATAGTTCTCACCTCCCACAACCATACCGCTGCTTGCTCTCTTTGCCCGCTGAACAAATTCCCGGTCAATGGAGTTAAATACAAATTCACTGATAGCTGGAATATTGCTCCTGAGCGGAAGTATCTGAGCGCCTGCCGGCATGATGTGATCAGTAGTAATATTATCCGCTGTCTTTAACAGCACTGTGCCTTCCCATGTTTCGGGGACAGGATCAAACTCAGGGAAGGACGCTATATTCGGTCCACGGATGATCATGGTACTTTCACCCTCTGATTTCGGCGGTTCGATCCGTTGATCACCGGGCAGATACTTCTCAGGCAGACTGAATTCAGGGTATACACCCAGATCACGCGGATCCGTGATGCACCCCTTGAGCGCCGACGCAACCGCGGTTTCAGGACTGCATAAATAAACCCGGTCGTCTTTGGTCCCGCTGCGGCCGGGAAAATTCCGGGGAAAGGTCCTTAGTGAAATTGTATCCGTGGCCGGCGCCTGTCCCATTCCAATACATCCCAGGCAGCCTGCCTGATGGATGCGGGCGCCGGCCTTGATCAGAGAGAGCATGTATCCCTGGGCCGTAAGGTTTTCCAGTACCTGGCGGCTGCCCGGGTTGATTTCGAAACTCACGTCATTGTGTACCTGTTTACCATCCAGCGCCTTGGAGACAAGCATCAGATCACGCAACGATGAATTGGAGCATGAGCCCACCAGCACCTGAAACACGGGCTTACCGGCCACTTCCCGGACCTTTACCACGTTATCCGGAGATGAGGGACAGGCGATAAGCGGTTCCAGTGTGGACATATCAATCTCAATCACCTTGTCATAACAGGCGCCTTCATCAGCTGCAAGCTCTTCCCACAGGCCGCCCCGTCCCTGACTTTCCAGAAATTTTTTAGTGTTCTCGTCCGACGGAAACACCGAAGTGGTGGCACCCAGTTCAGCACCGAAGTTGGTTATGGCCGCCCGGTCTGTTACAGATAACTCTTTAACGCCTGGGCCGAAATATTCCATGACATATCCTACACCGCCCTTGACGGAGAGTTGCCTGAGCAGTTCGAGAAGCACGTCCCGGGCTGACACCCATTCCGGCAATCGGCCGGTCAGTTTAACGCCATAGACCTTCGGCATTATCATGAAGAATGGCTTTCCGGCCATTGCCATGGCCACATCGAGCCCTCCGGCGCCTATTGCAAGCATGCCGAGACCTCCGCCTGTGGGAGTATGACTGTCGGAACCTAAGAGAGTCCTGCCGGGCCTGCCGAATCTTTCCAGGTGGATCTGGTGGGAAATGCCGTTCCCGGGGGGAGAAAAGTAGAGACCATATTTCCGGGCAACGGATTGAAGGAACCGATGGTCGTCACCATTCCTGAAATCAGACTGAACCAGATTATGGTCCACATAAGAGACCGACAGCTCGGTCTGAACTCTTGGAATGGAGATTGCTTCAAATTCAAGATAGGCCATAGTGCCTGTGGCATCCTGGGTCAGGGTCTGATCAATGCGGATGCCGATCTCTTCACCTTTTTCCATACGACCCTCAACCAGGTGATTTTTTAATATTTTTTCTGTTACTGTTTTTGCCATGTTCCTTGCTCCTTTAAAAATACAAACTTAAACCGACTATTCGCCTAACCCGGAGAACATAGCGCCCTCCGGGTTAGGGCTTCCTGTTTGAGATCAATTATCAATTTTTGAAATTTAAATGCTGTAAGCAAACAGAAACTAATGCAGGAATTAATGAGACGCAGGGGAACGATTACCTTTTTTGTATTGCACAATATCAATACTAAGGGCGCTTGCCAAGAGCTTTCTTTACGCCGACAGACTCGGGACAGCTTGAACGTAACCGTTCAAAGGGTGCCCCTCTGAACGGTTAAAAAAAATTTCTTTTGAAAAATGAAAAAGTATGGCATAAATAATTGCTCAACCCTTTGATATACCGGTGCAACTGAGTATTGCAGCAATCATATTGGCTCTCCGGTATTTCTCGTGGTCGATTTTTATCAAAAAAATCAGCCTGTTTCAAATCAGGAGGAGCAAGGTTAATTTTTCTGGTTTGTCGCGGATTACTGAGGGTAATCCACTTAAACAACTGTTAGCGCTTAGTACCTTAGAAAATATTTTCTGCGCGTTTCTGGCAGAAAATATTTTCTAAGGTACTTATCCAGGACCTTTAAAGAATTCCAGTTTATCTGGGTTAGGGTTCGTCCACATCGCTAAATTACTGACCCCTTTCTGACCGGTTACCAATGTTTTTTAATGGACAACAGATAATTTTATGACGAGACGCATCAAACAAATTTTCGTTGGCACAGTAATCCTCTTTGGTCTGATCCTTTTTCTGTTTATTGGAATCCTGTCCTACATGAAAACGGATCATGCCCGGCGTCTTATCCAGGATAGAGTCAACGACCTGATTCCCGGCGCGGTTTTATGTGAAGGACTTCATTTTTCATTACTGAAAGGCGAGTTCGAGTTAAGGCGTATGTTGCTTAAGGATCCGTTTGGTAAAGATATGGCGGGTTGCGATCGTTTTTTTGTCGATTTCACTTGGCCCACACTCTTCAAGGGAGAACTCACGATTGGAACTCTGATTATTGAGAAACCCTGGGCCACGATTCGCGTGGACAAAAAAAACAAAATCAATCTGATGCGCGCATTTCCTGCTTCAAAGGCCACGGGACAAAAAACAAAAAGGGAAAAAGGCATGGGGTTCCCTTTCAACATTGTTTTTAAGTCCCTCAAACTTGTGCAAGGTTCCGTCCATTTTGAGTCAGTTGCTGAAAATCTAAATGCCTCGGCAGACAACATTGATCTCGCTGCTGACGGGGATTTCTTGAAACGATCGGGAAATCTCCTGTTTTGCATTGGCAAAGGACATTTGAAGGGTTCTGAAATCCAAACCGAATTCGACCGGTTTAAATTAAAGGCAACGCTCAAGGATGGCCGGATCGACCCCCTTGTTTTGTGCTCAGGCGCCACATCTTCTGAGATTACACTATACGGGAACATAGGAGATGTTTTTAATAAGCCCATTATGGACCTCACACTCGACCTTTCCGCCTCTCTTGCCGAAATACAACAAGCCGTTTGTCTGAAACCGATGTCAACAGGTCAGGTTGAAATGCAATTGAACGCCCGGGGCGCGCTGGATAATCCACAGGTTATATGGCGCCTTTCCTACGGAGGAGGCATCATTTCAGGACAACAGGTTGACGGGATCGACCTCGATTGCCGACTTTTGAATCGATTCCTTACCCTCAACAAATTGCAGGCACATGTGGCTTCAGGAGATCTCAATATACAAGGAGAAATAGATTTGCGAGACGCCTTTAAGAACGGATTTCTTGACCCGCAAAGAGATCTGAAAGCCGTATCGTACAATGCCTTTATAAGACAAAAAAAAATAAGGCTTGAAGAGTTGTTCCCTGGTGTCAAACCGGTTGAAGGGATTGTTCAGTCATCTCTATCTGTCTGTGGAAAAGGAATTTCTCCTCAAACCCTGTCTGCAAGAATTGGAATGGAGCTTTCTGTAACAAACTTCACCGCCGGTCCGGGCACCGCTCCAATTGATGTGCATCTGAAGTCAGAGGCAAGCCTGAATCAAGGGGTTGCAACACTCAAAGACCTTGTGGTGGAAACAGGTGACATCAAATTTCAGACAAACGGCCATATTGATCTCTCTTCCGAAGAACTGGGTGCAACACTCACATTGGACGCCCCAAGCATTACCGGTATTTTGTCATCTATTGGTGTACAAAAAGCCCATGGGAAACTCGGATTAAAAGGCAATGTTTCCGGCTCAATAAAACAGCCGGTTCTTGATTTTGTTCTAAAGGGAGACGATCTTTGTTTCCGAGAAATAAAGATCGGAAAAGTCCGGTTGAATGCCGGCCTGGATAAGGCGGGAATATTACGGGTTTCACAAATTGCCATTTGTAACCAGGGGTCTGCCTTTAATGGAGCGGGATGGATACATGTCTTTAAAAAGGACTTCTCAGCCTCCATTTTATTTAATGAAACCGACCTTTCCCCTTACTTTAAGATCGCAAATCAACCGGATATAAAAGCTACCCTGACAGGAAAAATTAAAGCCGGTGGAAACGTGAAATCAATGGATCATGTGAAAGCCTCGCTGGATCTTTCGAAACTGGCCCTTTTTTTCAAAGACAAAGAGATTGTCCACGCCCAAAATCTCAAAATTTTTCTAGATAAGGACACGATCACGATCCCTTTATCTCACCTTTTTCTTTTCAAAAAAGGTGAGATCGATATAAAAGGCACAGGGACACTTAACGGCCCGCTCGCCCTTCAGATGGAGGGGCGCATCCCTTTGGAGGCGGCGGGTTTATTCGTTGAGGGTTTTTCTGATGCCACAGGCGACCTTGCCCTGTCCGCCACCATTGGAGGGACCCATGCTCATCCGGATATCCAGGCCGAGATAGCGCTGGAAAAAATCGCATTTACGGTTCCCACGCTCCTGCAGAAAATCCACGATCTTAACGGTCGAATTCACCTTAATTCACATACCATTACAGTCGATCCGATTAAGGGCCGGTTGGATGCCGGCCGGTTTGACTTGGCAGGCAAGATCGACCTTAAGGCCTTTCAGCCTGTCAAGGTCATTATGAACGTAAACGCGAATGCGCTTCCCCTGCAAGTTCCAGACACAGTGGATATGCTCTTGAACACCGAACTCAAGATTTGCGGAACTCGGGATAAATCGACAATTCAGGGAGAAATTGTTATCCTTGAAGGGACATATTACAGGGATGTGGACTTGAACCTAATCCATGCGGTTCAAAAGAAAAAGCGTGAAGAGGCACCGCTGCCGACGAAGTTCACGCAACCCTTTCTCAAAAATACAACCATGGACATCTCGGTCAAACACCGGCACCCCTTTATAGTTGACAACAATCTCGCCCATCTGGAGATTGCTCCTGATCTTCACATTACAGGAGACCTGAACAATCCGGTCATCAGCGGCCGGGCCGAGATTGAATCCGGAAAAATCGAATATAAGCAAAAGACCTTTGTGGTCAAAAGGGGGGCCATAGATTTTGTGAATCCCTACAAGACCGAACCGATCCTGGATATAAAAAGTGAAACTCAAATTAGAGACTGGTTGATATATTTGAATATCTCCGGCGCGCTCGATCAGCTTGTCTTTAAGCTCACATCCGATCCATTGGAAACAGACGGTGACATCCTGTCTCTCCTGGTCTTTGGCAAAACCACGCATGAGCTTATTGAAGGGGAAGGAGGCGCATCTCAGACTACAACTCAAATGCTTTCCGAGCTCATTTTCTCAACATTCGGAGAGGATATCCAGGACGTTACAGGTCTTGATATTCTGGAGGTGGAAACCAAAACTCAGACGGATGAAGAACCCTTAGAAAACATCAAAATAACGGTCGGTGAGAATCTTTCCAGGCGGCTAACTGTCAAATACGCCACGGAAATGGAGGACGGTGAAATAAGTCAACGTGCAATTGCGGAATACAAGTTTCTTGAGCATATTCTGATAGGCGGATTTCAGGACAGCAAAGGGGTTTTTGGTGGAAATTTGCGGTTTAGACTTGAGTTTCGTTAGGCAGAGGAGAAAACAAGCAATGCATTGTAAATGGATTATTAAAATTAATTTATTTATTATCTGTTTTCTGTCCATATTTGCAGGGTCTGCTGCCTTTGGTCATGCATTATTATTAAACGATAAAGACTCTTGGGCTGTGTCAATTGATGCCCCGGTTATCTCTAAAATTCTTGTTGATATTCACGATGTTACCGGTGATAAAACTGATTGGATCGAGATGGCCGAAAGCCTGATCTTTCTTCGAAAAGGGGACCGATTTTCAGCTATTGACCTTCAAGAGTCCCTTGACGCACTAAAATTGTCTAAAAAATTTAGGAAAATCAATGTGGATTCTGTCGAGGAACAGGAACAAATCACGATCATGTTCCACCTGACTCCGTTTCGATTAATCAAAGACATCAAGATCAGCGGGCAATATCCCCTTTTTGCGCGAGAAATACTCAATAACATGACCATCTATACGGGTGACGTTTATGTTAAAAAGAAACTGTCCGAGCAAGAGGCGTTGATTAAAAATCTTTTTCAGCGGGAAGGGTTCCCTGGTCCAAAGATTAATTTAAGCGCGGGCAAAGATTCAGCAGATGGTTTTTTCGTAGTTCATGTAAAAATCGACAAAGGCCCTTATGATACGCTTGAACGGCTCGAATTCACCGGGAATCGGGCATTCTCTGACACAAAGCTCAAGCTGAAAATGAAAATTTGGCGCGCATCGTTGCTCATTGGAAGTCCGGGTCGGTTTATTGAAGAATATCTCAAAAAAGACATAAAGTACCTGACCCAATATTACAGGCGGAAAAAGTACCCGGATGTCCTGATCGATTTCAAGACAGAACAAAATGTTAAGGGGCGAGGCGTTTCAGTCTTTGTGACAATTCATGAAGGGGCCCGGTATGATATTGAATTTATCGGTAATGACGAGTTTTGGGACTTTACCCTGGAAAAAGATATGGCACTTTTTGATAATGGAAACAAAAACGATTTTGGGCTGAAGAAAAGTGTCGGAAACATCAAGGATAGATACAGGATGGCAGGCTATCTTGAGACCAAGGTAGATATTGAAACCAAGACAAAAACCGATGGCGACAAGACCATCAGGGCAATCCGGCTTGTTATTGACGAAGGCCCTGGCTCGATTGTCCGTTCAATCGAGCTTGCGGGAAATAACGCCATAGAGGACAAGGATCTAAGCAAACAGATACTGACCCGATTGCCGGGACTCCTTGAAAAGGGTGTGTATATTCCTGAGACCCTGGAAAAGGACATGATTGCGATCAAATCACTCTATCTCAAGCAAGGATATATGGACGCACAGGTCAAAAAAAAAGTGACATGGAGCAAAGATAAAAAAAATGTAGCTGTCAGGCTCGAAATCGAAGAAGGGGTCAAAACGCTTGTCTCTTCAGTGGACATCCGCGGTAATACGGTTGTCACGGAGGAAGAGGCCTGTGAAGCCATCCGTCTGAAAGAGGGGGCGCCGTTTCGGCAGTACATGGTTCAAAGTGATGAAAATGCCTTGTCCTCCCTGGTTTCTGAAAAAGGCTATCCCCACGTCAGTGTAAAAGGGGAAGTCTCGATCAGCCGGGATCAATCCAGGGCCGAAGTGATATATAGCGTTGATAAAGGACCATATGTGACAGTAGGGCGGATATACTATCAGGGCAACTTTCGAACCAGGGAAAGAATCCTGGAAAACGAGATCGAGATAAAGCCGGGGGACCCGTTCTCTCTGACACAAATGGTTCAAGCACAACAAAACTTCCGAAATATGGAGATATTTGACTCAGTTCAGTTTAAATCCATCGGACTAAAGGAAAAAAAAGAAAAAAGCACTCTCTTTGTTGAGTTTAAGGAAAAAAAACCGTACTTTGTCGAAGCGGGTGGAGGCTTTGAAAGCGAAAAAGGTTTTTTTATGAATGCAGAGGCCGGGGATCATAATCTTTTTGGAGCAAATAAAGACGGATGGTTGGCAGGGGAGATGAGCCAAACCGGCTATCTTGCTGAAATGGGAGTCAAAGAACCGAGGCTTCTGGGCTCACGGATCTCCGCAGACATCGGCCTTTTTTTAGAACAAAAGGAGGATTTCAATCAAAATTTTGGAACCATGGCCTATGGTTCTTCCCTCGGATTTACCCGAAAATGGTCTCAATACCTTGCCGCAGGCTTAAATTTTGATTTTGAATACAGGGATCAATTCATACGCGATTCAGGAACGGCGGAAACAGAGACGCTTGAACATAATAGTGACCAATTAAAACCAAGAGTCCTCCTGTTAACCACACCTTCCATCAGCTACGATACCAGGGATTCCTTTGTCCGTCCCGCAAAGGGAGTCTTTTTATCCTTGTCCGCCGGTATCTCCAAGGGAGCTTCGAATTCTCTTGATGATTTTCTGAAATCCCGTATTGACTTTAGATGGTATGTTTCTCCCTTGCGTGTTTTGACCTTTGCGTGCCTTGGCCGGGTAGGTCACATCGAACCGTTCAACTCAAAAAATAACGTCCCGGATGACCAACTTTTTTTTCTCGGCGGCATCTCGGACGTGCGCGGGTTTGAAAAAAATATGCTCTGTTATGATACAAATAGAGATCCGGTGGGGGGGCGTACAGCTATAAATGGAAGCCTGGAGGCAAGAATCGACCTATGCCGCAATTTTGAACTCACCCTGTTTTACGATGTAGGACGTGTGACTGAAACGTATGACAAGGCAGGGTTGGATAACGAATTACGCTCCTCGGTTGGAGGGGGCTTAAGGTACATCACTCCGATAGGACCTATAGGTTTTCTCTACGGAATCAAGCTGGATCAAAAGGAAGGCGAAAGTCCAGCTAGGCTTTATTTTTCATTTGGTTATACGTTTTGAACGGTTACCTTTCAACTCGCCTGTTTCCATGGCTATGTTGATGCCATTGGCTTTCCATTCACGGCCTGTACTGGTCTTGTATCCTTTTTCATTAAGAAGGTCGGCAATTTCTTTTTTTGTTCGGCCTTGTTTAAGATATCTTTGAATATGCTTGACCGCCTCCTCAAATTGTTCCTTATATTGCTGTGTAACGGTCAATTTAATCGATTTTTTAAGCCGTTTCGCACCCCATCCTTTTTCCTTTATTAAAATTTGTAAAACTGAGGTAGTCCATTCGCGGCCGGTACGGGTCTTGTATCCTTTTTCCTTGAGAAGATCGACAATTTCTTTTTTTGTTCGGCTTTCTTTAAGATATTTTTGAATCTGCTCGACCGCCTTCTCAAATTTCTCCTTATGTTGCTCTTTAACGCTCACTTTTTCCAGAACAGGCATGCCCTCTTCCTTGATCCGTTTGTCCTCTTCAAGCCGTTTACGCTTTATATCGAGTTCCTGTTTGTGAAGAGTCTCCATCTCCCAATAGAGTGGGCAGTCGGGGCCACAGACGGCTTTGAAAATATTGCGTTGACAATGGCAGGAAAAGTCAACATCGGAACGATGGACGTACTTTATGGTTGACTTGGTGCTGTGACGAATCTGAGAGGGAGAACTAGTGGAAATGCCCCCCAGAACATCAAGGCTGTAATCAATCAACCAATCGCGGTAATACTCCTCCCCCAGGCCGATTCGACGGCACCAGGCAGCAAGAAAGAGTGTTATTTCATGGCGGCCCGGTCTAAACTCTTCATCAGTGAACCTGTCCTGCGAAAGGCCGTTTTCAACCAGATCCGTAATGCATGTCGGGAGTTCCTTTTCTCTTTCTTTGCCAATAATAGTCAGTAGCTGTTGTAGATACATGCGATTCTTACTCCTTTTTTAAATAAAGATGCAACAAAAACGGTAGATTGTCAACTATAAGAAGGTTGTATGGTTCAAGATTGGTCGTTTTGCGCTTTTCATCAATCTAACCAGGAACCCATAACATTGATAAAATCAAATGTCATCGACTCCCGGAAGAGTCAAAAATATGACGAAAATCTTATTAATCGGACGAATTAATTCCGGATAGACATACTCATATTGCCAGACAATTACCATAAAAAACAATAGGTTATCCCAAGGATGAGTGTTTTTTGCCATGTTTGGCACGAGAATTGCCTAAAATCAAGGTAATAGTTCTCTTTCAAGTTGTGTCTTCCGGTAGACACCCGGCAAAACCGGAAACCGTAACCCGGATAAACAGGAATTCCTTAAAGGTACTGGACTATTTTCAGTACCCCCTTGAAGAGGTATAACTACCTTTACGAAAATATTGGAGAAACAGATCATGGCTGATGGACCTGATGCTCTGGCAGAAGAAGAGACGCCGAAAAAAAAATCAAAAAAATTCTTATTTATTATCCTTGGTGTCGTAATACTGGCTCTTGGAGGCGGCGGATTCTTTGCCTATACCAAATTCTTTGCGCCCCAACCCGTTATAGAGGGAGAGGAAAAAATCGAGGAACAAATGGATCCGTTGAAGGCTATAGGCGAGATGTTCCAACTGGAAGAGTTTGTCGTAAATCTGGCCCATCCACAGGGAAAGCGGTATCTTAAACTTAAAGTCGAAATAGAACTTGAATCCGCCGAGGCTGTCAAAGTGGCAACCAAGGCCTCTCCCAAATTACAAGACGTGGTTATCATGATGCTTACAAGCATGACATTCGAAGAAGTCATGACGCCGGAGGGCAAAATCCAGATAAAGGACGAACTCTTAGAACGTTTCAATCAGGTCATGCGACCTGAACGAATCAGGAATATCTACTTCACGGAATTCGTTGTCCAGTAACGCGGAACCCCTGGAACGATTATGGAACAAATCCTAAGTCAAGATGAAGTCGATGCCTTATTAAAAGGTATTTCCGGCGGCGATGTAGAGGAACCTGAAGAACCGATAGATGACGAAGCGTTAGGTTATACGGCCTACGATTTCGCCAGGCAGGAAAGAATCGTCCAGGTCAAGATGCCGTCCCTTGACGTTATCAACGACGTTTTCCTGAGATCTATCAGGACTTCTCTTTCCAACACACTCCGCCGAATAATCGACGTCACTTCCGTGCCCATGGAACTGGAACGTTTTGGCGCCTTTGTCAGGACCCTGCCTGTTCCGAGCAGTCTGCAGATATTTAAAATGGATCCGTTCAGGGGCCATGCCCTGTTTGTGATCGAACCTAAATTGGTCTTTGCCATTGTAGAGACCTTTCTCGGCGGCAGCGGCACAAGGACCGCCAGAATTGAAGGCCGTGATTTCACGGCCATCGAACAGCGATTGATCCGCCGGATAGTCAACCACCTTCTCTCTGATCTGGAAAAGGCATGGTACACCCTTTATCCAACCAAGGTTCAATATATCCGCAGCGAAATCAACCCGCAGTTCGCAAAAATCTGTGAACCGGAAGACGTGGTTATCATCAACCGTTACGAAATGGACATGGAACGGGCGGTCGGCAGCATCACTTCATGCATACCACTCTCCAACCTGGAAAAGGTCAAAACCAAACTTATGACCACTTTCCAGAGAGAGCAAAGCGAAGAGGATCTACTCACACAACGGATTCTCAAAGAAACAATCTTAAACAGTCCGGTAGAGTTCAAGGTAATTCTCGGCAAGGCCGAGATCACGGCAGGCGATATACTGGGACTGGAAACAGGCGACATCCTGCAGCTTGACAGACGCAAAGATGATCTCCTGCCGGCATTTGTTTCCAATATGCGCAAATACATGGGCTCACCTGGAATGTACCGTGGGAACAAGGCATTTCTTATCAAGCGTAAAGTGCTTGATCCGGAAAGAGACTGAGCGGTATAACCGCAACCTGAGACAAAGCTGAAGGAGAAACTGAAAAATGGGTGATGAATCTTTAGATGATGCATGGTCTGACGCCTTGGATGGACAGACTTCCGCCGAAGCGGTCGACTCCGGGCCTTCCGGTGATGACTGGGCCGCTGCAATGACAAAGGGTGATGCAGAAGGAGGCGCACAAGCGTCCGGCGATGATCCGGGCGGTGGTTCCGCTGACGGCGGCGAATCCCAGAATCTCGATTTCCTGCTTGACATCCCGCTGGAGTTGAAAGTTGAACTGGGCCATACAGACATGATAATCAACAAGATGCTGCAGTTGACCCAGGGGTCGGTTGTTGAACTTAACAAGGCTGCCGGTGAATCAGTGGCAATCTATGTAAACGACAAACTGCTCGGCAAGGGTGAAGTGATTGTTGTGAACGAACGTTTCGGAGTTCGTATCACCGAGATCATCAGTCAGGCCGACCGCATAAAAAACATGGGATAAAGTAAAAGTATGGACATCTCTAAACGGTTACGGGATAACAGGACAAGGCATGAGAGGCAAGTCTGATAAAAAAATGGCGGCACACATCTGCCTGTTCCTGGTTCTGCTTTGTCTCGTGCCGGTCAAGGTAGTCTTTGCATCGGCCTTGGAGATGTCCGACGATGCGTCTGAAATGACCACGACTGCCCTGGCCCCCCCCGCGATTCCCGCTGTTGACTTTAAGGAAACCGGTTCTCTTTTGATGATGAGCCTCAAGGTAATAGGTTCATTGGGACTGGTAATCGGCATCATGCTTCTTATCATATTCTGGTTCAGAAAGCTGGGTCTTACGCAGGGTAGTGAAAAAAGCGGATCCCTGATAAAGATTCTGGACACGCGCATGGTTGCCCATAAAAAATACGTCTCTGTCCTTAATATCGCTGGAGACTTTGTGGTGATAGGGATTTCAGAACAGCAGATCAACATGCTGACCACGCTTGAAAACTCCGGAGAATTGCTTGACTATGCACGCGCAAACGAGAAAGGCGGTTCCGCATCTCCGATCTTCTCGTTTTCTTCGATTCTTAAAAAAGCCGGTCTCCCAAAGAGCCCCAGACAACAGGACTAATGCGAGAGATGAACCGCTTCCACCTGAAAAAAACAGCGCCGACTCTCTCCACGGATCACGCGAAAAGACCGCCCAGGTTCAATCTATTGACACCGGCCCTCGGTCTTGTCCTCCTTGCCGGCTGCATCCTGCCGGCAATCTGTAATGGAGTGACCCTGCCCACCCTTCAAATAGGTCTAAATGAGGCTGACAGTCCGCAGAAAGTGTCAACGCTTGTGGAAATCCTTCTCATCTTCACCGTGCTTTCCATGGTGCCCTCGATTCTGCTCATGATGACATGTTTTACAAGACTCATTATCGCATTTTCCTTTTTAAGACATGCCATGGGAACACAGCAGCAGCCTCCAAACCAGGTGCTGGCAGGCCTTGCATTATTTCTCACGATTTTTATCATGATGCCGGTAATGACCCGGATCAACGATATTGCGGTCAAACCATACCTGTCTGAAGAGATCACCCTGGAACAGGCATTCAAGGAAGGCATCAAGCCTTTGCGCACATTTATGTTCAAACAGACGAGGGAAAAGGATCTGGCGCTCTTTCTTTCTTTTGCCAAGGCGTCAAAACCGGAAAGCGAGGCTGAAGTGCCGACATCGATCCTGGTTCCGGCATTTATGATCAGTGAACTGAAAACCGCTTTCCAGATCGGTTTTGTCCTGTTTCTCCCTTTTCTGGTCATTGACATGGTTGTTGCCAGTGTTCTCCTCTCAATGGGCATGATGATGCTGCCGCCCATCATGATCTCTCTGCCCTTTAAACTGCTTCTCTTTGTTCTGGTAGACGGCTGGCACCTGATTGTAGGTTCTTTAGTTAAAAGTTTCGGAGTCTGATTCAAAATGACAGCGCTTGAAGTCATTAACCTGGCACAGAATGCGGTTTTAATGGCCCTTCTTCTGTCTGCGCCGCTTCTCCTGGTAGGGCTGGCGATCGGGTTGCTGATCGCCATATTTCAAGCCACGACCCAGATTAACGAAATGACACTTACGTTTGTACCCAAGATTTTTGGTGTTATGCTTGCTCTCCTCTTCTTTGCTTCATGGATGATGATTAAACTGACTGATTATACAAGCGACTTGATCATACGCCTGCCGGAATTGATAAGATGAGAAGATTAACAACCACTTTAACCATTTGCCGCTAACCCATGGTTGATACTGCGCTGCTCAATTGGACACTGGATCAGTTCTTAAGCCTGGTAATTATCATCACCAGGGTCGGGCCGCTGGTCTTTTTCATGCCCGTGCTCGGCTCCCGAAGCGTCCCGGGCAAGGTGAAGGCACTGTTCACACTTTTAACCAGCCTGCTATTGATTCCGGCAGTAGATGTAAATCCTTCCGAACTGCCCGTAACAGTCCTGGGATTCGTACTGTTCACGGCCAATGAAATCGTATTCGGGGCAACCCTTGCCCTCTTTACAAGGTTTGTATTTGCAGCCACTGAGATTGCAGGTCAGATGGTGGGTGTTCAAATGGGCATGGGAATGGCAGCCGCCATGGACCCTGAATTCGGAACCCAGATACCCCTTATCGGCCAACTCTTGAATCTAGTCGCAATTCTTCTTTTCTTGAGCGTCAACGGGCATCACATCTTTTTTCAGACATTGGTGGAAAGCTTTAACTGGGTACAACCCGGAAAACTTCACCTGACGGATGCCACATACCAAGGAATGATGCGGGGTGTTGTACACATGTTCGTTCTGTCCGTAAAGATCATGGCGCCGGCCGGCGCTGTCCTCATCTTTTCCCACGTAGCCATGGGCATTGTGGCCAAGACCGTGCCGCAAATCCCGATCCTGATCGTTGGAATGCCTTTAAACATTTCTTTAGGCTTAATTTTTGTCGGTCTCTCTTTTGGATTTTTTCTTCCGATAATGGTCAGGAATTTTGACATGCTGGGCCGGCTGCTTACCAGGATGACCATGGGCATGGGATGAACGTTTACGGGATGGTGGGCTGACAGATGGCTGAAGAGAGTACCGGACAGGAAAAAACCGAACAACCTACCGCGCGGCGCCTTGCCGACGCCAGGAAAAAAGGCGATGTGGCAAAAAGTATGGAAATCCCGTCTGCCGCAGTGCTTCTTGCCGGCCTTTTGACCTTGTATTTTTTAGGCGACTTCATGCTGGAGCGTTTATACATGCTGCTAAGGCATTATCTCGGGAATCTTCATACCATTGAAATCATCAAGGACAACATGGTCACAATAACCCGCGAAAGCATGCTTTATTCCACCATGATCGTGGCGCCCGTTATGGCCGTGGTCCTGGTGACCGCGCTTGCGGCCAATTACGCTCAGATCGGGATAATTTTCACAGGGGAAAAGATTAAGCCCGACCTCAAAAAAATAGACCCGATCAAGGGCGTTCAAAACAAATTCTCCATGCAGACGCTTGCCCATTTGATCAAATCCATTTTAAAAATAATATTTATCGGCGCAGTGGCTTTTTACGAAGTAAAAAAATCCATGCCCTCGCTCCTGCCTCTTATGGATCAGGAGCCTTTTCCGATTTTTGTATTCGTAGTAAAGACCTCTTTCTGGATTTTCTTAAAGGCCGCAATTATCATAGCTATCCTTGCAGCCTTGGATTATGCGTTTCAGAAATGGCAGTTCACGAACAAAATGAAAATGACCAAGCAGGAGGTCAAGGAAGAAGCCAAGATGACAGAGGGTGACCCACAGGTTAAAGGACGAATCAGGTCGATCCAGATGCAAATGGCCAGAAGAAGAATGATGGAGGAAGTGCCGTCCGCAGATGTAATTATTACAAACCCGGTCCGACTGGCAGTCGCACTTCGGTATGACAGCCTTACAATGAGTGCGCCTGTGGTGGTTGCCAAAGGCGCAGGTGTTATCGCAAGACGTATTAGAGAAGTCGCTGCCGAGCACTCCATTCCGATCGTGGAAGACATGCCTCTGGCCCAGGCCCTTTTCAAGACCGTGGACATAGACGATTCCATACCCGAAAACCTTTTCGAGGCAGTGGCGGAAGTGCTTGCATATGTCTACAGCCTCAAACAAAAAAGCGCATGATTGCAAACGTCCACAGGCACTGCATCCGGAGTCTCGCAGGCTCGCTTACCTGCGCGTGATCAGGGCAACCAGCATAGGTTGACTATAGCTGATTGCCCTGATCACGCACAGCTACAGCACCTGTGAACGTTTACAAGGCAAGTCGTAATTTCAGACCGTTACGGTAGAAAAACGAATAACATAAAAGAATTTTGCAGGGTGGGCTGTTCCCACCAAAACAACCGGAAGCAAAAAGATGGCTGACAATACTGGGACAATACCAGGAGTGAGTACCTTTAACATGGAGTCCACGAGTCTCATTGTGGCTGTCGGTGTTGTCGGAATACTCATAATCATGATTATTCCACTGCCCACAGTTATCCTGGACCTGCTTCTTTCTCTGAACATCACTATAGGACTGGTCATCCTGCTCATGTCCATGTACAACACCCGGCCACTTGATTTCTCCTCATTTCCTTCAGTGCTCCTGATCTCGACACTGTTCAGGCTGTCTTTGAACATCGCGTCCACTCGGCTGATCCTCCTGCACGGACATGAAGGTAAAGGCGCGGTGGGCCAGGTGATCAATTCATTCGGCAATTTTGTCATAGGAGGAGACTACGGTGTGGGCATTATCATTTTCGCGATTCTTGTGCTGATCAATTTTATTGTCATCACAAAAGGTTCGGGACGAATCGCGGAAGTGGCGGCCCGCTTCACTCTTGATGCAATGCCGGGCAAGCAGATGGCCATTGACGCGGACTTGAATGCCGGACTGATCGATGAGCAGGGCGCGAAAAATCGCAGGATGGAGATCTCCAGGCAGGCCGAATTTTACGGGGCCATGGACGGTGCAGCCAAATTTGTACGCGGCGAGGCAATTGCCTCCATAGTAATTATTGTGATCAATATTATGGGCGGATGGGCAATCGGTGTCTTAAAACAGGGCATGCCATTCGGCACGGCAGCCGAGACTTACACCCTCCTGACTATTGGAGACGGCCTGGTATCCCAGATTCCGGCCCTTATCATCTCCACCTCGGCCGGTATAATCGTGAGCCGCGCAGCCTCGGACAAGAGCATGGGATCGGAATTCGCCAAACAGTTCGGGTTGCAGCCGCAGGCCCTGGCCGTTACATCAGGGATTATCTTCCTGTTCGGATTGATACCCGGCCTTCCTCACGTCCCGTTTCTCATACTGGCAACGCTAATGGGAGGCCTGGCATTCTTCGCCTTTCAAAATGAAGCCAAGAGGAAAACAGAAGAAAAGGAGGAAGAAATAAAAGAAACCGAACCTCCCCCTGGAGCGCCGGAAACGGTTGAGAGCCTTCTGCCTCTGGACACACTGCAACTCGAGGTGGGCTACGCTCTTATTCCATTGGTCGACGAAACCAAGGAAGGTGACCTCCTTGAACGAATCAGGGCCATTAGAAGGCAGTTTGCAATGGAAATGGGTCTGATCATTCCGCCCCTTCACGTACGTGACAATCTCCAGATCAAACCGGATGAATACGTCCTTTTGCTCAAGGGAATCGAAATCACCCGCGGAGATGTGATGATGGAATATCTCCTTGCCATGGATTCCGGAGCAGCTAAACGCAAAATTGATGGAATTCCGACAAAAGAGCCGGCATTCGGGCTTCCAGCCATATGGATTACTGAAGACAAGAAGGATGAGGCCCAGGTGGCCGGCTATACCGTGGTCGATCCGTCAACCGTTGTGGCCACTCACATGACGGAGCTGCTCAGGGCACATGCAGATGAACTGCTCGGTCGTCAGGACACACAGAAACTCCTTGATAATCTTGCCAAAACCCATCCAAAGGTGATTGAAGAACTGGTTCCGAACCTGCTTAGCCTGGGCGGAGTGCAGAAAGTTCTCCAGAATCTTTTACGGGAGCGGGTCTCGATCCGCGATCTTCTCACAATCTGCGAGACACTGGCTGATTTTGCATATATAAGTAAGGACCCGGACACCCTGACCGAGTACGTGCGGCAGAAACTGGCCAGATCAATTGTCAGCGCCTTTATTGACGAGGAAGGAAACCTCTCCGTACTGACACTGGCCACCAAAGTCGAGGATCTTATCCGTGAATCAATCCGAAAAAGCGATCATGGCGCCTACCTGTCCATTGAACCGAATCTGGCAACACAAATTCTTGACTCAATCGGGACATCGGTTGAAAAAATATCCAATGAGGGCTATCCGCCCCTTGTGATCTGTTCGCCTGTCATACGCATGCATCTGCAGCGCTTTATTAAACAGTTCATGCCACAGGTCACGGTAATCTCGCACAGCGAGCTGACAACACAGGCGAAAATCCGGTCACTGGGCACCATTGAAGTTAACCCGAAGGGGTAGATAAAGGTTAAGAGGTTCAGGGTTCAGAGATTCAAAGGCTTGTTGGGATTTAAATACTCAATCAAAAAATCACAAAAACAATTATCATAGAGTACTGGACTATGAGGATCAAAAGATTTGAGGCCCCGGACACCAGGACGGCCCTTGCCATGATCAAAAATGAAATGGGAAATGACGCTCTTATCCTCACAACGAGGAACATTTCCCCATCAAGACGTAACGGTAAAAAGAAAAATCACAACTCGTCCCTTGTCGAAGTTGTGGCTGCCATAGATTATGACGGCAAGGAGCGGCAACCGGTTGAGATTCCTGTTACGGAATACGGTTACGCACCGAAAAAGCGGACTAAAAATGATATTATCAAAAAGGCATCAAACTCCTTAACTCCTGAAAAGGCCATATTGATTCCCGGCGAGATCCCAATAATAAAACAACAGCCTGCAAGTTTGGAGGCCCTGGATCTTAAGAAACGTTTCTCCGCTCTTTTAAATACGCATATTACTTCAAAAGCAACATCTCCCCCTGAAAACAAAAAACAGATTCCCCACGTACCGACCGAAACAATACCCGATAAACCAGACCCAAAAGAAGTGACAAGGTGGCGAAATGAACTCATCAAACAGGTTCAGGTCATTCCCTTGACGCATCAGGTAAAGGAAAAACCGCAAACGTTAATATGCCTTGTTGGGGCAACAGGTGTGGGCAAGACCACAACCGTCGCCAAAATTGCAGCATGGTTCAGTCTGCGGGAAAGACGCAAAGTGGCGCTTATTTCAATGGATTGTTACAGGATAGGCGCCACGGACCAACTCCGAACCTATTCACAAATCATGAAATTACCATGCGAAATTGTTTTAAGAAAACAGGACCTGGTAAAAGCTGTTGCAAAACACAGTGACAAAGACCTGATCATAATCGATACAGCAGGGAAAAGTCCATATGACAGCAGGCACGTTCCCGAACTTGAAAGCTGGTTTGAGCCTCTTAATTCCATTAACCCATACCTGGTCATAAGCGCCACTACTAAAAAAGAGGATCTGGCCAGTATGACTAATGCTTACAGTCCGCTTTCAGTAAATGGAATCATACTGACTAAACTGGATGAAACCAGGGCATATGCCGCACTCTGTCAGCAGGTTGTTTCATCATGCCTGCCGGTTTCGTGTGTATGCACGGGCCAACGGGTTCCGGAAGACTTTCAAATGGCCTCGTATGACTTTATCAACAAACTCTTCGGACAGGGCTGGAACACGGCCATGGCCTCATGATGAAAATTTTTAGGTTGAAGGTTTTAGGTAGAAGGTAGAAGGTTGAAGGGATTTAGGCTGAAGGTTAACAGACGTTTGCCCTTATACCTTCAACCTTCTACCTTATACCTTCGGCCTTCTACCTAAACAACTATTTAAAATCAAAGGAAACAGAATGAACCAAGCAGAGACATTGGAAAAGATGATGACTCAAACACAGCTTGCAACTGTTCAGGGTTCAACTATTTATGATAAACTGACAGAAAGCGGTTCCATGCCAAGGGTGATCTGCGTAACCAGCGGAAAGGGGGGCGTCGGGAAGACCAATGTTGTCACGAATCTGGCCTATTCCCTCAGTAAAGCAGGGAAAAAGGTGCTTGTCCTTGACGCAGACCTGAACCTGGCAAATGTCGATGTCCTTCTTGGTCTTACGCCCAGATTCAACCTGCATCATGTCTTTATCGGCGAAAAGGCCCTGCCGGATGTCCTGGTTGAAGGCCCTGGAGGAATTTTTATACTTCCGGCCAGTTCCGGGATAATGGAAATGTCAAATCTGACGGAAAGTCAGAAACTCTACTTTCTTGGTGAAATGGAGTCTCTGGGGAGCAAAATCGACATCCTGCTCATTGATACTGCAGCCGGCATCAACAACAACGTGATCTATTTTACTCTGGCGGCCCAGGAGCGCATCATCCTCTTGTCTCCGGAGCCTACATCTCTAACAGATGCCTATGCAATGATCAAAGTACTGTCCACCCGTCATGACGTTAAAAAATTCCGGATACTGATAAACCTCGTCCGTTCAGAAAAAGAAGCTCTGGCGGTTTTTCGTCAGTTAAGCCTGGTGGCTGATCGTTTTTTAAATACACTTTCCCTGGATTTTCTTGGATTTATTCCTTATGATAATAAATTACTATTAGCAGTTAAGAAACAACGCCTTGTGGTGGAGTTATACCCTGATTCAGCATCAAGCAAAAAATTCAAAAAACTCTCGGACCGGATCAGCCGGGAAGATCCGGACCTCAAGGCGGACGGTAATATTAAATTTTTCTGGCAGGGGCTGTTCAATCTATAAAGTCAGGTAAATATTCGACAACACTCCACAGGAAGGTAAATATTCGGCAGCACTCCACAGGAAGGCGATCAGGCTGCCCAGCATACCAAAGTATCGAAGTCTGCGCTTATCTGCTGATCAGCCTGCTCACCTCCCTGTGAAGCGCTGCCAAACATTTACAATTTGGTGGTTCTAGCTGTTTTCCGGCATAAAGCCGAATATTTACAAAGTCAGGCATGAATAAACACCAATCCCCAAAATTAAAAGATTACACTCAGGCCTATTTCAGCCGGTCCGGGCGACTGGATGCGGAGAAGCGCAATGACCTGATCATAAACTACACGCCGTTGATCAAGTATATTGCCGCCCGTTTAACCTCCAGACTGCCGCCGCACGTTGCAATTGACGACCTGATCAGCAGCGGAATCATCGGTCTGATCGATGCAATAGATAAATTTGATACTTCCAAAAATGTTCAGTTCAAGACATACGCTGAATTCCGTATAAAAGGGGCAATGCTTGATGAACTCCGTTCCCTTGACTGGATGCCCAGATCGATCCGGAGAAAGGTAACCGCCCTTGAAAAAACCTATTCCAACCTGGAAAAAAAACTGGGCCGGCCCGCCACCGATGAAGAAGCGGCCAAATTTATGGACATCTCGCTTGACGGATTTTACAAGCTGCTTGACGAGACCAAAACCGTCACCTTTATGGATATCGAATTTCTTCGTCAGAAGGCACCGGGAACCATGGATACCGGTATTACGGATTCGTTCACCGACAGTGACAAAGATCCGTTTGCCGCGATCAGTCTTTCCGAGATTCGCGACCATGTGGCCAAAGCGATCATGGAACTGCCGGAAAAGGAAAAACTCGCAGTCTCTTTGTATTATTTTGAAGAACTCACCATGAAGGAAATCGGCCGGATCCTGGGATATACCGAGTCCCGTATCTCTCAAATGCACAGCAAGGCCATGTTCCGCCTTCGATCAAAACTGAAAAAAGCCTTAACCGTTTAAGCCGGGCCAGATCTTTACTTCCATGGGCCGCTATGATAAAATAAAAAAAAGTAAATATTCAGCAGCACTCCACAGGAAGGCGATCAGGCTGCCCAGCATACCAAAGTATCGAAGTCTGCGCTTATCTGCTGACCAGCCTGCTCACCTCCCTGTGAAGCGCTGCCAAACATTTACAATTTCAAATTTGGTGGCGTTAGCTATTTCCCGGCATCAAGCCGTATAGGCATCAAAAAAATCAAAAAATTCTAAGTTCATTCTTGAAAATTCTTATAAAAAATGCATAAAATAAAATTAAACTCTTTAAGGGGGTAATATGGCAGACACCACCAATATGAAAGTTCTTGTTGTCGACGATTTTGCCACCATGCGCCGGATAGTAAAGAATATCCTTAAACAGTTGGGTTACAACAACATCGTCGAGGCTGATGACGGCACAACGGCATTGGAAATTCTGGAGAAAGAAAAAGTGGATCTGATCATCTCTGACTGGAACATGCCCAAGATGACCGGCCTTGATCTCTTGAAAAATGTACGCGGCAATGCTGAAATGGCCGACACCCCGTTCATTATGGTGACAGCGGAGGCACAGCAGGACAACATCATCCTGGCCGTCAAGGCCAAGGTCAGCCAGTACATTGTCAAGCCGTTCACAGCTGAAACTCTTGGAGAAAAAATCGACAAGGTATTGACTTAATCCGTATCCACCCGAGTGCATATCCCCATGGCGCTTACCCAGATAAACCGAAATTTTTTAAAGGTACTAAATAAGGATTTTTTATCCCAATAAGTAGTTGAAGTTAAATTGACAATTACTAATTGCTGGTGATTCTTTCCGTATTTTTGAGCGAGCCCTAAGCGCGTATGCCGCTTGTGGATAGGCGCTGACCCGGGAACCCGCCATCCATCATGGCTAAAGCCCCCCCAAATTCAAACAATACTGAAATTGACGGCGATTCCTCAAAAAATTTCTCTGATGAAAATTGGGGCGAGGACTGGGAATCGGCGTTCCAGGCAGAGGACTACATGTTCTCTCCTGAAGAAGGAGAGGCTGACAGCTTTTTCCAGACCGACTCAGAAAAGCCTGTTGACACTGATTCTCCCGCCCCTTCTACAAGCTCCACGCCCGATTTCAGTGATGAGACACTTGCCGCTGATGAGACTACCGTTGCAAGTCCGGACGCTGCTATGCAACCGGCAGCAGAAACTCCGGGTGAAAAAAAATCTCCTGCCGCTAAAATCATTACCCGGCTCAAAACTCTTTTCACAACCATTAAACAACGATTTCTTGTTAAAACCTACCAGCAGATCCTGACAGGCGTAATTCCGGTTGTTGCAGGCCTGATAATTGCGGCTATATTCGTGTCATCGAATTCAAAAGAGGAATTTGTCACAACAATTGAACCGGACCAGCAGACCCAACAGGAAGTTCAACCGAAAGACAATTCAGGACAAACCCTGGAGACTGGAGTACTGCCGGAAAATTCCCTGATAAACGAAACGCTTCCGGATGAATTTTCGTCAGAGTCTGAGGAAGTGCGAAAAAAATGGCTGTTTTCATCGTTCTTCATCCCTGCTGTTGCTCAAAACAGCCAGGAGAAAACCACCTTTGTTTCCCTGGATCTGACTCTTGTCGTATTGCTGGAAAAAGGCCGGGAACTTCCTGAATACAAGAGAATTTTTGTCCGTGACCTGATTTATCAGTTTTACCTGAACCAACCACTTTACGAACTTCGCAGATATTCTCTGGCACGGGGAGAGATGGTTAAAAAATTACACGCATGGATACTGAAACAGTGGCCGGAAGGATCAATTCATAAAATCATTATTAACCGCTACCAGATTGTATAACGCTTACGCGGCAGAATTTTTTTCGGGAAACCGGAAACAGGTTAAGAGATTAAAAAAATAACTCATTGATAATATGTTATTTTTCAGGCTTAATATTTTTTCCGGATTTCAGAACAAATATTCGCATTTCAGGAAAAAACAGATTATCGGCAAACACCGACTACATAGGCAGTCCCATGTGAGCCCCAATAGCTTGAGAAATCCTGCTGTCCAGAAATGCCACACCCGCATGAAACCCTGTTCCGCCATTTCCCTTGATTTCAGTGGCCCACTTGATTTCGCCGACACCTTCCAGTATGGGCATCATGAAATCAGATCCGAATTCAAATGCAATCAGCCCGCGTCCTGCAATATCGTTTGAGCTGTCAATCCGCATTCCTCCTAAACTTATATCGATCGTATGGGCACTCTCATCCAATATTTCTTTAGGGGTTCCGTTTTCATCACATACGGCAAGTGATACAGTGAAACGGTCGAGCACCCGCCGATAACGCCTGCGGCTGCCATCAAGTATAAATCCGTATTTCTGAGCTGTTTCCTTAAGCAGTTCGCTCCCTCTGATATACTGATGACATTCCACAAACTTAGGGGTTTGACAGAACATCTCAATATGCTCCGGCATAGGGATATAAAGCCCCCCCTTCGTCATCTTACACTCCTGCCCTTCCCCCTGACCTGTATACGGACATATTTTTCGCAGTTTATTTACATTACTCATGACAATCCACAAGCAGCCAAATTAAATTATTATGTAACGTTATCCCTTTTCCCGAAAATCCGGCAAGAGAGTCGGATATATTCAAATCTTTCACTTTTTTAGCCTGCAAAAATTGTACCTCTATCACTTCTTCAATGATTTGACGGAAATGTCGTGACGCTTCATCTTGTCATACAGGGCTGTCTTTCCAATCTGGAGACTGATAGCGGACTGATGAACATTTCCGTTATTTTTTTTCAAGGAAAATACTATTATATCACGTTCAAGCTCAGAGATCACATCCTTTAATGACAGCGTAGCCAGCTTATCATCAATCTGATAGAGATAGTTGGATTGGGAATCAGCGGTCGGGCTGATATCAAATACAAGATCATGTTCCGTGATCATGTTGTTTTTTGCCATCAACACAGCCCGCTGGGTGACATTTTCAAGTTCTCGAATGTTCCCCGGCCAGTCATGCATAAGTAACCGGTTAATTATTGTATCAGGGACAAAATCAATCTCCTTTTTAAAGGCCTTACGGTAGACTTTAATAAAATGAGAAGTCAGGTCGAGTATATCCTCCTTCCTCTCTCTTAAGGGGGGAATGACAATATTTATGATATTTAACCGATAATAAAGATCAAGACGGAATTTACCATCTTGAACCGCCCTTGCAAGGTCAACATTTGTGGCGGCTATAACCCTGACGTCTACCGTAATGGGTTCATTGCCGCCCACCCGGATAATCTCGCCGTTCTGAAGAATCCTGAGCAAAGCCGACTGCATCTTAGGACTTATGTCACCAATCTCATCCAGAAAAATAGTTCCCTTGTCAACGACCTCGAATTTCCCCTTTTTCCTCGAAAAAGCGCCGGTAAACGCACCTTTCTCATACCCGAACAGATCACTTTCCAGTAAATTATCATTAATGGCATTGCAGTTTACTTTCAGGAATGGCTTGTAACGCCGGGAACTGTGGTTCCGTACCAAATTTGCGACCAGCTCCTTACCAGTGCCGCTTTCACCGCTGATAAGGATAGTGGTATCAGTATCAGCAACTTGATACACCATCTCACGGAGTTCACGCATCTGCCGGCAGTTACCCACCATTTCATCCGTCTGGTCTGCGATCTTTAACTTATTTCTTAAAGAATGTACCTGCTGCGACAGTTGAGCCCGAACCTTTTCACTCTCCTTTAATTCACTGATCTTCTGCTGAAGAACCTCCTCAATATTGTTGTGAAAGTTTTTTAATGCCTGTTCATGCCGCTTCCTGTCAGTGACATCCCTCATAACCACCATGACAAGCTTGTCGTCCAAATATCCCTGAAACGGCACGGAACTGTATTCCACATCAATCTCGCCGATCCTTTTCTCGTATAGCGCCTTTTCATGCTTGTCCGACCAGGTAGTCTTGAACGGGCAGGCGACCTGAGCCTCCTTATTCTTCAAATTGCACCGGCACATCACATCGTAGCAGAATTTATCGCGTAGATCACCAAACACGCTGATGGCATACGGATTCATGTACTCAATGACATAATCTTCACGTATCAAAAAAACCATCTCCGGCATGATGTCCAAGAGAGCCCGCCAGTTCTTGACCAGCCGATTGACCTCATCCCGTGTTTTGCGAAGTTCGGTATCCCTGCGCTCTTCAGTATTTTTCATCCAACATTGTCCATTGAATATTTCAAGACGTTTTAGTAAATATTCGGCTTGATGCCGGAAAATAGCTAAAACTACCAAACTGTAAATGTTTGGCAGCGCTTCACAGGGAGGTTGAGCAGGCTGATCAGCTATACTTAGGTATGCTGGGCAGCCTGATCGCCTTCCTGTGGAGTGCTGCCGAATATTTACACGTTTTATTACAGTCGTCCCACGCCCATATAATGGAACCCTGCCTCCAGCATTTTGCGAGGTTCATACACATTACGCAAGTCAATGAAGACCGGTTTTTTCATAAGAGACCTGATCGATTTGAGATCAAGTGCCCTGTATTGGTTCCATTCCGTGAGCAACACCACTGCGTCGGCGCCTTCGCAGGCTGCATACGGATTCTTAACAAACTCGAATTCCGGAAACATCGCGGACGCCTCTTCCATGGCCACAGGATCATGGACACGCAGCCTGGCGCCCTTTTCAGCAAGGGCCGGCAGAATGGTTAATGAGGGCGCATCCCTCAGGTCGTCTGTTTCAGGTTTAAAAGTCATGCCTAAAATTCCGATGGTTTTGCCCGCCTCCGAACCTCCCAGGGCGTCTCTTATCTTTTTGACCATTCTTGCCTTCTGGGCGGAGTTGACCTCCACCGCAGCCTCCACAAGCCGGGCTGCGACGCTGTTCTCCTGGGCGATCCGCATCAGGGCAAGAGTGTCTTTCGGAAAACAGGACCCGCCGTAACCAGGCCCGGGATGAAGAAATTTCCCGCCTATTCGTCCATCCAGCCCCACTGCCTTTGCAAGCGCAATAACATCTGCATTCACCGCCTCGCAGATATTTGCCATTTCATTAATAAAACTGATCTTAATGGCAAGAAATGCGTTTGCAGCATATTTTATAAGCTCGGCAGTTTCAAGTGTGGTCTCGACAAAAGGCGTAGAAATAAGGTAAAGAGGGTCGTACACCTCTTTCATTACTTTAACGGCCCGTTCCGAGTCAGCGCCGATAACCACGCGGTCCGGCCGCATAAAATCATTAATTGCCGCGCCTTCGCGCAGGAATTCCGGATTAGAGACAATATTAAAATCAGCATCCGGATTCTCCTCTTTCACAATTCTCTCAACCTGTCCGGCTGTCCCGACGGGCACCGTGCTTTTGTCTATAATAACGGTATACCCTTTTAAATGGGGGGCCAGTTCCCTTGCCGCGGAATAGACAAAAGAGAGATTTGCATAGCCGTCCCCCCTGCGAGTCGCAGGCGTTCCAACGGCGATAAAAACCGCATCAGACTCTGCGGCAGCCTCTGCCAGGTCCGTAGTAAAAAAAAGCCGCCCATCTTTCACGTTTTTCCCAACAATATTTTCAAGACCCGGCTCAAAAATAGGGATTTCTCCCTTTGCAAGTGAAGCAATCTTGGAAACGTCCTTATCCATGCAGATCACCCTGTGGCCGAATTCAGAAAGACACGCTCCGGTCACAAGTCCCACATAGCCTGTTCCGATCATGGTTATATTCATATTTATACCTTATAATAAGAACGGTACCATTCAGTGAAGCGGCGAATCCCTGTCTCAACAGGCGTGTCAGGCTTAAAATCGATATCCTGAACCAGATCATCCACGTCGGCATAGGTTGCAGGCACATCGCCCATCTGAAGAGGCAGAAAATTCTTCTCCGCCTTTTTGCCCAGGCAATCCTCCAGCACCTCGATATAGCGCATGAGTTCAACCTGCCGGTTGTTCCCGATATTGTAAATCCGGTATGGCGCGTAACTCGTACATGGATCAGGATCATCGCCGTTCCAGTCAGGATCAGGCTCAGGCAATTTATAAATAACCCTGTAAACGCCTTCCACGATATCATCAATATAGGTAAAATCCCGCCTCATTTTACCGTGATTGAATACATCTATCGGCCTGTCTTCAAGTATGGCCTTTGTAAATAAGAAAAGGGCCATGTCGGGCCGGCCCCATGGACCGTAGACCGTGAAAAACCTCAAACCTGTGGACTTGAGACCGAACAGATGACTATACGTGTGGGCCATTAATTCGTTTGATTTTTTTGAGGCGGCATAAAGAGAAACCGGGTGATCCACATTCTGGTGGACTGAAAACGGCATTTTTGTATTTGCGCCATATACGGAACTGGAAGAGGCAAAAACAAAATGCTTTACCCCGGTATGCCGGCATCCTTCAAGGATATTGACAAATCCGACAATGTTAGTATCAACATAGGAATGGGGATTCTCCAGGGAGTAACGAACCCCTGCCTGTGCAGCAAGATTAACCACAGCGTCAAAACCGTATTGGGCAAAGAGATTTTCCATCCCGGCCCGATCCTCAAGGTTGATATTAACATGTGTAAACGATGAATCCGGTGTCAATTGATCAAGACGGGCCTGTTTCAAAGTAGGATCGTAATAGTCGTTCATATTATCCAGCCCGACTACACAGGCTCCGTTTTCAAGAAGTTTTTTAGATAAATGAAATCCGATAAAGCCGGCAGCGCCGGTAACTAATATATTTTTGATTTCCATAGAAAAATACACCTCCTTATGCCTGGATTACTTTTTCATTTGCACCTGCCTTGCCTGGATAGACATTGCGCGTATCCACAATAAGTCTTGCATGCTCAAGTATGAAACCATAATCATAGGCCGTGTGGTTCGTTGCCACCAGAACACAGTCGGCCGAGGCCAGACTTTCCTTGGTCAATGGGGTGCTGTTCATCTCAAACGAATAATGGCGACTTGGTTTGATCTCAGGTATATACGGGTCATTATAAATCACTTCCGCGCCTTTTGAGATTAAAAGTTCCATCAGCTTGAAAGAAGGTGACTCCCTCGGATCATCCACATCTTTTTTATATGCAATGCCCAAAAGAAGTATCTTAGCTCCTTTTAAAGAGAGACTTTTTTCATTTAAGGCATCCATGGTCCTCTGAATCACATAATAAGGGACAGAGCTATTCACCTCTCCCGCCAGCTCAATAAATTTTGTCTGGAAATCATACTCCCTGGCCTTTGAAGTCAGGTAAAAGGGATCAATAGGTATGCAGTGACCACCGAGACCGGGCCCAGGATAAAACGGCATGTATCCGAACGGCTTTGAGCTTGCAGCCTTGATCACCTCCCATACATCTATCCCCATCCTGTGGCATAACATCTTTAACTCGTTGACAAGGGCGATATTGACGCTTCTAAATATATTCTCAAGGAGTTTTGTCAATTCCGCAATCTGGGTCGTTGAAACAGGGATCACCTCGTCGAGTGCGGCCTCATATAATTTTCGGGCCAGTCGGGTAGATGTCTCATCAGTGCCGCCCACCACCTTCGGTATATTGGCTGTGGCATATTTTGGATTGCCGGGATCCTCCCTTTCCGGGGAATAGGCCAGGGCAAAATCCCTGCCCGCCAGAAGCCCTGCCGCCTCTAAAATAGGCTGAAGTACCTCCACCGTTGTGCCCGGATATGTAGTGCTTTCCAAAATCACAAGCTGACCTGGCCGAAGTGTCTTTTTTATTGCGTTTGCCGTGGCCTCAATATATTGCAGGTCAGGTTCTCTATTTTTTGTGAGCGGAGTGGGCACACAGATAAGCAGTGCATCAGGCTCCCCCAGTCGCGAAAATCGGGTTGTGGCGTCAAAACGTTTTTTCCCCATAAAACCCGTCAGTTCATCAGAGGGAATATGCTTGATATAACTCTCTCCTTTTTTAAGTTTTTCAATCTTGCCCGGGTCCAGATCAAAACCTGTCACCTTCACCCCCTTTCTCAAAAAGGTAAGGCAAAGCGGCAGCCCGACATAACCAAGCCCGATCACGCCCAGCAACAGTGTCTTGTCAGCAATCTTGTCTTCAAGAATAGTAAGAGATGTTATGCTCATTTTTTTAAATCCTTTTGGAATTACTCAGGCACAATGCCGGAGAATTAGTAACCGATCGCAGGGTGGGCTGTGTCCACCGTTTGTTAGCACCCAAAGCGGGTCTTCACTTGCATGCCACCCGCCACTTCATTGTCTGTTCAAGTCCCTCAACCAGTGTGTGTTCTGCCTTGAATCCAATCACTTTCTCCGCCTTTTCAACAACAAGACAGCTCCTTGAAATGTCGCCGGGCCTGGCAGAACCTCTATCAGGCGTGCGCAATGCCTTATCCAGATCCGGCCGGACATCTTTTACAGCATCAAAGATCATTTCAAAGAGTTCAATCGTCCGGGTCTCCCTGCCGGTTCCAATATTCACAGCATCACAACTTCCTTTTTCAAGTGCAAGGAGATTTGCTTTGACCACATCATCCACAAAACAGTAATCCCTGATCATACCCCCAGGTTCATCCGGAAAATGGTATAATGTAACCGGTCTGCCTGCAAGCAGCCGATCCATGAACACCGCCACCACGCCTGCCTCGCCGTGCGGCGCCTGCCTCGGCCCATAAACATTAGCGTAACGCAGCACCATATAATCAAGTCCGTACTGATGGCGATAAAATGCCAGATACTGTTCAGACACCGTCTTGGTAACAGCGTATGGGGACAACGGCTGAGGCGGATAATCCTCTGAAGTGGGATACTCCTCCGCCTCTCCATAGATAGCGCCCCCTGAGGAGATGAAAATCACCTTCTTCAGGTCGGTTTGTCTGGAAGCCTCGAGCAGATTCAAAAATCCCCTGACATTTACATCAGCATCAAACATCGGATCCTCGACCGACGCAGGAACCGACATCTGGGCCGCGTGATGGTTTACAATATCAAATTTTTCTTTTTCAAAGACCTTTATGACCTCATCAGACCGAATATCCATGAGAAAAAAACGGGCAGCAGGATTCACGTTCTCCCACTTACCCGTAAACAGGTTGTCCATGACAACAACGTCATGGCCGGCATCAACATATGCGTCAACCACATTTGAGCCGATGAAACCCGCACCGCCTGTAACAAGAATCTTCATACATCACCTCCCAACTACTCCACCGTGACGCTTTTTGCAAGATTTCTGGGCTGATCGACATCGCAACCACGCAAGTTGGCAATCTGATAGGCCAGGAGCTGTACTGGTATAGAGTAAAGAATCGGATTAAGCTCTTCATGAATTTCCGGAAGGAATATCAGGTTGTTTGATATGCGATTCAATCCGTCATCCCCCTTGGTTCCAATGATAATCATGCGGCCATTCCGCGCCATGACCTCTTCCACGTTGGAGATTACTTTTTTGTACACCGAATCCTTTGGCGCCAATGCCAGAACCGGCATTTCACGGTCAATGAGAGCAATGGGGCCGTGTTTTAATTCTCCTGCTGCATACCCTTCAGCATGTATGTACGATATCTCTTTCAGCTTAAGCGCTCCCTCAAGGGCAATGGGAAAATTCAGACTTCGGCCGAGATATAGAAAGTCGCGGCTTCTTGAATACTCTTCCGCAATGTCTGCGATCGCATCCTGCAACCCGGGCAGTTCCTTTTCAATCATAGCCGGCAGTTCAATAAGAGACTTTCCCATTGCCATGAGATCTTCCAAAGAGATTGAGTCTCTCACCCTGGCAAGATAAAGGGTCAACAGGAAAAGGGCTGTCAACTGACTGGTGAATGCCTTGGTGGAAGCCACCCCGATCTCAGGCCCGGCATGGGTATAGATAGTACCGTCCGACTCCCGGGTTATCGTGCTTCCCACCACATTACAGATAGAGATAACCCTGGCGCCCATTTCTTTGGCCAGCCTGAGCCCTGCCAGTGTGTCCGCAGTCTCGCCGGACTGGGAAATCGGTATCACAATGACACTCTCGTCCAGCAGCAGCCTGCGATAGCGAAACTCTGAGGCAATATCCACTTCAACCGGAATGCGCGCCCATTTTTCGATCCAGTACTTGGCCACCAGGGCCGCATGCCATGATGTGCCGCAGGCAACAAGAGATATCCGCTTGATACCAGCCAGTTCCGCATTACTTAAACCTATTTCGGGAAGAGTGACATGCCCGGTTTCAGGTTCCAGCCTGCCCCTGAATGTATTAAGCACTGCCTGGGGCTGCTCAAAGATCTCCTTTAGCATGAAATGCTTATAACCGGCCTTTTCCGCCATACCGGCATTCCATTCAATGGTCTGGACATCCTTTTCCACCGGCCGGCCGCTGTCCAGATCCATGACCTGCCAATCGCCCAGCTTAAGAGTTGCGATTTCCCGGTCATCAAGAAAAATGATCTCCCGTGTATACGGCAAAAGCGCGGGTATGTCGGAAGCCATGAAACATGCCCCTGAATCATGAACTCCAAGAACCAGGGGACTCTGATAGCGGGCAGCGATCAGCATATCCGGCTGCCCTGTCCACATCACACCCAGTCCATACGAGCCGTCCACTTTATGAAGCGCCTTTTTGACGGCATCAACCAGATCACCTTCCAGGCTGTCTTCAATAAGGTGAGCCAATACCTCTGTGTCTGTTTCCGAGGTAAATATATGGCCTTTGGCTTTAAGCTCCTGCCGCAGGGAATGGTAATTCTCAATAATTCCGTTGTGGACCACAACCAGATTGCCGGAACAGTCGCTGTGGGGATGTGCGTTTGCCTCTGAGGGCGCTCCATGCGTAGCCCACCGGGTATGTCCAAGACCGATATTACTCCCGGATTCTCCCTCCTGCTCAAGAAGTTCCTCAAGATTTGAAAGCTTTCCTTCAGAACGGCGCTTCACAAGCCGGCCATCTAAAAGATAGACAATTCCCGCTGAATCATATCCGCGGTATTCCAGCCTTTTGAGTCCCTCCAGGATGATGGGCACCACCCTTCTTTTCCCAATGTATCCAACAATTCCGCACATAATTATTCGACCTCTTTTTGGGCTAACCCTTAAGAACCTTACCGCGCCCCTCTTTGAAACAGCACGGTCTTAATTGTCTGAAAAACGATGGAAATATCCATCCACACGGACATATTTTTAATATAATAAAGGTCATACTCGAGCTTTCTTAATGCATCCTTTTCTGATGCGCCATATGGATAGCATATCTGAGCCCATCCGGTAATTCCGGGCTTAATATTGTGTCTTAATGAATAATAGGGAATATTTTGGGCCAGCTGCTCCACAAATACCGGTCTCTCAGGACGCGGCCCCACAAAACTCATGTCACCTTTAAGCACACCCAACATCTGGGGAATCTCATCTATGCGAACCCTGCGGATAACACTCCCGACTCTTGTTACACGGCTGTCATGCTCAGAGGCCCAGACCGGACCATCTTTTTCAGCATCAGACCGCATGGAACGAAATTTTATCACCTTGAAAATCGTCCCTTTTTCACCAACCCTGTCCTGGGTATAAAAAACCGTGCCCGGCGATTCCAGTTTGATAATGACCGACGTTACCAGGATAACAGGAAGGGTAATCAGCAGGCCAAAGGACGCCAGCGCGATATCAACGCCCCGCTTTATTATTTGAATGCTCCGCCCCTGCTTAAAGCCTTCTGAAAAAACTATCCAGCTTGGATTGACTTTTTCCACCAGGATCTTCCCTGTCAGTGATTCATAAAATTCGATTCCTTTTACTATTGAAATCCCCTTGAGCTTACAGGCAATCAATTGTTGTAGCGGCATTTTCCCTCTTTTGTCGTCCAAAGCAACAATGATTTTCTCCGCCTTTTTCGCCGAGGCTACGCGAAGAATCTCGCTTTTATCGTGAACAACCGGGACCCGATGAGGATTGACCCGCGGTTCACCATCGCCTGCATAAGCGACTATCTTATAAGCCGAATCTCTCCTGTTCTCGATCTCAACAGCAATATTCTCTGCTATCTCGCCGGTCCCCAGGATAAGTATCGGCTGGGTAA
>JAYEGR010000048.1:0-4186 GCA_034659175.1 Thermodesulfobacteriota bacterium | reverse complement strand
CGGTTGTTTCCCAACTTCAATCCGAGGGAGGCGTGGCAGGCTCGCTGCACGGTTCTCTGACCACGGGCGCTCTCTGTACAACATTCACGGCATCACAGGGACTTATGCTGATGCTCCCCAATATGTTCAAGATTGCCGGTGAGTTAACGCCGACCGTATTTCATATCACGGCCCGGTCACTTGCATATCAGGGCCTTTCGATCTTCGGGGACCACAGTGATGTTATGGCCGCCAGGCAAACCGGCTGGGGAATGCTATGCTCCAAAAATATTCAGGAATGCCAGGATTTTTCTCTGATCTCGGTGCAGGCCACCTTGAAATCACGTATACCATTTATGCACTTTTTTGAAGGATTCAGGCTTTCTCACGAGATTCAGAAGATTGAACAGCTCACAATGGATGACATGCGGGAGATAATCGATGAAGATCTTATCATCGAGCACCGTAAACGCGGACTCACTCCGGACCGTCCAATGATGCGCGGGACTGCTCAAAATCCCGACGTATACTTCACAGGACGTGAAACAATAAATTCCTTCTACACGCCGGTTCCCGGCATAGTCCAGGAAACCATGGACAAATTCGCCAAACTGACCGGCCGTCAGTATAAATTGTTTGATTACGTCGGCGCTGATGATGCCGAAGACGTCATTGTGATGATGGGCTCGGGCAGTGAGGTTGTTGAATCTACTGTGGAACACCTGGTGGCAAACGGCAAAAAAGTGGGAATTGTGATCGTACGCCTGTACAGGCCATTTGATTCCGTGGCCATGGTCAATTCCCTGCCCGCAACCGTGAAACGCATTACCACGCTGGACAGGACCAAAGAGCCGGGCAGTCCGGGCGAGCCGCTTTATCTTGATGTCAGAACCGCTGTGGGCGAGGCGGTTGAGCGTGTTTCAATGAGGGCCCATCCCGTGGTGCTGGGCGGACGTTATGGTCTTGGTTCCGCTGAATTCACTCCGGCCATGGCAAAGGCTGTTTTTGACAACATGGCTTCATGGGCGCCCAAAAACCATTTCTGTGTCGGTCCGCACGACGACGTTGCCTTTACAAGCCTGGATTATGACAAGGATTTTAACATTGAAGGCGACGTATACAGGGCCATGTTCTTCGGCCTCGGTTCAGACGGGACCGTGGGCGCGAACAAGAATACAATCAAAATTATCGGTACGGAAACAGACAACAACGCGCAAGGGTATTTTGTCTATGATTCCAAGAAATCCGGCTCAATTACAACAAGTCATTTAAGATTCGGCAAAAGCGAGATCCATGCGCCATATCTCATTAACAAGGCAAATTTTATTGCCTGCCATAATTTTACGTTTCTTGACAAGTACGACATGCTTTCCAGCCTTGAGCAAGGAGGAATATTCCTTCTTACAACGACTTTTGATAAAAAAGAGGTCTGGAAACACCTTCCCGGACCTGTTCAAAAGCAGTTGATTGACAAGAATGTAAGTTTTTACATAATCAACGCTCTCAGCCTGGCCCAGGCAATCGGACTCGGCGCCAGGATCAACATGATTATGCAGACCGCCTTTTTCCTGATCTCCGGCATCCTTACCAAGGCTGAAGCCATCAAGGCCATCAAAGATGCGATCCAGAAGACCTACGGCAAAAAAGGCGAAAAAGTCGTTAAAATGAACTATGATGCGGTTGATGCGGCAGTTAACAACATCGTAAAGGTCACCATGCCCAACAAGGTTTCAGGGCATGCGATTCCCGCGCCCGTGACTGCAAATGCCCCTGCTTTTGTAAAAGAAGTAACGGCAATGATGATAGAGGGCAGGGGAGACGAAATCAAGGTTTCCCAGATGCCGGCTGACGGCACCTGGCCGACCGCAACCACCCAGTACGAGAAACGGAATATCGGTGTAAATGTTCCTGAGTGGGATCCTGACACGTGTATTCAGTGCGGACGGTGTTCAATAGTATGCTCCCATGCGGCCATTCGTTTAAAGATCGTCAAAAAGGATGATCTCAAGGGCGCGCCGAAAAATTTCAAGGCTGCTCCTGCCAAAGGCAAAGAATACAAAGGCAGAATGGCTGTCATCCAGGTCGCCAATGAGGATTGCGTGGGTTGCGGTATCTGTGTCATGGCCTGTCCCGCATTTCAGAAGGATAAAGATGGCAAGAAGACCGATAAAAAGGCCGTCAACATGGTCACTAATACTGAAGTGCTCCGGAAACGCGAGACAGCCAATTACAAATTTTTCCTCGATCTTCCCGAAATGCCGTACACGGAACTCAATCCCGCTACAATTAAGGGCAGCCAGTTGATGCGGCCCCTGTTCGAATACTCCGGGGCCTGCGGCGCTTGCGGTGAAACACCATATGTCAAGCTTGTCACGCAGCTCTTTGGTGACAGACTCATGATAGGAAATGCCACAGGCTGCTCATCAATCTACGGCGGCAACCTGCCGACCACGCCTTATGCAAAACGGGACGACGGGCGGGGTCCGGTCTGGTCTAACTCGCTGTTCGAAGACACTGCCGAATTCGGACTTGGCATGCGCCAGACCGCGAATAAGCTTGGCGCCCAGGCGGCCGAACTCATGGAGAAACTGGTCAAGGCCAAAATTCTTGCCAAGGCTGAAGTCAACAAAATTTTAAAGGCCTCGCAAAAGACACAGAACGAGATTGAGGCACAGAGAGAAAGGGTAGGAGCGCTCAAGGCGAAACTTGCCGCATCCGGCGATATTCTGGCAAAGCGGCTTCTTTATGTGGCTGATTACCTGGTTAAAAAATCCGTGTGGGCCTTTGGTGGTGACGGATGGGCCTATGACATCGGATACGGCGGACTTGACCACGTCCTGGCATCCGGTGAGAACATAAATGTCCTGGTTCTGGATACCGAGGTCTACTCAAATACAGGCGGACAGATGTCCAAGTCAACACCCAGGGCCGCCACCGCCCAGTTTGCGGCAGGAGGAAAGAGAATGCCCAAAAAAGACATGGGTATGATCTTCTCTACGTACGGCAACGTATATGTTGCCAAGGTTTCAATGGGTGCGGATCCTCTCCAGGTGGTCAAGGCATTTAACGAGGCAGAGGCATATGACGGGCCTTCCCTTATTATTGCATACTGTCACTGCATAAATCACGGCCTTGACCTGTCGCAGGGACTGGAGCAGCAGAAAAAGGCCGTAAAATGCGGTCACTGGCCTCTTTATCGTTACAATCCGGTTCTTGAAAATGAGGGCAAAAACCCACTTACAATCGACAGCAAGGCCCCTTCCATCCCGTTTGCGGAATACGCGTTGGGCGAAAATCGGTATCGGATGCTCAAGCTCACAAACCCGGCCATGGTCGATGAATTGATGGGAAAGGTACAGGAAGACGTGGATAAAGCCTGGAAGTTCCTCCAGGGACGCGCAAAGGCCCTGGAACCTGAAAAATAATATCCAATAATTGCAACAAAACTCCAAAAGGCGGCAGGATTTCTCCTGCCGCCTTTTTTTATGTATCGGAAAAACAAAGTTTCTCTCCATTTTGACAGATAATTTGTAATCGGAATAACCCGGCACTGGACTTGACGCCAATAGGCGCGGCGCAAGTCAGTTAAATGTTAGCGCTAAATGAAAAACAAAAAAATTTGTAGTCTTGACAACCGGACTTTTTATGGTACCATAAAAAGTCTGGAGGTAAAAATGAATATAGCAAACGATATAAAACCAATTAGTTATCTGAAAAGTAGGGCTGCTGATATTTTGAAACAAATTAATGCTACTCATCGCCCAGTGATTATAACACAAAACGGTGAGCCCAAAGCAGTTCTGCAAGATCCTGAGAGTTATGAGAAGATGAGAAATGCCATTGGTATTTTGAAACTTCTTTCCCAAGGTGAAGATGATTTGAAGAATGGAAATATCCGTTCCCAAGAAGCAGTTTTTGCTAATATTGAAAGCAAGATAAAAAAATGACAAAAATCTATGAGGTTATTTGGACTAAAACAGCAGAAAATGACCTTCTGAAAATCATTGAATATATTGCTCAGGACAATCCAGGTAATGCGATAAGGATATTAAAGAAAATAAAAAAACAGATTGCAGATTTATACTATTCTCCCGGGCGTTGTCGAATAGTACCGGAATTGTACTATCATACAATCACACAATATCGAGAAATGGTTATTGCTCCTTGGCGGGTAATGTATCGCATTTCGGACTCAAAAGTTTATGTG
>JAYEGR010000047.1:0-15730 GCA_034659175.1 Thermodesulfobacteriota bacterium | reverse complement strand
CTCTTAGGAAATGATCAAATAAAAGCGGAATATCTTCCCGTCTTTCCCGCAACAGGGGCAGGACGATGGGCACTACGTTAAGCCGGTAATAAAGATCTTCCCGAAATCTTTTTTCCATTACCGCCACCTCTAACTTAATATTGGTCGCGGCAATGATCCGGACATCAACGCAGATGGTTGTCGTGCCGCCAAGCCGTTCAAACTGCCGTTCCTGAAGCACCCGCAGCAGTTTGGCCTGCAGCGACAGGGGCAACTCGCCAATTTCGTCCAAAAACAGTGTGCCTCCGTCCGCAAGCTCGAACCTGCCTTTTTTACTGGCAATAGCGCCGGTAAAAGCGCCTTTCTCGTGGCCGATCAGTTCGCTTTCCAGCAAAGTGTCGGGCAGGGCCGCACAGTTGACCTTTATAAAGGATTTGTTCTGCCTCGAACTTGCCTGATGTATGGCCCTGGCCACCAGTTCCTTGCCGGTTCCTGATTCACCCAGCAGGAGGGCGGTGGCCCGGCTGGGAGCCACTTTTTCAATATAACGAAACAGCTCCTGCATAATTTTGCTTTGACCGATAATGTTGTGATGGCTGTATCGGTTGCGCAGCTCGGCTTTCAAAGATATATTTTCTTCTATCAGCAACTTTTCCTTATTAACAATCGCTTTATGAAGATTCAAAAACTGGGCGATCAGCATGGCGACCACGGTCAAAAAACGGATATCCTCTTCCGAGGAAATTTCCACTCCAAAAAGCCGGTCCACGGTTAAAACACCCACCGGCTTTTCCATCAGAATCACCGGCACTCCGATGAATGATATCTCACCCTTGGGAAGATGTTTACGCGCCCCGGTCCGGTCGAGAAATAATTGGTCGCTGTGAATGTCCGGCACCACAAACGGACGGCATGTCCTGAAAATCTTACCTATCACTCCTTCGTCGAGCCTGTAGACGCCCCGTTTGACCTCTTCCTCGGTCAGCCCGTAAGATGCTTTGATGGTCAGGCGGATGCAGGTTTCATCCAGCAGCACCAAGGTGGCGCGTTCCATGCGCAATATGTGGTGGAGAATCCGCAAAATCTCGGCCAGGGCCTTGTCAAGATCGAGAGCCGAGCCGATCAACCGCGCTATTTCATACAATGCCCGCACTTCCAGGTGTTCAGTGCCCGGCTTGGAAGAATGTGTGGTCAGCAATTTATTCCTCTATTTTCTCAATATTGTTCTCTTTGGTATACAGTGCCTGAACGAAAACTGGAAAATGACGTTGGTTCAACATCGGAGATTTAAGTTATCAGTTATCAGCACAAAAACAGGATGTTAAAAATACTGACAACTGATGACTGAACACTGACAACTAAATCTTCAATACAGTTTGCCTGAACTTTACTTTAACATAGTTGATAATCTACTGTTTTTATTACACCATTAATGCATTTTTTTCGGGCCCCAGGGGATCTGCATTTTTTGCCGCATAGCGGATGAAGTGCATCCGGGGAAAAACAAACCCAAATGTCTTCGTGTATCTTATAGTCAAAGAGATTTTTGGGAACCGCTGCATGTAATTCCATCCCGCCGATGTCGATCGTTGCCTTTAAGCCATTGCCGTTGTTTGTTTTATTTACTATTTTTCCCCTAATTCGATTCAAGTTGGCGTCAGGCGCTTCGTTTTCTCTTTTTAGAGTAATTTTTTCAGGGTGGATGCACAGGTTGATCTCTTCCCCCTTTTTAAAAATAGGATAATTTTTAATTCTGACCTTAACGGGTTGACCCAAGCCTTTATTATTGACCTGTGCAAGGGCTTCATGCTTATTTATTTCGATTACGCGTACTTTTAAAATATTTTTAGCTCCGACAAAACGGGCTACAAATTCGGTTTTGGGATGATAAAACAATTCATCAGGGGATTCAATCTGCTCTATTTCCCCATGGTTAAGCACTGAAACACGATCTCCCAACAAAACAGCCTCGCCTTGATCATGGGTAACATAAACCGTTGTCGTTCCCATTTCCTGCTGGATACTTTTCAATTCATCCCGTATTGTCTCTTTTGTCAAAGCATCCAGACTGCTCATAGGCTCATCCATCAGAAGTAATTCCGGTTCAATAACAAGCGCCCTTGCCAAGGCAACCCTTTGTTTTTGTCCCCCGCTTAAGTGGTGTGGAAATTTATCCTTTTCCTTTTCAATGCTTGCTTTGCTCAAATAATAATCAACTCTTTCACTTATTTTGCTTTCTTTAACCTTTTTGATCCTAAGTCCATAAGCAACGTTGTCAAAAACATTTAGATGGGGAAAAAGTGCATAGTCCTGAAAGACAAAACCGATTCTCCTTTTTTCCGGAGCAAGTCCGCTTACGTTCCGGCTGCCGATAAAAACAGACCCTCTATCCTGTCTGATCAGCCCTGCTATTACTAAAAGCATAGTTGTCTTGCCGCTACCGCTTGGCCCTAACAGGACATGAAATTCTCCCTTATTAATTTCCAGGTTTAAATTTTTGAGTACTGCCCGACCATTGTAATTTTTAAAAATTCTCTTTAGTACGATGCCCATTTTAATTTCTCTAAACGGTTAATTGCCTTTCTCTTTTGACCCGTGATTTAAATATCAATAACAAAGTAAAAGAAAATACTATTAAAAGCAGGGCAATAGCAATCGAAGAGGTCAGCTCCCCTGACATGGCATTCTGATAAATGGCCACAGTCATTGTCTCGGTTTTAAAGGGAATACAGCCTGCAACCATGGAAGTGGCTCCGAATTCTCCTAACGCCCTTGCCCAGGTCATGACCATTCCCGCATAGATGCCGTTTTTAGCCAGAGGGAGAAGTACTTTTTTAAACGTATCAAATTTCGATGCCCCCAAGGTTAAAGAGGCGTTGATTACATTTTTATTTATCGATTCAAATGATTCCCTTGCTGATTTTATCAAAAACGGCGTTGAAACAAAAAGCTGCGCAATTATGATCCCCTTTTTTGAAAATATCAGGTCAACCCCGCAGCTCCTTAACATATTGCCGAACTTACTGTTCCCCCCCAGCAGGATCAGCAGGGCCAGGCCCGCAACCAGAGGGGGCATGGAAATAGGGAGATCAACCAGTGTATCGAGTACTTCCTTGCCTTTAAAGTCTTTCATTGCCAGCAAATATGCTACGGGAATTCCTAAACACAATGCCAGAAAAACCACTATCAGCGATGTTTCAAGACTTATAACCACGGCTGACAGAACCAGCGGAGATCTGAACTGGACTGCCAGTTCCCCAAACGAAGTTGCAGTAAACAGAGCAAATATGGGCAGCGTAATCAGGCACACGAAAATTCCCGCAATAAGCGATATGGTTAAGTCAAAGGAAAATCCTTTCATTTACTTTACCGCCTCAAACCCATATTTTCCGAATATCTCTTTACCTTCAGCGCTTAAGAGATAACCGAGATATTGAGATGCTTGTTTTTTATGTTTCACCATCCGGCAAACCGGGATAATACTTATGGTATTATATTGTTCAGGAATGTCAATAAACTTTACCTTGCCGGACTGAATAGCATCTGCTCTCCAGACAATGGAAGCATCAGCGTTATTCCCCTCAATCCATAAAACTAATTGCTTTACTGTTACGCCCCTGGCTCTTACATTCATTTTTGATTCTTTGATTCCTGCTTTTTTAAAAATTGCAGCAGAAACCCTGCCTATTGCACACGCCTTGATATCACCCAATACGATTCGGTTGTCATTATTAAGAAAATCACTAAGCGAGTTCACCTTGCTGTTTTCCTTGGGGGTAACTATAACAGGAGTATGAAAGGCAATCGGAGTATAATCGTTTATATAGCCCTTTTCCTTTAAAATCTTTGCCCACCTGTCGCTCCCCGGAATAAAAACGCCGGGGGTTTGCCCGACCAGTATTTTATTGCCCAGTCTTCCGCTCCCTTCATAATCATACAAAACCTTTACTCTATGCTTTTTTTCGAAGTTTTTTCCTATTTCATTCAAAGGGAGCCGCATCCCAGCCCCGGCAAAGACGAGCAGTTCCTTAGATTCTTTTTGGGCAAAAGCAGTGGAAGAAACAAAACAAGCCAATAATATTAATAAAAATACTCTGTATTTTTTCAAATCGCAGATTGCTTTCATGAGTAGATCCAAACTCTAAGAAGATTGAAAACATAATCTTTCCAGGTTTAGAATTTTGCCGGTGCCGGCAACTGTTGTGCCGTAAAGATATAGCGGCTTTTGGTATTCCTCTGAAAGAGAAATCAACTGAAACAGGCTGTCATTTACTACTGTTGAGCCTGTCGCCAAAATGACATCACTGGTTTTAAAAAGCTCTCTCACCATTTCCCTGCCGTCCCAGATAAGAACCCCATATTTTATTTTGTTAATATTGTCTTTATCCAGGTCTGTCACTTTGACATTTTGGGTGGATAACCTTCTGGAAAAATTATCTATTATGGCTGGCTGAAATCCAACAATTCCGACGTTGATATCAGCGGTATATTTATCAATGATTGTCCTGACAATATCCTCGGCGCATAATTCAGGCTCCTTGTTTTTGCAGTGAATAGTCTTGTCCGCCGCACCCACGTATCGCATTACAGCATTTAAAGTAGCAATAAAAAGGGCTCTATCACTGTTATCCGTTAATTCTAATTCAAGTATTTTTTTGAGCTTACCCTTAAAATTACTTGGGGCATCCGTAAATGCCTGTCCCAGGGCATTTTTGAAATCCGCCTGGATTAAAAACTCCTTGCCTTGAAGTAAAGGAAAATCCTTTCTTTCTGTTTCACCTATTGCCTCTTGTGGGGTCAGGATCTTGGCTGTAATGTTGACCTCGCTTTCCAGGAGGCCATGTTCTTTGGCCAAATCAATTAATGCTGTTTTCAGTTTTGTATACATATTTTTTCCTTGATCATAGAATATGTTCCTTTGGGATATCCTCAATGGGTCCCTTATGGATTACCGGTTCAATGCCAAGTTCTTTTAGTTTTGAAGCGGGAACCTCACCTATCCGGGTCACATAAACCTTGCTGCAATCTTTAAGAAGGGCTGAGACCCGCCCAAACCTGTCCGGATCAAAAGTGTGTTCCGGGTCACCCACGGAATATGTCTCCGTGGGCCGTTCTTCGACAAATATTATCTTATCATCACAATCATAGATCAGAAATCTTTCCGCTTTGCCAAAGTGATCATCTACATTTGTTCCGTCTGTTGAAACCACAGCTATTCTTAAGCCTGCCATTTTTAACTCCTTAGGAACAAAAAGGAAATAAATTAAGCGTAATTTTGCTCAATTTATTTCCTCTCTGTTCCTTATATTATTGTTATCGGATTATAACAGATACTCTGCGGCAGCGCCGCCGTCTTCCAGAGCATCCAGAATCTCATCAATTATATCTTCGCTTTCAATATGTCCATACCAGAAATTTTCCGGATAAATAACCATAACAGGGCCGTTATCGCACTGCTTCATGCAACCCGTGCTTGTAAGCAGCGCGTCCATTCCCCTGTCTAGTATTTCGTTTTCTATGTAAGGAATGAAATCCGTTGACCCTTTTTTGTTACACTTACCCTTGATTTCACCGGATGCCCTGAAACTTGAACAAACAAAAATATGATGTTTCGGTTTTTCCATTATAATTCCTCCATTTTCAGACCTCGTTAAAATGTATCTTATATACCTTGAACCCAAAACCCATATCACATACACCCCATTCCGGTTCCTAAACACTTCCTGTTGCATGCATCCACATCCCGTCTGACCATGTAGTTCATGCTGTGGCCTTCAAAAACCGCCTCAACGGCTTCTTCAATCAGTCCGTCGAGTTCAAGAATATCTATTTTTTTTGATAAAACCTGCCTCGGATTATTACCTGTGCCGTTCGTAAGAAGCGCCCGGCAGTCATGTAAGATTTCGGCAAGATCCTCCCATCGCTTCATGCCTCCGCCCGGCTCAGGAGTTTTGCGGGATTCAATAAGTGTCACGCCCCCGTTTTCTTTTCCGTAGATAAAAAGTTCGCGGGCCTTTCCAAGTTTCTGGTTCACAAGTGCGCCTTCCAGGCTGGCAACCGCAACATACGGGCGGATCTCATCGTAGATTTCCGGCATCTCGGAACATTCCTTTAGTTTTTCCATTATTTCCTTGTTATTCTCCCGGCCCAGAATTCCCACGGCATCGGCCCGGCACCTTACGCAATGATACATCTGAGGGAGATATCGAGCCGCTTTTTCTCTGATCTTTTTCACGGTCTCTTTTGAAGGCTCCAGCATATATGAAAAGCCCGAACCGGCGTTAGGATAAAATGGTATGCAGTTTAATATATCAACATCAAGCTCGGACATTTTCTTTGCAACATCTTCGATATGATCTTCATTTATTCCCGGCAGTATGATTGTATTTACCTTTGTCCTTATACCTCTTTTTTTCAGCTTTTTTATGGCTTCAATCTGCTTTTCAAATAGAATTTTAATTCCGGATTCAGGGCTTAAAACCCTTTTCCCGTAACGTATAAAAGAATAGATTCGGGCTCCTATTACAGGATCAACAGCATTTAATGTCACGGTTACATGGCTCACATTAATTTCCGCCAGTTCATCGACATATGGGCCAAGGCAGAGACCGTTTGTGGCAAGGCACAGTATGATTTCCGGATATTTTTTTCTGACAAGGCGCAAGGTCTCCATGGTCTCTTCAGGATTTGCAAAAGGATCTCCAGGGCCCGCAATCGCTACAACTGATATGTTTTTTGTTTTTTCAAAAATAAACTCAAGATAGGACATTGCCTGTCTCGGAGTCAGAACCGCGCTTGTTACACCCGGTCTGCTTTCGTTTACACAGTCGTATTTTCTGTCGCAGTATTTGCATTGAATATTGCACCTGGGAGCTACCGGAAGATGTACCCTTCCATAGATGCCTTTCATTTTAGCGTTAAAACAGGGATGATTTGAGAGGTTCATTGTTATCTCCTTTATGTTATTATTCAGGTATTTAGGCTGAAGGCTGAAGGCTGTTAGGGGTAGAAAATCCGATATCGCAAGATATACTTCAGCCTTCAGCCTATTTACCTTTCTTTTACATATATGTATAACCGACGGGTGAAGCTTCCTGTTTCGATGATATTATGGTGTTTGAAATAATATCGAAAAGTTGCTGTGCGCCCCTGTAACCAACATGGATAATCCTTGCGCCGCCGAGCCTGTCATGGATGGGAAACCCCACCCTGATCAAAGGCTTTTTCATCTCCCGTGCAATTCTATATCCCTTGCTGTTTCCTATAAAAAAATCCGGGTCGATTTTTTTTGCCTCCTTGCCGATTTCTACAAAATCCGCCCCTTCAATTATCCTGATTCCGATCTTTTCCGCATCAGGTATGACATCTAAAATTTTTTCTCTTAACAGCCCGCTTTCCCCGCCTGAAGCGCAGATAACCGGGATTATACCGACTTCCGACAAGAATGAGGCAAGCCCGGTAACCAGGTCTTCTTCTCCGTAAACAACGGCGCGGGCCTCAAAAACGTATTTATGTCCGTCCGCATAGGCGTCGATCAGCCTTCCTCTTTCATGAACATACTTTTCCGGTACAGGCTTTCCGGTAATGGTTTTAAGGGCTTTTACAAAAGCATCGGTCTCGTTTATACCTATGGGAAGGCCGAGGCTGTGGCATGGAACATCAAATCGGCTTTCAAGCAGCTTGCCCGCGCTTTTTTCTCCGGAAAGAACCCTTCCGAATTCTATGCTTGCAACAGCGTCTCCCATGGAAGCGATCTTTTCTATTTTTGTTCCGCCTTCCGGTATCGCCTGATATTCCGTCCATAAAGGACCATCGAAGGTGTCTGAATAGTCGGGAAGCATCACATAATCTGTCGAAAAATCGGATACCATCTCTTTCAGATGACGAAGATCCCCAGGGGATAACATACCGGGAAAAATATTTATCTGTTTTGTGTTGATCTTTTTTTCCACGGCAATTGAATCTACAACAGCCCTCACGGCGCCGTGGAACCCGTCTATGTGGGTTCCCGAAAAACTTGGTGTTGATACGGAGACTATCTCGGGAAAATTCTCATCAAAGTTTTTTTTGTTGTACCCTTTCAGGATCAGGGGCACATCTTCTCCTATGGTTTCACTCAGGCATGTCGTAGCTATGCCGATGAGTTCGGGATGGTACTGCTTGATTATGTTTCCCACAGCGAGTTTTAAATTGGCGCCTCCCCCGAATACGGCTGTTTCTTCAGTAAAATTTGAGCATGCAATATCTACAGGTTCATTAAAATGGCTGATCAGATATCTTCTGATATAGGTGGAACAGCCTTGTGAACCGTGAAGCAGTGGAATCGATTTTTCGATCCCCCTGAAAACAAAGGATGCTCCAAGAGGGCTGCACAGTTTGCATGCATTGCTCGTGGCCTTGTATTCGATTTTTCCCTGAGCTTTCATTTCATCATCTCCGTGTCATACAGGTTTTGAAGGTAGAAGGTTGAAGGTTGAAGGCTAAAGGAAAAACTCCTCACCCCTTCAGCCTTCTACCTTCAGTCTAAAAGCCTTTAGCTGCAGAGGCAAACTTCCATACGGGGCTGAAAACTGAAGAATAGACCTCTTTGGCGAGATTGATCATCCCGCTGTAGCCTGCGAGTGAAATTTTTCTTTCATGGTTGTGGTCACAAAATGCGATTCCCAGCTTGTATGCGATAGGCCTTTCCTTTACCCCTCCCACGAATAGATCGGCGCCTTTTTCAATGCAGTATTTTGAAAGCTCAAGCGGATTAGCATCGTCTAATATCACGGTGCCCTTGTCGCACATGTCCCTTAAGACTTTATAATCATCTTTATTGCCGGTCTGAGAACCGGCAAGGACAACATCAATACCAAGAGATCTCAATGCTTTTATCATGGAAAAGGCTTTAAAGGCGCCTCCCACGTAAATAGCCGCTTTTTTTCCTGAAAGCGTTTTTTTATATTTCAAAAGATCCGGATAGATTGCATCTATCTCATTTCGCACAATCTCTTTTGTTTTTTTCATGATCCCGATGTTATCCTTAAAGTGCTCGGCAACATCATAAAGGGCCTTTGACATGTCCTCTATTCCGAAATATGAGACGCGGATATATGGGATACCGTATTTTTCCTCCATTATTTGGGCAAGCCTTAATATGGAACCTGAGCATTGAACCACATTCAATGAAGCCCCATGGGAACGCTTTATATTTTCCACCCTCCCGTCACCGGTAAAGACCGAAACCACTTCAAGACCCATATTTTCGTAATATTTTTTAATAGTCCATGCCTCTCCGGCTATATTGAATTCACCCATTATATTAATGGCGTATCTTCCTATATCCTCAATAGATCCCGTGCCGACCAGCATGGACAAGGATTCACAGGCAGCCTTGTATCCGTCCTTTTTAGTTCCCTTGAATCCTTCGGAATGAACCGGAAGAACCGGAATCCCTTTTTCTTCGGATACACGTCTGCAAACAGAATCAAGATCGTCTCCGATAATACCTATGATGCAGGTGGCATAAACAAAGGCGGCATTGGGACGATAAGTATCTATAAGCTGCACAAGTGATGAGTATAATTTTTTCTCACCCCCGAAGATAATATCCCTCTCCCTGAGATCGGTTGAAAAACTCATCCTGTGCAGCTCCGGCCCTGAAGAGAGGGCTCCTCTTATGTCCCAGGTATATGAAGCGCACCCTATGGGCCCGTGTATCAGGTGAAGGGCGTCGGCAATAGGGTACAAAACCACCCTGGAACCGCAGAAAACACATGCTCTCTGGCTGACGGAACCGGCAAGGCTCTTTGTGTTGCAGGCAAAATCAAAGTCTTGTTCACCTTTGCAATATATATATTTTTCTCTTTCCTTTAGAATCGGTATACCAGTCATGGATTGTCCTCACTAACTCCGAACCTTTGAAACCGTGAATTCTGAACCCTGAACCTTTGAACCCTTAGAGCCTGTTTGAAAACTCCTTTTTGGGAGGTCAAAGCCTCCAGATTTAAGAGTCCAAAGTTCACATAACCACATGAAATCATTAAAGACTCATTCCCCCCTTTGCAAAAGGGGGGCTAGGGGGGATTTTATCTAACTTGTTGAAATCCCCCTAAATCCCCCTTTTGCAAAGGGGGACTTAAAAGCGCACCTTTGAAAACGTTGGAGGCTTTGACTGCCTAAAAAAGCGTTTTCAAACAGGCCCTTACAGGTTTACATAACCAGGTCAAATTCTATTTCAGAAGAATCTCTGTCTATACGGTTCATCAGAGCGTCGAGTATCTTTTCCAGAAAACGCATTGCCCCGCGGTAGCACACCATGGGGAAATAACTGTGGCCTATCCTGTCTAAAATAGGAAAACCGTACCGGATAAAAGGGATATCCTCATCTCTGGCTATGTATTTTACATAGCTGTTTCCTATAAGAAGATCCACGGGCTCATTTTTTACCCACTGATGAAAAAGATACATATCTCCCCCGCTTTTTACGTTTACTTCATGGGGCATTTCTTCTGTAAGGCTCAGTATCTTTTTTTCAAACTTTTTGTCCTTTGTCCCTGTAAGTATATGAATCGGCATCATATCAATAGAAACAAGGAACTCGGTTAATGCGATAAGCTGATCAGGATCGCCCACAAGCGCCACTTTTTTGTGATAAAAATAGGCCTGCATATCGGTCACGATATCCACAAGCTGTCCCCTTTCGATAGTTATGGACTCGGGAACATTAACGCCTGCCATTTTTCTTAATGTATCCACAAACCTGTCTGTTGCCTTGATCCCGATAGGAAGATCGAGAATCTTACAGGGCACCCTGCATTTTGAATCCAAAGCCCTGGCGGCCGGTCCCGAGGCCAGCTCGCCGAGGGCCACGGTTCCGCTGCTGTTTCCCGTGCTTCTTAATTCATCGATAGTAACGCCGCCTTTTGGGTACATTTCGAATTTTCCGGTTTGAGGGCTGTTTAAGACGTTGTCCGTATCCGGGAACATGATAAAATCTATACCAAGTTCTCCTGTAATCCTTTTGATCTCCTTCATGTCGGACGGTTCCACCCATCCGGGAATTATATTTATCCGATTCTTTTTATTACCGTTTTGTTCTGCAAAATAATCGACCATGGCCTTTGTCATATTTGCAAAACCGGTAACATGGGTACCCACGTAACTCGGAGTGCTTGCATGCAAAACATATTTTCCTTCGGGAATCTTCCCGTTTGCCTTTGCTTTTCCGAATATCTGAGGGACATCATCGCCGATTGTTTCCGACAGGCATGTAGTATGAACGGCGATGACATCAGGATTATAGATTGCAAATATATTGTCCATCGCCTGCAGGAGGTTTGCCTGGCCTCCGAACACTGATGCGCCTTCGGTAAAAGAGCTTGTCGCAGCCATTACAGGCTCTTTATAATGCCTGGTAAGGGTGCTTCTGTGATAGGCATAACACCCCTGGGAACCGTGACTGTGTGGAAGACAGCCGTGAATTCCAAGGGACGCATACATAGCTCCTATCGGCTGGCAGGTCTTTGCAGGATTAACGGTCAAAGATTTCAGTTCAACGATTTCTTGTGATGTGTGTCTTAGTAACATTTGGAAATTCCTTTTTTTGATGTAGGGGCAAACCCTTGTGGTTGCCCTATTGTGGTTGCCCTATTATGGTTGCCCTATTATTTTATTTTGCCCGTTTGATTGTTGCCATTCATCGACAGGACAGGCAGATAGATTTGGGCAGGCACAGGGGCCTGCCCCTACGATTGATATGTATACCTGGCGGCCAGTTCAGGGCTCTTTTCCCAGGGCGCCTTGATATGATCCCAGACCTTGCTGTTCACCATCCGGTCGATTTCGTGGTAAAAGTTAATAGCGCCCCTGTAAGCTGCATAAGGTCCCCCGTTGTCATAACTGTGGAGTTGTTTCATTGGGATGCCGTGTTTCTGCACAGTATATTTTTCCTTTATGCCTGCGCAGAATACCGCCGGCTTATAGGTTTTAAGCAGGCTTTCAGTTTCATACTGGCTTATGTCGTCTATGACTATGGTTCCGCTTGGCATATCGGTCATCATTCCTTCATAGTCCCTGAGTTTTATGCCGTTTCTCTCCAGGGCTTCGAACTCTTCGGCGCTTATTCTCGGGTCGAATCTTTCAGGGTCTTTTCCCACCTCAAGCTCTTCTATATTTCTGCTGTCCGCATCCACTTTCAAATTCGGCAGAACCTGCCTCCCCTCGTAATCATCCCTGTGCGCGAACTCGTAACCCGCGCAAAAGGGTATCATCCCCATCTCCCTGAACATCTCCTGGTAATGATGTGCCCGTGATCCTCCCACAAACATCATGGCAAGCTTTCCTTCAAGCCTAGGTCTTACCTCGGCCTGTGCCTTTTTGACGGCCGGCATCTCTTCTGCAATTACTTCTTCCACACGGTCTATGAGTTTCTGTTCCCCGTAATACTCTGCAATTTTTCTTAAGGATCGCGACATGCCTCCGGCGCTTAAGAAATTGATCTTAAACCAGGGGATCCCGTATTTTTTTTCCATCATCTCCGCCACATAGTTGATTGACCTATGGCACATGATAAGGTTCAAATCGGCGGTGTGGGAGTTTGCAAAAAAATCAACGCTCGAGTTGCCGCTGAACGTGGAAATTAAAGTTATGCCGCACTTATTTAATACCCTCTCTATTTCAAAGGCGTCTCCGCCTATATTATACTCTCCCAGAAGATTGACCTTGTAATCACCCTCCTTTACCGTATTGTCCAGGCCTATAACATGCTGGAAAAGTCCGTTGTTTGCCACATGGTGGCCTGCCGACTGGCTGACCCCCTTGTATCCCTCACAACTGAAACCAAAAATTGTAATCCCCAGTTTTTCTTCCATCTCCCTGGTGACTGCATGGACATCGTCTCCGATAAGGCCCACCGGACAGGTGGCGAATACGGAAATCATCTTTGGCTTGAATACGTCGTAAGCCTCCTGGATCGCGGCCCTTAATTTTTTTTCACCGCCGAAAATAATTTCTCTTTCTTGCATATCCGTGGAAAAGCAGTAATTCATGAAATTATGGCCGTCCGGAGTCGTGGAAGGATCGGTCTGGTTTCTCCGGGTAAGCCAGCTATAAAAACCGCAGCCGATAGGACCATGGGTCAGGTTGATTATGTCCCTTGTAGGACCCATCACAACCCCTTTGCATCCCGCATAACAGCAGCCACGCTGGGAGATAATACCCGGTATGGTTCTCACGTTGGCCTGTATTTCAGGATATTTTCCTTCTGATTCTTTACGGTTTACGATTATCTGTTTCGCCTTTTTCCTGGCAACCTTAGGCGGATATTTTGAAAGAATATTCAGCTTAAGTGTTTCAGGATCCATAAATTCATCAGGATCTAAAGAAACTTTTTCTTGTTCAATTCTTTTTTTGCTCAGCGCTTCCATTTTTATGCCTCCGTCAATCTTCAATCGCAATACTTCCCTTTTCTCCGGTTCTGACCCTTAGTGAATCCAACACCGGAACCACGAATATTTTGCCGTCACCCGATTTGCCGGTCTGATTAACCGTTATTATGGTCTTAACGGTTTTTTTCACCATATTATCCGGAACCACTATAAACAGTACCCTCTTTGGAACTAAACGCTGGCTTTGGCCTAATTGAGAGATAGCCTCTTCATAACCTTTTTCAGCGCCTTTCAAGAGCCCTAAGTCGACAAGACCCATTCCCCTGCCCAGACAGTCTCTTGCCGTCATAGAGGATATTCCGGCGTCGGCAAGGGCTATTTTTGTCTTGTTAATCATATTCAAGCGTATAACAGCCATTACCTCTTTCATGTCTTCACCTCTGAACTCTCTTTGGGAGATGTCTCTTTTATTCCCGAGCTTATCGTGTAAACCTCATCTACAGGGGTTACAAATATCTTTCCATCCCCGAAAGCGCCTTTTTCTCCGGTTCTGGCGGCTTCCATTACGGTCTTTATGAGAATATCCTTGTCATCTTCGTTTACAACCGTAAGCAAAAGCTCTTTTGATATTTCATCGTATGTAATATCTCCGATTTTAATCCCTCTCTGCTTGCCCCTTCCCACAACAGACATTTTTGTGACCGCGGGAAACCCGGCATCCATCAAAGCTGCGAGTACATTGTCCGTTTTTTCAGGTCTTATTATCGATCTGATCATTATCATTATCATTTAAATTTCCCTCTCTATGTAGAATTACCAAAATGTTGGATTGTAAGTGTTCACAGGCCAAGGGGTTTGCGATCCGGCAGTGCTTTTGCTGCCCCGTGATCGGTTACGTTCGATTATATCCCTCCTATACCAAAATCTATGAGAAGCTCTTCAAGTTCGTTAATCTCAAGAGGCTTTGGGATAACGAAATTGTCGTTTCCCTCTATTTTTTTTGCAAGGTTCCTGTATTCATGCGCCTGGGGGTGGTCCGGCTCAAACTCGATAACGGTTTTTCTGTTAATTTCCGCCCTCTGAACCATGTTGTCCCTTGGAACAAAATGTATCATGTGGGAGCCGAGTCTTTCGGCAAACTTTTCTATCATCTCTTGCTCGTTGTCCACTTTGCGGCTGTTGCATATAAGCCCTGCCAACCGTATGCCTCCTGATTCGGCAAACTTTAATATCCCCTTGCAGATGTTGTTTGCCGCGTACATTGCCATCATCTCACCCGAGACCACGATATAAATTTCCCGTGCCTTTCCTTCCCGCATGGGCATGGCAAACCCTCCACAGACCACGTCGCCTAATACGTCATAAAATACATAATCCATCTTTTCATCTTCAGAATAGGCGCCGAGCTGCTCCAAGAGGTTGATTGATGTAATTATCCCGCGTCCGGCACATCCCACACCCGGTTCCGGGCCTCCGGATTCCGTACAATAGATACCTTTGTATCCTATCTTCCTGACGTCATCGAGATCCACGTCTTCACCCTCTTCTCTCAGGGTATCCAAAACCGTATGCTGATTAAGGCCGCCAAGAAGAAGCCTGGTTGAATCTGCTTTCGGATCACAGCCGACCACCATGACCTTGTTCCCCTTTTCCGCGAGACCTGCCACAAGGTTTTGACAAGTGGTCGATTTCCCGATCCCGCCTTTTCCGTACATTGCAATCTTTCTCATTGTAAAATCCTCCTTCAGGTTTAAAATAAAAGCCCTGCCGGCAACGCCGACTTCAGTCTAAGTTCTACAAAAATTAATTAATGATTTGTCTTTTGTTTAGGGCAAGAAATATGCCATGGAGGGATAAAAATTTTTTTATCTTTTATTTCGAGGAGTTACCTTGCTTTTGTGAGAATTTTTGGTAAGCAGGTGAAATGTGCAGGCACGACATAATCGTCCCGTAGGTTTCATTTTTGTAGCAATGTTTACAAATTATGGCATGACATATTGTAATACCAGGAGGTAGTGTTTTGACAACCGCAAAAATCGCTACCTCAATTGAAGAAGATATCCTGATTCGACTCGATCTTCCGGTCAAGTCCCATACTTTTCCAAATCGCAGTAAGGCCATTCAGGAAGGGGAGCATTCCCAAAAAGTAGGAAATATAGAACATACTGCCCTATGGGCAAAAACACGGAACAATTAATTTCCTCGTCATTCCGGCATATAGTCAGCCGGAATCCAGGAATTGGCTGTGTTCTGGATTCCGGCTGACTACATGCCGGAATGACGATGGTTTATCCTATGCAAATCAGCGAAACTTTGTTTTTCCAATACATCAAGATATACGCTGGACCAAGTAGTTGGTGACTATCAAGAGACTGTAATTA
>JAYEGR010000046.1:0-15809 GCA_034659175.1 Thermodesulfobacteriota bacterium | reverse complement strand
ATTCATCGTTTCAAAAACCCATTTCCAGGGTGCTGAAATGGATCAGGCCCAGACGCATGGCCATTATAAGCGTTTCGATAATCAGCCGGCCCGCCCGCCTGTTTCCGGCGCTGAATTCCAGCAGACGGATGTGTTTCCGCTGCTTATATATAAGATGATCCAGTTTTTTGCCATTGTAATTTTCGTCAATAACAGCACGCGCTGCAATCTCTCCAGACAGGATTGCGGGAAATATGCCTTCACCGGTCAGGCCCGAGGCCAGGCCCGCTGCGTCGCCCACCAGAAATTTATTGCCGAACCTCCAGCCCCGGTAATCAAAATTAATAAGCGCCGCCTCGTGTTGCGCACCCCTTAGATCAATACCCTGCCTTTTAATCCATTTGTGAAACCGGGCCATAAGCTCCTTTGGCCTGATCACCCTGCGGTCGGCATAGACTCCGACAGACGCGGAATGCTTATGGGGAAATATCCAGGCGTATCCTGTTCCAAATGACCTTGTATCCAGGTGCCACTCCATCCTTTCAAAACTACCTGGAACCTGATAATGAATGCCGACTCCCACACGTTCGCTTCCTATTCCAAGATATCTGCGCACTGTTGAAGAGCTGCCGTCCGCCCCAACCAGGTATTTAAAACCAAAACATTCTTCACCTGCCGTTGAAACATAATTTCTGAAAATCCCACGAACCACAGCGCCTCTTATCACATTCGCTCCGGCTGCCGTTGCCCGGTCCAGCATCCACTGTCCCAGTCTTTCGCGATTTACGGTTGCGACAATGGGTGTTGATTCCTTGATCCTGACATTCTGCCACCCGGACACAATGTGCTGATCATAAAACGACTTCTCAATCAGACTTTCACCAACATATCGGATAAGACCTGCCCAGGTAATGCCTCCCGCACACACCTTGGGTCCGACCAGCCTGTTTTTTTCCAGAACAAGCACGTCCCTCCCGTTACGGGCGAGAACCTCGGCACAGGTCAGACCGCCGGGCCCGGCACCCACGACTATTGTATGAAATTGCCGCATTTACCCCAATTCCCTATCCTGAACATTCCAAAAAAGTGATTTACCAAAAATATATTGTTCATCTTGTCCTGTCAAGCACTTAAGCCTGCTCGTCATTTCAGCCTTTAAGACCGTAAGTACTGACAAATAAACATGCTGAACTCACTTTTTCACACAAATTAATCTTTTTCGTTTATTGTTGAATAAAATGAAGTTAAATTCTAAAGGGTTCAGAGATTCAGGGTTCAAGGTTCAGGGTTCAAAAAATTTAGTAAAAAATCATAGCAAAAAAACAGCGCTCCTTACAGTGGGTACTGGAAAAAGCAAAGCGATTAACCATGAACCTGTGAACCACAATTATAAGGTGTTTATTATGGGATTGGAAAAAATCAATAAACGAACAGGCTGGGACAAAGGCGGTGCCTTAACGGTTGTGACAATTTTTTTGACAATAATCGGCATACTTGCGATCGGGGCGCTGGTTTTTCTCTGCGAACGGGAAAGGCCGTCATTCACCCTTTTGAGTAACGTTTCTCTGATAGGGCTTGAAAAAGAAATATCTTTCTCGGTCACGGACCAAAAAAGAGGAATACAAAAAATCCAAATATTCATTGATCAGGGCGACAAACACGCAAAAATCTATCAGGAAATATTTCCGGAATCAGAGTCCCTTCTGCATCCGGGGCCCGGTCGTGTTGATCAATCATTCTCTATCGATACAAAGGCCCTGGGCCTTTGCGAAGGCCAGGCCATGCTCGTTGCCGACATATGGGATTATTCAATGTGGAACTGGACCAAGGGCAATAAAACGACCCTGACTTATCCAATAAACATTGACACGCATGCTCCACGAGTGAACATAATCGACTCACCCAATTACATCAAGGCCGGAGGTTCAGGTATTGTGACATACAAGGTGAATGAACCAGCCCTGAAACACGGTGTCACAATCAATGGTTATTTTCACCCCGGTCATCTATTAAAAGAAGAAATCTTCATTGCGTATATCGGGATTCCATTTGATACAGCCAAAATCGAAAAGGCATTTGTGTCAGCAACAGACCAGGCCGGGAACATCGGCTACGGCGCATTCGGAATGATCGTTCGAAAAATCAAGATCAGATCCGACAGGATCAATATAAGTGATAATTTTCTCCATCTTAAACTTCCTGAATTCTTACAGAGATACCCGGACCTCCAGGGCGAGCCTATTGATCAGTATCTTTATTTGAATGAGCAGATCAGAAAAGAAAACAATGAATTGTTCTCCGGCACATGCGTCAATTCAGCGATGGAACGGCTCTGGAATGGAACTTTCAAACGAATGGCAGGGAGCGCCACACGGGCCGGTTATCCTGATCATCGCACCTATTATTACAAAAATAAAAAAATCGACAGCCAGGTACACTTAGGAATAGACCTGGCCTCAGTACGGCATGCGGAAATCAAGGCAGCCAACAGTGGGGTGGTGGTATTCACGGATTATGTGGGACTCTACGGCCAGTCAGTCATCCTTGATCACGGACAGGGGGTATTCAGCCTTTACTCTCATCTGAGCCGGATAGACGTTGTGCCCGGAGACACGGTTGACCGGAACACTGTGATCGGCCTGACCGGAAATAGCGGAATGGCGCTTGGCGATCATCTGCACTTCAGTATGCTAATAAACGGAATCTTTGTAAACCCGCTTGAATGGTGGGACACCCACTGGCTGAAGGCGAATATTCTGAATCTGTTGTAACTACAGGTTGTCAGGTTCAAGGTTCACGGTTTACAACCCCTTAAACCTCCGAACCCTTGAACCCTGAACCTCTGAACCCCAATACCCTTGTCCAAAATAAAAATCCTTTCAGAAAATCTGGCCAGTCAGATTGCGGCCGGCGAGGTCATAGAGAGACCTGCCTCCGTGGTCAAGGAACTTATAGAAAACAGTATCGATGCCGGGGCGCAAAATATCGTTGTCCAGATTGAAGGCGCCGGAACAAGACTTATACGCATAATTGACGACGGCGAAGGCATGGACCAGGACGATGTCCTCCTCTGCCTGGAAAGCCACGCCACAAGTAAAATTATCAATCAAAATCAACTGGACGCCATCCAGACCCTGGGATTCAGAGGTGAGGCAATTCCAAGTATTGCCTCGGTATCAAGACTAATCATCACATCCAGACGTTCATCCGACTCCCTTGGAACCAGGGCCGAAGTCCGGTTCGGCAAACTTCTGAAAGTCCACGAAATGGGATGCAGCCAGGGCACCATCATGGAGGTCCGTGACCTTTTCGGCAATGTGCCTGCCAGGAAAAAATTCTTAAAGACCATTCGGACGGAACTTTCCCACATCGAGGAAATGGTCGAAAACTACGCTCTTTCCCGCCCTGACCTTGGTCTGGTACTTAGTATCAACGGGAAAAACACCATTTCCCTTCCATCCTGCGCCGATACTCTTAAAAGCCGGGTTAAACGACTCATTTACCGTCGAGCCTCCGGATTTTTAATCCAAATAGGAAATAAATCCGAATCAAAAAATATACACGAAGAGGTCACGATATCCGGTTATCTTACGCCTCCTGACGAAACTCAGCCCGGCGGTTCAAAACTCAGGTTTTTTGTAAACGGTCGAAGCGTGCGGGACCGTATGATTACTCACGCGGTTGCCGAAGGGCTGCGTGGTTTCCTTATGAAAGGCAGGAGCCCTTCAGGTATTATATTTATCCGGACTCCGCCTGATTCCGTAGATGTAAATGTCCATCCTGCAAAGCGGGAAATCCGTTTTCACAAATCAAACATTATTCACCAGATGGTTGTGCTCGCAGTAAGCAAGGGCGTCAAAGACCACCAGGATGATGTAAGAAGCTCTATATTCCGTGTACCTTCAAATGCCGACCATGTGTCATCCAAAAATATTTCTCCCGGCCGGGCGTTTGAACCTGAAACAAATTTTTTTGCCAAAGATCCGCCTGCATCGCCGTCTTCAAAAAAATCATGGCCCAAGCCGGCCCCTTTTCCGGAAATGTCGGCGCATGAGCCGGGACATTCTATTTCCCGCAGTGAGCCGCAACGTTTGAATGACCCCTGTGACGACGCCGGGGATACATCCCCCCCATTCTCGGCCCAGACACAAAAAAGGCCGATTTCAAAACCAATGCTGAAGTCCGATCCCCTGCAGGCGGTTCAGCCGGCCCCTGCCCTGTTGACCTCAACGGACAGCCATGAACCGGCAACAAAATTACTTACATCACTCGGTCAGGTCCTTAATTCTTACATCCTCTGCAAGTGCGAAAACGGTCTTGTCGTCATTGACCAGCATGCGGCTCACGAACGAATAATTTTTGAGACCCTTAAAAAACAGTTCCAGGGAAAAGGGGTTGCGAGCCAGATATTGATGTTCCCTTTGATCATGGAATGTGACAGCGCCCGGATCAACATCCTGGAACAGCATGCTGATGAAATCGCAAAACTAGGGGTCGAAATAAATGAATTCGGCGGCCAAAGTTATGCATGCCGGGCAATTCCCGCAATCATGTCAAATATCCCGGCCAAAGAAATCATGCGCGGGATATTTGAGCAGTTCCGAAGTGACACTGAAGGACGGCAGTCGTCGGCAACAAGGACAGACAACATTCTGGCCGGCATGGCATGCAAGGCGGCAATCAAGGCCAATCATCCAATGCGGACTGAAGAGATTGACGAGCTTTTAAATAAAATGCAGAAATCGGATCTATTCACCCATTGCCCTCACGGCCGGCCGGTCTATAAATATTTCTCTGCTCACGATATCGGAAAATGGTTTCACCGTACGTAGCCACTATAATGATATCAATAAGTTACACACGGTTAACGCGTCGGTTGAGATTTTTTTGCTTATCCATCGGAAACGCCCTTGGGGTGAAAAGGACAATTATTATTTGAATTTAATCTAATAATTACCGTATAATAGGATTTATACTACATCCTGGACCGCAGATCACGGGCGGGCCTTTTTTTTTAACAACCGGAGGAATTATGTCGCCAAACGGGTTGTATATCCAGCATTTCAGTGTCCACGGACTGGTAAGGGGCACGTCTCCTGAACTGGGACGCGACGCTGATACGGGCGGTCAGGTTAAATATATTCTGGAACTTACAAAATCTCTTGCCTATCATCCTGATGTGGACAGGGTGGATTTGATGACCCGCCTGATTGTGGACAAAACCGTTTCCAGGGATTATTCACGCACACCTGAACCGTTAAATGAAAAATCTCAAATCATCCGTTTACAATGCGGCGGAAGAAAATATATCAGAAAGGAACTGTTGTGGGCCCATCTGGACGAATTTGTTGACAAGACCTTGAGATATATCAAGTCAGTGGGCCGCATTCCTGATATCTTTCACGGCCATTATCCCGACGGCGGGTACATTGCCCGTGAGCTTGCCTCAATTTTCGGGACCCCCTTTATTTTCACCGGCCATTCCATGGGCCGACACAAAAAAAACAGACTGATTGACGACGGCATGAGTCCCGAGGAAATCAACCGGCGTTATCACATAGACTTCCGGATTGATGTTGAAGAAAGGATCATCAAGGAGGCAGAGCAGATCATCACAAGCACAAATCACGAGATTAAGAAGCAGTACGGCCTGTATGATAATTATTCCACAGGGCGCTATAACGTGATTCCACCCGGAATCGATATCATGACTTTTTATCCATATTATGACACCCACCTGGAACTGCGTCTCGACGATGAGACGTCAAAACAGGCGCATATGGCCCTGCTGCACGAACTGCACCGCTTCTGGGTCAGGCCAGACAAACCTTTCATACTTGCCCTATGCAGGCCTGACCAACGGAAAAACATAGCAGGCCTTGTAACCGCATACGGCAAGGACAAGGACCTCCAGGCCATTGCCAACCTGGCAATATTTGCAGGAATCCGCAAAAACATCACAGTGATGGAGGAAAACGAGAGGAACGTGCTGACCGAAATGCTCCTTCTGATGGACCGTTACGACCTGTACGGCAAAATGGCCATTCCCAAAAAACACGATTTCACCATCGAGGTGCCTGAGCTTTACCGGTTATGCGCGGACAGCAATGGCGTGTTTGTCAATCCCGCGCTGGTGGAGCCGTTCGGCATAACCCTGATTGAGGCCGCCTCAACCGGCCTGCCCATAATCGCCACCAGGGACGGTGGACCGGCCGATATCATCCAAAACTGCGAAAACGGCTTGCTTATCGATCCCACCAGTTCCAAAGAAATCGCTGCGGCATGTAAAAAATTACTGGTTGATCAGGATCTCTGGCAAACTTACTCGGGCAACGGTATCAACGGGGTGCGAAGTCATTATTCGTGGAAATCTCACTGCGAAAAATACATTGATGTAATAAAAAAGGTAATTAAATATATGCCCGAGGCGGAACTTGCATCAGTCAATGACCCGAAATCCCTGGCAATCGGTCATCGCCTGACCAGCGCCAAGCGCCTCCTGATTACAGATATCGACAATACGCTTGTGGGCGACGAATCATCACTTAAAGAATTGCTGGATCTTCTTAAAGCCAATCAGGACTCGATCAGTTGGGGAGTGGCAACAGGACGATCCCTTGAAATGACTCTCGATGCCTTGAAAAAAAATAAAGTGCCCATACCTGATATAATCATCTGTTCCGTGGGCACTGAAATATTCTACGGTCCCCATCTTACGCTTGATAAAGGCTGGCAGCAACACCTGGCATACAAATGGAATCCCGGCCTGATCAAAAATGAGCTTAAAGAATTTGATATGGCTGAGATCCAGGAGCCTGAATCCCAGACCAGGTTCAAAATCAGCTATTACATCAATCCGGAGGAGGACCCTGAAGTGGTCGTAAAGGTACACCAGACGCTTCAGGCAAAAAAAATTCGTTATAATCTCGTCTATTCCCTGGGCCAGTATCTTGATATCCTTCCCTTCAGGGCATCCAAGGCAAAGGCGGTGCGATATCTGAGTTACAAGTGGGAAGTCCCCCTGCCGAACATAATGGTCTGCGGAGATTCGGGTAAGGATAAAGAAATGCTAAGGGGCGACACAAGGGGAGTTATTGTGGGGAACCACAGTGACGAGCTGGAATCTTTAAAGGGCTTACGGGGAACATATTTCAGCAAACAGGAATATGCCGCCGGCATCCTTGACGGCATAAATCATTACAGATTCCTGGAGTATAGGTAAGAGACTCAAAAAAAATGATCAAATCACTGAATAGTTACATTGATGATCCGGAAATCCCGTTTCTCCAGGATTTCCTTTTTTCACTCAAAAAACCTGATCCTCCCATCATACTGCAGAACGATATACTGCGCGCATTTCAGCAATATGTGGACAGCAGTCCGAATCGTCCGTCAATGCCCAGTTCCATGCGATTTCTTAAAAAGGTGCAGGAAATCCTTCACCTTGGCGACAGGTTGATCCTGGTTTACCGCTATCGGAAGGCAAACTGCCGCATTTACACCTTTACCGGCTCAGGCCCGGTCCTGCAACAGATGACAATAGAAAAATTCCTCTCCATCAAGGAACGGGAAATGTGCCCCGATCTGAAGCCCCATCAGCAGACAATGGAGATTAACCTGGAACCATTTTATGATTACGGCCCAAACCTTAAAGATCCGGACACGATCGGAAACGGAATCATTCACTTAAACAGGTACATGTCAGGCAACCTCATCAGACAGTCGGAAAAATGGAACCATACCCTGTACGAATTTTTAAAACTCCATCACCTTCACGGCCAACAACTGCTGCTGGACGGAAAAATAATTCGCAACACAAAAGAACTTGAAGGGGCTCTTGAGGATACCGTGGATTTTCTCGAACGCTGCGACCATCCTCAAGACCTTGGGCGTCTGAAAAAAAAGCTCAAGGTCATGGGATTCCTGGATGGATGGGGATACACGGCGGAACGGATGCTTGAGACAATCAACCTGCTGCAGGACATCCTGGAACAGCCTGACGGGAAGATCATGGAAGAATTTCTGTCCAGGATTCCCATGATTTCAAAGGTGGCCCTGATCTCTCCCCACGGCTGGTTCGGGCAGAAAGATGTCCTGGGACGCCCTGACACCGGCGGCCAGGTTGTCTATATCCTGGACCAGGCCAGGGCTCTTGAACGTTACCTGAAAAAAGACATCGAACTTGCCGGCCTTCATATTGAGCCGAAGATCCTGATCATAACAAGATTGATCCCGGAAAACGATGGTACAACATCCGACCAGAGGCTTGAAAAAGTAGATAACGCGAACAACGTATGGATTCTACGTGTTCCTTTCAGGGATCAGGCCGAAAAAATCGTGCCGCATTGGATGTCGAGATTTAAGATCTGGCCATATCTTGACCGTTTTGCCATTGATGTTGACACGGAAATCCGAGCCGAACTGCAGGGTCTGCCTGATCTTATCGTGGGTAATTACTCGGACGGAAACATGGTGGCAACCTTACTCTCCAAAAAAATGGGCGTTATTCAGTGCAACATCGCGCATGCCCTTGAAAAATCAAAATATCTGTTCAGCGACCTCTTTTGGAAGGATTTTGAAAATGAATATAACTTCTCGGTCCAGTTCATGGCTGACCTTATCTCCATGAACCTGGCCGACTTTATTATAACCAGCACGAGCCAGGAGATCACGGGCACAGACAGTTCAATCGGCCAGTACGAATCATACCAGTTTTTTACAATGCCCGGACTGATGAAGGTGAACAGCGGGATCAATCTCTTTCACCCTCGGTTCAATGTTATCCCGCCGGGTGTAAACCAAGACATCTTTTTCTCATGCCGGGCCACAGAACAAAGACAGGCCGACAAAACAAAATGGATAAACAAATTGCTCTTTGAGCTGGAAGATGAAGAGTGTTTCGGCCATCTTGACAATCCTGAAAAAATCCCCATCTTCTCGATTACAAGGCTTGACCATATCAAGAACCTGACAGGCTTTGTCGAGGCCTTTGGCCAAAATGAAAAATTGAGGGAACTTGCAAACGTTATAATTATCGCAAGTGTTATTGATCCCAGTCTTTCACAAGACGGCGAAGAGGCGGAAGAAATCAAAAAAATGCACAGCCTGATCGAGAAATATGAGCTGACAAGCCAAATCCGATGGCTGGGCAAATTTCTATCAAAAGAGGATACCGGCGAGGTTTACCGGGTTATAGCCGACAGAAAGGGCGTCTTTGTCCAGCCCGCCCTGTTTGAGGCCTTTGGCCTGACAATCCTTGAAGCAATGCATTCCGGCCTGCCCGTGTTTGCCACCCAGTTCGGCGGGCCGCTGGAGATCATCGAAGACGGAAAGAGCGGCTTTCTTATAAACCCAACCGACTACGATTCCATGACTGAAAAAATATATGAATTCGTCGCGAAATCCCTGGAAAACCCAAAGCACTGGGAAGAACTCTCAAATCGCGGGCTAAAACGCGCCCAGACAAATTTTACATGGGAACTGTACTGCAACCGGCTGACCCGGCTCACAAAGGTATATGGATTCTGGCGGTATTCAACATCCGAATTTGCAAAATCAAGACTTACCCAGTATTGCCACTTGCTTTATCATCTCTTTTTCATTACAAGAGCCAAGATGATTAAATGATGAATGATGAATAGTACATTCGGATTCTACGCTTACCTGGCTTAAGGAAAATAAACATGATTATCTCAATAGGAGAGGTTGTATGGGATATGTTCCCGGACAGGCAGGTCCTTGGCGGGGCGCCTATCAACGTAGCTTATCATTTACATACTCTGGGTGTGGATGTAAAGGTCATTACACGCATCGGAACCGATAAACTTGGCAAGGCAACCACTGCAAAACTTGTCGGCATCGGCCTGCCTCTGGAGGGAATCCAGAAGGACAAACACCTCCCCACGGGAAGGGTAAACGTGACCGTGGATGAACATAATGAACCTCATTTCGACATCGTGGCGCCCGCGGCCTGGGACAATATCAACACAGAAGACGCGCTCGGCCTTGCCAAAGACGAACCATTCCACATTGTGTTTGGAACACTTGCCCAGAGAAACGAAATAAGTCGCAACGCGATCCGAGCCCTTTGGGACAAGGCATTGTTACGCTTTTACGACGTTAACCTGAGGCCGCCGTTTACAACGTCGGAGCTTGTGCTGGAATCTTTAAAAGCCGCTGATCTTGTAAAAATGAACGTCAAAGAACTGGTCCAAATCGCAGGATGGGCTAATCTTAAAACCAAGGACAAAAAATCTTGTGCCGGGGAACTGCTAAAAGCCTTCAACATCTCGGTAATAGCTGTTACGGAAGGCGCATCAGGCGCATGGCTGGTCACTCCCGACGATTACTTTGAACATCCTGGAACACCGGTTAAAATCGCGGATACAGTTGGAGCGGGCGATGCATTCTTCGCTGCCCTGATACAAGGTCATATCAATAACAGACCATGGCGCGATTGCCTGGCCCTGGCAAATCAGCGCGGCGCTTACGTGGCCTCCATGCCCGGCGCAACACCGCCGATGCCTATGTAATCGTTCACAGGCACCGCATCCGGAGTCTCGGAGGCTCGCTTACCTGCACGTGATCAGGGCAACCAGCATAGGTGAGCTATAGCTGATTGCCCTGATCACGTACAGCTACAGCGCCTGTGAACGATTACATTTACGAGTGTTTTCAATCTCTTTTACCCCCCCTTATGAATGGACACAAAATGACTGAAAAACCATTACTTAAAACCAGTTTTGACGACTTGAACCTGATCCATCGCGGCAAGGTCCGGGATCTCTATGAAATAGACAATAAACTCCTGATGGTGGCAACCGACCGCATCTCCGCATATGACGTGGTCATGAATGACGCCATTATCCATAAGGGAAAAATTCTTACAAGCCTCTCTCTCTTCTGGTTTGAATATTTAAAAGAGATCATCCCGAATCACCTGATCACCGCGAATGTAAATAAATACCCTGAAAAATGCTCCCCCTACCTTGAGCAGCTTAAAGGACGCAGCATGCTTGTAAAAAAAGCAAAACCCCTTCCAGTGGAATGCATTGTCAGGGGATACATCTCCGGCTCATTCTGGAATGCCTACCAAAAGGATAGAAACGTCTGCGGGTTCACTCTGCCGGCCGGCATGAAGGAATCGGAAAAGTTGCCTGAACCGTTGTTCACGCCTTCTACCAAGGCTGAACAGGGGCTGCATGATGAAAATATCTCTCTTGAACAGATGGAAAACCTGATGGGAAAAGATGAGACCGAAAAAATAGCCGATATCTGCATTAGGCTGTATCAAAAGGCGGCAGACTATGCTCTGGACAAGGGAATAATTATTGCGGACACAAAATTTGAATTAGGCATATACAATGGTGAACTGATTTTGATTGACGAGGTCCTGACCCCTGACTCGTCACGATTCTGGCCCCACGACAAATACCGGGCCGGAGGCGGGCAGCCGAGTTTTGACAAACAGTTCTTAAGGGATTACCTCTCCTCCCTGGACTGGCCAAAGACCCCGCCCCCCCCGGATCTCCCAAAAGAGATCATCGATAAAACCACCTCAAGGTACCTGGAAGCCCTGGAACGGCTGACCGGGACTTAGCAAAAAAAAGGGATCAAAAAAAATGTCATCTGCTAAATTCATCTGGAAACCTTTGATTCAAAAGATAGTAACGGGGCATTGGAAACGATTCCGCATGCACCCTGGTGAACCATCCCTACCTACCGATCTCAAGCGAGTTGGTCTTTATCTTCATGTTCCTTTTTGCAATAATCTTTGCCCATTCTGCCCTTACAACAGAATTGAATATAACGAAAAATTATTTAATCGATATGAAAAAGCCGTACACGCTGAAATTGAGCTGTACACCCCATACCTCAAAAATTGTGAATTTGTTTCTCTTTATATTGGAGGTGGTACACCTACGGTCAATCTTCCTGGATTGTTACAAATAATTGAACACTTGAAACGGAATTTTTTTTTCTTGTGATATTTGCATCGAACTTCATCCGGGCAACATGGACAGCGAGTGTCTTGGCGCCTTAAAAGATGCTGGGGTAACTATGCTTTCCATTGGCGTAGAGTCCACCTCTGATCGCATTTTAAAAAATATAGGCAGAAATCATGATGGGCAAACAGCATTAAATTCCCTTCGGAGAGCCGTCGAAACTGAGTTTGACTCTGTAAACGCTGATTTGATGTTTGCTCTGCCTGGACAAGAACTCAAAGACTGGGAGAATGATTTAAAAGCCGTAATTAATGAAGGGGCTGATCAAATAAGCACTTACCCACTTTTTTCTTTCCCATACTCTGATTTGGGTCAGTCTCAAAAAATCCGCCAAGTAAAAAGACCGGAAAGTCGACTTATCCGTGCAATGTTAGACCTTACCGATTCTCTTTCAACTAATTCAGGGTACAAACGGTGTGCTGTCTGGAGTTGGTTGAAGCCTTCGAAAAAAAAATTCAGTTCAATAACAAGGCATCACTACGTCGGGTTTGGGCCAAGTGCTGCCTCAATGACTGGCACGGAATTCTATGTAAATACATTCGATGTGGCGGCGTATGCAGAGACTCTGCCAAACAAGAGACCAATTGCTCTGTCAATGCCGGTGGACAAACGTCTTGAAATGGCTTATTGGCTTTATTGGCGTGTATATGAGCTAAAAATTTGCCATGAAGACTTCCGGGACCTTTTTGGTAATGAGAATTCAATAGATTCCATTTTCAATAATGTAATCAAACCATTTGAGTTAGCTGGCATGATAAAAAAAATAAACGGTGGATATCAGGTCTCGGATTCAGGGGCATATTGGATACATCGGCTTCAAAATGAATATAGCCTCAATTACATTAATAGGTTGTGGGGCACATGCCGACGTTCTCCTTGGCCCACTGAGGCAGTGCTTTGATGCTGGATAAAATTCGTAGCCGCCTCTCTTATGGCTTTAATACTTTCTATTTACTACCGGTTACGCCCAAATCTATTGGATGAAAATGATAATTTGTTCGTTGAATGTGCATTTGCGAGTAATAGTCATTATTTGATTACCCCTAATGTTCAAAATAGGGAAAACAAAATAGGACAAAATAGGGGACAGACCACGGTTTCGATGGACTTCAAAAGGTGCGTCTTATTTAAACCGTGGTCTATCCCCTATTCCAATGGCAAATCGTACTAACCGCCTGATATATTGATAGATTTTTAGCAATTACGTTACCCCGGGAAATACCAGAGAGCCGAAAAAAATAGTATGAATTGGTAGGCGAAATAATCAGTGATCGAGAATCAAACATTGCGTTTTGTATTCGTATGCGATATCATTTCTGTATGATTATTACATTAGACACAAACACGCTACTGGCTGCTTTGTTAAGTCAGGCTGGAGCTTCCCATCTCATTTTAAGGCTTATTCTTGAAGAGCGGCTGAAATTAGCAATATCAACGCCCGTTCTCTTTGAATATGAAGATGTTTTAAAAAGGAAAAAGATCCTTAAAAAAATAAATCTTTCAACAGAACAGGTTGAAGATATTTTGGATTTGTTGGTACTACTTGCTGATAAACGCTCGATTTACTACCGCTTACGTCCAAACCTGCTTGATGAAAATGACAATTTATTCGTTGAATGTGCATTTACGAGCAACAGCCAATACTTGATAACTTCAAATACCAAGGACTTTCACTTTGGTAGACTGAAAAGTCATCCATTCAAAGTGGTAACTCCTGGAGATTTTTATTACCTCTGGAGGTGTGAACATGAATAAAACACAAGTTGTTACTTTAAGGGTTCCAGCTGAGTTAAAAATCCGTTTGGCACATGAAGCTAAAGCTCAAGGTGTTTCTTTAAATAATCTTGCCAACTACTTTTTGACAACGCAATTGAGCCAACTTGAAGCATTATCTGTCGTAGAGTCACGAATATCAAAGAAAAACATCTCTACCCTTAAATCAAAAGTTACCCAAATATTGAATGCTGTACCCAAAAAGCAGACAGTACCGGAGTGGGATACTGTCAAAGTATAAATCAGAGAACAATGGTATTCAGCTGACCCCAAGCAGCGCTGTTTTTCAAATGAAACTGACATGCAATATTTGTGGTCACAATATTTGGAAATATTGTGACCCCAAATATCTGCTCTTTTTTTTTAAAGTGCGAAACTAAGGTTAGACGTGTTCTCATCCCAAAGAAAAAAAACGGTAAAAGGCCTTTAGTACCTTAGTACCTTAGTGGAAATTTTCTTGTTTTTTATGGCAAGAAACCAAAAAGGTGAAATATTTTTAAATAGTTACACGCAGATGTTAAGGTACTTATCCAGGACCTTTAAAAATTTCCAGTTTATCTGGGTTAGGAATTCCTGTTATCATTGACTGATGACAGCAGGCTCTTCACGATCCTAAATATAAACGCTACTTTGCCATGCGGAGTAAATCCAGTAATATCCGCCTTACAGAGCCGACAATTTAACTTAACCGACGGACTCTTCAGAAAGAGTCTTATCGAATGCTTGAGCCGTTATGCTGGGAAACTCGCTTGTACGGTTCTGAGGAGGGAAGGAAGCCGCAAGACTTCCGACCTATCCGGTGCGGGGGCAACGTGACTGTTATAAACTCTCATCCATCGACAGATACGAGTGCAGCAAATGCTAAGCCTTGGGGAACAGTCGTTGCCAACTATTCGGCCGTTGACGCGTTCTTCCCGGTCTGCGGATTGTTCGACCTGACGGAGGGGATTTATCACGGTAATCCCAAGACGCCTTATGAACAGGCCGAGGCTAACCAACTCGACTACCTGTTGGACCAGGTCCGATGCGAGCCAGGCCGACGCGTGCTGGACCTCGGTTGTGGGTACGGGACGCTCTTGGAGCGAATCCGGCAGCGCAACGCCAAGGGGGTCGTGATCAACATCTCTACCGAACAGGTGAAGTGCTGCCGCCAAAAGAATCTCGACGTCCACCTCCTCGACTACCGCGCGATTCCAGGCGAGTGGGACCGGACGTTCGACGGGGTGATCGCCAACGGGTCGATAGAACACTTTGTCCAGCCGACCGATGTTGCGGCCGGAAGGACGGACGACATTTACCATCACCTTTTCGCCAAGGTCCACCGCCTGATTGACCTCAATTCGACGGAGCGCTGGTTCGCCACGACGACGATTCACTTAGTTCGGAAGCCAGCAGACCCGCTTGACCTATTGAGGAACCCCTTTACCTTCCGCTTGGGTTCGGACAATTTCCATTGGGCCGTTCTGGAACGGGGCTGGGGCGGCTATTATCCGGAGGTCGGCCAGCTGCGCCGGTGTGCGGAAGGGTATTTCGACCTGATCGAGGAAGTCGATGGTACCGAGGATTACCGGTTGACCTCCGAAGAATGGATACGGCGGATACGCCGGGCTATGCTATCTCTGCGGGTGGTGAAGATCGCGTTCCGGTCTTTGCCGGTTTTGGTGCGATCCCCGTTGCAGTTTTTGACGCTGCTCCTGAGCCTTTTACTCAGCGAGTCATGGAATTGGCAATTCCGGCCGCCGAACCCGCCGACGCGGCTGTTACGGCAGACATGGGCGTATCGAGATCGGCCGTAAAAAAAGGGCAGGTATTCGAACATGGTATAAATGGGGTCTGGTATAAATGGGGTCAGAGTAAAATTAAGCTAGGTTTTTAATTTTACTCTGACCCCATTTATACTGATTTATACCACCATTTATAAGGGCTGTGTTAAAAAATTAGCTAACCATCTGCTGGTAGGGACGCGCAAAAAAGCCGCGCGCCCCACAGCAGGGTCGTTCTCGGCGGCTTTGCCGCCGAGAATCGCGGCGCTGACTTCGTCAAGCTCCTTGT
>JAYEGR010000045.1:28856-44242 GCA_034659175.1 Thermodesulfobacteriota bacterium | reverse complement strand
ATAATTCCGGAATTTATCTCAGCACACTATAATCTGGGGGGCACCCTTATAGACAATGCTCCGGTTATCACTCACAACAGGTAAGATGTAAGCGATCAGGTTATTACAATCGAAATTGGAGACCTTAAATGGCTTTGACTGGAATAAACTCGACACGTGATTTTTTCAGGATATGGTTCTTCTGGAAAAAACAGGCTGTACTTATCTTTTTGTTAATTGTGGGCGTGGTGATGTTCTATGCATATACATGCACGCCTGAATATGAAAGCAATGCCAAGGTCTTGCTTCTTCCCAAAACCAATGAAGGAGAAGTCATCTCTACAGGCATTGATGAAAAGCGAATCGCTCCTGTTACCAACAAAGATCTTTATACTGAAATGGAGTTAATCGGCAGTGACGGGGTATTACGCGAGACTGTCAGGCATTTTACCCAACAAGAAGGCATGGGACTTCATGCACGGGATAGGGCCTGGTATTACTCCATTTTTGATTACGTTAAAAAGGCGTTTCAAGGAACCCTGGTCCTGTTAAAATTAAAGGAAAAGACTTTGTCTCCTTTTGACGCAGATGTCAAATTACTGAAAAATTCGCTTAATGTAAATGCAGGGGCTGAATCCAACATAATTGATGTAACCCTAAGGGCCGAAAACCAGGAAGCCGTTGCAAATGTCCTGAATACCTTGCTTGGCATATACGTAAATCATCGACATGAAGTCTTCAGCAAGGAAGAGGGAATGCAGTTTTATTATGACAACACGGCAAATTATCGCGTCAAGCTACAACAGGCGGAAAAAAATCTTAAAAAAATGCAGAAGAACTGGAATATTGTAAACCTGGGAGCTCAGAATCAAGCCAATATTGCCCTTATGACCAAACTCAACGAGCAACTAAAATATATTGAAATATCATACGACGAAGGTAGAAGTAGAATAGAAATTCTAAAAAAAGGATTATCGGAAAACCCAAACGAAGTTCTGGTCACAAAGGAAATGCGGGACATTCCAGCCATTGTTGAACTGGAAAAAGGCATCGTCCCGTTGCTGATCAGGCGGAGTGAAATCAGCAAGACCTTCACAGCATCAAGCCGGGAATATCAGCAGATTACCGAACAGATCCGGATAATCCGAGGAGAGATAAGAAGGGAAATCAAAAAGGCATTGATGACCGATGAACTGGAACTGGAAAGCCTGAGGATGAAAAAACTGTCTCTTGAAGAAAAAATGGCCGGGCTCCGGCAGGAGGCCAGTGATCTGAATCAGAAAGAGAGAAACTTAGACGAACTGAAAAGACTGGTTGAACTGCATAAAGACAACTACATGCTCTATGCTGCAAAGACAGAGGACGCCAAGGTCCATTCCGAACGGACAAAGCGGAATCTCGCTAACGTCAACATCGCGGATCGGGCTGAAGTCCCGGTGACGCCGGTATTCCCCAACCGACTCTTCATGCTCGTCCTGGCCATTTTCTTCGGCGCCTTTGCAACATCTTGCACACCTTTTATTTTGGAGTCTCTGGACAACAAATTAAAAACCGCCGAGGATGTCGAAAAGTTGTTGTCATTGCCGGTTGTATGCAACTTCCCCGAGGTTTAAGTTGATTAGATAATGGAGATATTCCCAAATGGCAAAAACCTATGAAGCATTGGCGAAAAGCGCACACTCTTCACATGAAGATCATGTGCCCGCGCACACCCTTTCGGACTGGCGTTTTCTGGATCTGAAAAACGCCAGGCAAAAAGGTGATCTGGAAAAAAAGATTGCCTTTTGCATGCAGAAAAACGGCGCAAAAATTTTTAATTTTACAAGCAGCCGAGCAAAAGAGGGCGTTTCAACCATTGTCGCAAATCTTGCCAGGTATATGGCGGTCAAAAAGAAAGAGAAGAAAATTTTACTAATTGATGCCAATCTCCAGACGCCGGTTCAACATATAGCCTTTGATAATTCGAGGCGGCCGGGACTGAATGATGTGCTTTCCGGTAATACTCTCTTATCCGAGGCCATTCAGACTGTCAAGACAAACAAACTTCATCTGCTTCCCTGCGGAAATCCCCGGTCTGATTCAGCAGGAGATATTGAACAGGAAAAATTTTATGAAATAATCTCGGGAATACGAGAGCAGTATGATTATGTCCTTATTGACTCGGCTCCCTTGTTAATTTCCGCAGATTCCCTCTCAACAGCACTCTCATCAGACGTGACCTTCCTCATCGTCCAGTCGCTCAAAGTTCAAAAAGAAGTTGCGGAAAAGGCAAAACTGCTGCTGCAAGACAATGAATGTCATATTGGCGGTGTCATCCTTAATCGCATTAAACAAGTGATTCCGGGCTGGATGTATAAAAATATTTAGTGCCTTAGTACCTTACTCCTGAAACCCTGTCAAAAAAAACAAGAAATTTTTTGGCGCACCCCGCTGACATAAGCTGAAAGCGAGGTGACACGGATTTACTGGACAAAGCAATTTTTAAAAATTTGGGTTGCGGGTATCACCCGCCTTAGTGGTAATTTTCTTGTTTTTTGTGGCAGAAAAACTTCGAGGTTATATGTGACGCCTGCGGTGCCACATGTTTTAAGGCACTTATACCCCTCCAGGGGGTACTGAAAATAGTCCAGGACCTTTAAAAATTTTCAGTTTGTCTGGGTGTTAGTGCCTTTCTCCTTGCATCCATAGAAAAGCGTAGATGGTTATGGAAGAACTTGTATTTCATATCGGTCTTCATAAAACAGGAACGACATGGTTACAGAAAGGCCTTTTTATAGAGCACCCCGACATTCATTTAGTTACTGATTATCGTAATCCTTGGGATGATGCTTTTCTCAAATATTTGATTGGGACAACAGATAGAAAATTCGACATCCGGCATTGCAGGAAAATTCTACAGAAAAAATTAACAGATAATCAACCTGACTCAAAGAGGATTTATCTGGTATCTGCCGAACGGCTTTCCGGGCATCCTTACTCCGGGGGTTATGACACCTTTAAGCTATCCGATCGTATTCATTCATGCTTTCCTGAATCTCGAATTATTTTTACCATCAGAAATCAAGTGGACATGATATTGTCGGTGTATAAACAACTCGTTCAGGAAGGATACAGGGGGACCTTGTCTGAATTGATCAGAAGCAAACACTGGAAAGGTGTTACATTTACTTTAGATATGTATGAGTATGACTTAATTATTGAAAAGTATTACTCTCTTTTTTCATCAGACAGAGTGCTCGTATTGCTGTACGAGGACCTTAAAAAGGATCCTGCCCGGTTTTTGCAAATGATTACAAATTTTATGGATATTTCTCCCTTTGTTCCTTCCAGCTTAATAAACATTACACATAAGAGCGTAAAAGATTTTGATATTGTGATTATGAGGATTCTCAATCATTTTCAAAAGTCGGAATTGAATCCATTTCCTGTATTGAAACTTAATCAAAAACCGGTAAAGGTCTTGCGATATATTCTTGCAGTATTACCTGACAGGATAACTATATTGAACAAGAAGGACCGGAATCACATTATGGAATATTTCAAAAAGCCCAATCTTCGGCTTAAAAAATTCTTAAATTACGATTTGTCGGAATACGTATATTAAAGGTAATGGAAGAATCATCCTGCACATCAACGAATGATATACAAAAAATCGGCAGCGGAGGCATCACAATCTTTGCGGGCCACTTCTGTGCTATGGCCCTGCAGTTTGTGATCGGCATTATAGTCGTAAGATCCGTAACCCGATACGAGTACGGGTTAATTTCACTGGCAAACACTTTTACTACCATGTTGGTCATTCTCTCCGTTCTTGGCCTGGGTGCCGGGGCGCCAAAATTAATCGCCCAATATCGCAAACACGATCAACACGCTACTGTGAACCATATCATGGGAACCTCCGTGTATATTGTGGCCGTTGTCAGTCTATTTTTAAGTCTTCTTTTTTATTCTACATCTTCTTTGCCGGCGTCTCTGTTTAACAAACCGGATCTTGAAGCCGTCCTGAAAGTCTTTATGCTGATGGTGCCGCCGCTCTCTATCATGACAATTATAACGGCCGTTTTTCGCGGCATTGAAAGCGCTTACCCCAAAGTCCTGTTTCAAGACATATCCTTAAATCTGGCGAAATTGCTGCTGTTTCTAAACATATTAATATTTAGTTTAGGTTTTTATTTTGTGATATGGGGGTATGTTTTTTCCGCATGGCTTGTCTTTTTTTCGTACGCAATATATGCGGTGAATAAACTCTCTTCTTACAAGCCACGCCCTTTTAATATGCAAATCGCAAAAAAAATAGTAGTGTTTTCCTTTCCGTTATTGGGAGTGGTCATGCTCAACAACCTGGTCGGATGGATGGGAACATTATCCGTAGGCTATTTCAGCACGTCGGCCGAGGTAAGCCTATACAGCGCTCCCCACAGACTGGCGGCAGTCATCAACGTCCCTCTGACCGCGTTGGTATTTCTCTATCTCCCGATAGCAACTCAACTATCAGAGCGGTCATCACACAAAGACCTCAATAAACTGTACAACACTACCGGCAAATGGGCATTTCTCATGGCCCTGCCGCTTTTACTCTATTTTGTGCTTGACGCGGATTTCATCGTCACAAGACTATTTGGAGATGAATACAGTAATTCCGCCAACGTACTGCGTGTTCTTTCCGCCGGATATTTCATACATACAATATTAGGTCCAAACTTAATGACCCTGGTCTCTTTCGGGAAAACATATTCCGTGCTTACCGGCACAATATTAGCAACCATCACGGCCATTGCCTTCTGCCTTATCTTGGTGCCACGCTACGGAGCGCTGGGAGCGGCTTATGGAATGGCGGCGGCTAAAATCATTTCCAACGTATTCGCGTCAACCATTTTATATAAACAATCAGGCATACATCCTTTTAATTGGCAATATACAAAGATTATTTTGTTCTTTATATTTTTTGGAAGTTTTATCTATTTTCTTACAACTACGGGTTCATGCTCTAATTGGCCTTTCCACTTAATGCTTCTGCCCATAATAATAAGTTTCACCATTGTTGCGATTCCCTTTTTACGCAGTTTGAATATGGATGACATCGATTTCCTGAAAGGAGGCGAGATGCGAATCAGGGGGAACACGAAACTGTCTGAATGGCTTGCCGGGCGCATCATGAATTGATCGGAGTCTAAAATGTCAGTACATATTCTTATGCCTCTTCTGCTTGTGTTTATCACCAACGACTTTTTTAATATAGGACCTTGGTGGCACAAATCCGGCGTCTTTAATATTGCGGATGTCGGAAACGGTATTCTCTGGATAAGCCTTGTATTCATTTTCTGTTTTTCAAAAAATAGAAAGATATTATTAAATCCCATGTCAGCGATAATAATTTTTTACTTGTTATTCGTTATTATTCAAATATTACAGGCAAATATGTATTACGGGCAAAGCCTGTTTGACGGCCTTATCGGTGTCAGGCATCAATTCTACTACCTCTCATTTTTCCTTTTTCTTTTATTATTCACGGATAGCCAAAATATTATTAACCTGCTGGATATTTTGGTCATAATTGCTATCGGAGCATTAGTTCTTGGAATAATAAACTATTTCGGGCCCACAATATTGTCTCACAAGTGGGCTGAAGGACAGCCGGCCCGCGCCGGCGTGATGAGGGCCTATATTCCGGGTATGGATGTAATCGCTTTCTCAACTATCTGGCTGTTTACAAAATGGACCAGTCAAAAAACGGTTCCAAAATGGCAGCAGGGGTCTGCCGTCTTCTTTCTTGCGGGTCATATCTTCAGGCAGACCAGGATGAGAGTCTTTGCAGTTATAGCCACGATTGCGGGCATGCTTATTGTCGGAAAAAAATGGAAAAAAATATTCCTCCTTGTCATTTTAAGCGGCGCCGTTTTTCTAGGATTTGAATCATACAAGGGAGAAAACATTATTTCCAATCTCTTTGTCTCGGGATATACTGATTTTACTGAGCAGACCGGGACCTGGAAATGGCGTAGCAAGAGAATAAAAACAGATCTGGAGGAATTCAAGAAACACCCTTGGATTGGTGGCGGGGCATCTGCCCTGCGAAGACCGACAACACAAAAAAACACGTTATTACAGGTTAAAACCGCTGATTTGTCATACCATCATGACCTGGGATACACTCATTGGCTGAAATTCTATGGCATCGTAGGAATGGTATGGCTGGGCCTGTTCTTTGGCTATCAGCTATTTATCGGATGGCAATCCTGCAGAAAATGCGATGCACCGGATAGAATCCTCACCGTCTTTGCATTAAGCTACCTAAGTTACGTCATGATATCATATTTGACCCTGGATCATCTTATGGTTCCCAGCAGGATCATTTTTCTCACATTCTGTGCCGCTATCCTTGTGATAATGAATAGAAACTCTTGTATTAAAAAAAACAACACCCTGACCAGCATATCCTGAAATGACTAGAAGCGCTGTTGTAACGGTCAATTACAACTCAGAGAAAGATACGGCCGTATGCATGGCGTCTCTGGCGCAAACTGATTTTCCTCCATTAGTGGCACTCGTTGACAATGGGTCCAAAGATCAATCCATTGAAAATCTTCTGCCTGACTACCCATGGCTGAAAATAATAAAAAGCAAAACCAATTTGGGCTTTGGCCGGGGAAATAACCTTGGAATCCGCTGGTTATTGCGCAATACGAATTGCGAGTTTATCTTCCTTCTCAACAATGACGCCACAGTAAAACCCGATACCCTCCGGTTGCTTGAAGATGCCATGGATTCCGTCAATAAGGCAGGGATGGTCGCGCCTCGCATTCTCTTAATGGAAAATCCGGATAAACTCTGGTACGGAGGAGGGTCAATTAACTGGTATCGCGGAACCGCATCGGTTCCCGGCATTCCCGGTCCCGCAGACTCAAAGACAGCCCTTTCCTCCAGAGCTGTTTCCTTTGCCAGCGGTTGCGCCATGTTGATCAGAAGGACGGTCCTGGAGCAGATTGGCGGGTTTGACCCAAGATTATTTATGTACGAAGAAGATCTTGAATTCTGTCTGCGCGTAAATAAGGCCGGCCGGCTTATACAATATGTTCCTGAAGCCATAGTCCTGCACAAATTGCACGGAAGTCATCCGTATAGAAAACAAAAAGAAAAAATGATTCCGGCAAGAAATCCTGACAACCCTGACCTGGCTTTTTTTTTGAACAACATGATCAGGAACCGTCTCCTGAATATGTATGTCCATGCCAGAGGTCTTCATGCCCTGCAATTTTGTGTCGGTTTTCCTATTTTTTTTATTCTGGATTGTATCCGATATATGACAGCTCACCGCATAGATGCAGTCCGGGCGATGCTGCGGGGTATTGCTGATTTTTTCAAACTACGACGACTCAATTATACAAATGAACTTGAGGACTCGCGCACCGATGATCGCCCGGTTGAGTAAACAGTACATAATGACCAGGCCGTGGAAAATCCTGCCACGCTTGATTAGCTATGCACTGTTTGAGGGTCGCCCTCTCACCACCAGGGGCCAATGGATCAATCCTCTTGTCTTTGGCCTTTTCCGCCTTGCAAAACACCTCCCTCCCCTGAAAAGAATAAACAAGCCGATTTTTATCGTGGGAACCGGTCGAAGCGGCACGACAATGATGGGCGTACTCTTATCACTCCATCCTGATATTGGTTTTTTGAATGAACCAAAGGCCTTATGGCACTGCATCTATCCATATGAAGATGTTATCGGAAGCTACAGCAGAGGTAATGCTTGTTTTCGACTGACCAAGGACGATGTAACCGGCAAGGTAAAAAAAACCGCTCATCGGTTATTTGGCGCTTACCTTGCAATTACCGGGGCCGGACGGGTTGTGGATAAATATCCCGAGATCATTTTTCGTATCCCATTTGTCAGGGAAATTTTTTCTGACGCAAAATTTGTCTTTCTTGTGCGCAATGGCTGGGATACATGCAGTTCCATAAAAATCTGGTCCAAGAGAAAAGGGGTTAAGGCCAAGGGGGAAATACATGACTGGTGGGGAGCGGACAACAGGAAATGGAAAATAATGGTGTCGGAACTTGTGGAAAATGATCCGTATTTCTCTAAATGTATAAGTAGTGTTAAACGACTCACTTCCCATAGTGACAGGGCGGTTGTTGAATGGATTGTCACCATGCGAGAAGGATTGAATCAAATACAACAACACAGCCAATGCATCTATATGATTCGATATGAGGATCTTGTTCAACATCCGGAAAGCGAATTAATAAAGTTGCTTGAATTCTGTAAACTTAAAAAAGACGTGAAACTGGAGCAATACACAAAAAAACAGCTTTACAGGCGCAAACCTCATCAACATTTCAAAATGCACCCGGAAATTGAACCGCTCTTTCAAGAAACCATGACTGAATTAGGCTATGATTAATGGAAAAAGCCAGACAGGCTCACGGCTTAAAGTATCGATTATCGAACCAATCGGCGGCCACAGCGGCATGGATTATTATGATTTCGGCCTGTGTGCCGGCCTGCAGCAAGCCGGAATAGAACCGACATTATACACCTGTGACGAGACAACAGTGGATCCGAGATACACCTTCCGTGTAATACCCGCCTATAAAAACATCTTTGGCGCCAAAGCAAAATGGTTACGCGGCATAAAATACATTGCAGCCACATCATATGCTCTATTGCAATCCCGCCTGGCCGGAACACGAATATGTCATTTTCATTTTTTTCAAACCGGCATTCGGGAATGCGTTAAAATCATATTAGCGAAAATTTTCAGGATGCAAATCGTTATTACCGCACATGACGTCGAGTCTTTTGCAACAACGGTATCAATTCCGGCAATTACGCGTTTCTGCTACAAACCAGCCCACAGAATCATCGCCCATAACCGGTGGACCCGTGATGAACTGGTAAGATGTATGGGAATCAACCAAAGCAAGATCACCATTATTCCTCATGGAAACTATATTGATTTCATTGGCCGGCTTCCCGGTAAAACAAAGGCCCGTGACAAGCTTAACATTGCTCACAACAGGAAAGTCATCCTATTTTTTGGCCGGATCAAACAGGTTAAGGGACTTGACCTGTTATTAACCGCATTGCCGGATGTGATCAAAAGCCATCCTGATGTAATGTTGCTGATTGCGGGCAGGGTTTGGAAGGACGACTATTCAACCTATTCACGTATTATCAAGCAAAACCATTTACAACCGTATTGCCGTGAAGATATCAGATATATACCGAACTCAAAAGTCGGCCTCTATTATGATGCGGCCGATCTTGTTGTTCTGCCTTATCGCAGGATTTATCAAAGCGGTGTACTGCTTATGGCAATGAGTTATGGAAAAGCCGTTCTTGCCTCAGACCTGGAAGGGATGAGAGAAATTGTCAAAGACAATGAATCCGGCTTTTTATTTCAGTGCGGAAATGTGAAATCGCTGACAGACAGCCTTGTAAGGATTCTCGCAGACAAAAAAATGTTAGAGCATGCGGCCGTGAATGGGAAAAAATATGTTAAAAAGGAATTTCACTGGCAGCGAATCGGCCGGCTTACTGCCGAGTGCTATAGTAAGTTATAAAATAATCGTTCACAGGCACCCCATCCGGAGTATGTGATCCCTAATGACAAAAATGGCTGTTAACAACATGATATCAAATCCAAAGGTCAGTATCGTGACAGCCACATATAATTCAATGAGGTTTTTCCATGAGACCGTACAAAATGTATTACATTCCACACTTGAAGATATTGAATGGATTTTAGTCGACGATGCCTCTGACGATGGGACGGTTGACTATTTAAAAACCATTAGCGACCCCAGAGTTAAATTAATTCTCAAAGACCGAAATATCGGCGTACACGATTCCTACGAAATGGGAATAAATGCCGCTTTGGGAACCTACTTGCTCATATTGGATCATGATGACACAATTCCAGCCGGATCACTGGAAAAGCGAGTGCAATTACTAGATAGAAATCCCCAATGCGGTCTGGCTTTTGGTCCGGTAAATTACATGACTGAAGATGGGGTTATTTATTCGACATCCGGTTTCTGGTTTATTAAATCTGAAAAGATACTCACTCCATTTATCACGCTTAACGAAATTTTTCTCTCGCCGGCATATCCAATTAAGCAAGGATGTGTGTTGCTTAGACGAGAGGCCGTTTTAAACAGGCCCAGGGGCTTCGATGTTGAACTTTTTCTGGATATTTCGTCTAAAATGGAGGTCTGTTGTATAACAGACCCATGTCTGAATTATCGAACCTTCCGCGGTCAACGCTCAGCAGGACTCATGCTGCGGTTGCATAGGTTTTTTCAATTTACATGGCCAAAATATGCATTTCGTTTTCTTCCCTGGTACATCTCCCCTGTAATAGCCTTTTACCGAACTATTATGGAGCTGTTAAAAATTGTATGGATAACTTTCAGCACACGCAGGGTATAATAATTATATATGAAAATTCGCAATCGTTCACAGGGCGGAGTTACCACACACCTCATGATAAAATATTCACAGACATTGATTTGCAGGCACATTACCATGACGGACCGTTTATGTTGTTTTATCACTATGTTCATATTGCTAAATATTTTTTTTCCGCCTTTTCCAAAAATTGCCGCCGGTAAACCGATACAAGCTCCGATCATCAAAAAAATTTTCGAAAACGTCCCTCCGCTATCATGTAATGCAGAGAAGAAATGGCCTGACATTCCGTTACGAGGAATCAATACAAAACTAGTTATGCCGTTAAAAAATAATTCCATTAATACCGGGACGTTCATATCAAATGAAATTTTCAACACCCTTACCGACTGGGGAGTCAATGTAATCCGGGTTGATATAGGAGTTGATAAAGGATCAGTCTGGGATGTTAAAAAAGGCGAAAAACCGCCTTTGATTCCAGCGGATAATCCGCTGATTCCCTACCGGAAACAACTGCAGGGCCTGGAAACGTGTCTAAACCTGGCGTCACGTCATAATATCTATGTAATCGTATCAGCCGGAAATGTGGTCGGCCGGAAAATTGACGTGCTGTATAATGAGGATGACGGCAAAGGTTACTACAACGAACTGCCAAAACTGTGGAAACACATTACAAAGAGGTTCGGCGCTCACAAAAACCTTCTGGCCTATGATGTACTGAATGAACCGTTTGAGAAAAAAGGGAAAAAAAACTGGCGTAACATATTGTTACCCGAATTGATACGGATAATCCGTGAAATTGATAAGAACACGTATCTTGTCGTCGAGCCTGCGTATTGGGGTTCTGCAAAATCCTTTAAAAATTTTATACCGGTCAATGACTCCAAAACAGTATACTCGTTCCATTTTTACTCACCGCACACCTATACATATCAGGGAACACGGAACCTTCCCAGAGGATTGAACTACCCGGATTTGTTCCGAAATCCTGAACAGATGAGAGATCACTTGAAACAAGCTATCCTGTTTCAAAAAAAATACAACGTCAGAATGTTTGTTGGGGAATTCAGCGTCGTTCGCTGGGCTCCCGGCGCCGCAGAATGGCTTTATGATGCCGTTTCCCTATTTGAAGAATATGGATGGGACTGGTGTTATCACGGTTATGGCGGATGGAATGGATGGAACCCGACTTTTTCAGCCGATGCCCCCCAGAATAACGAAATTAACGGGGGAAAAAAAACGGATAGACTGCGTGTTTTGAAAAAGGCATGGATGAGAAACAGGGCCCGGCAATCCGATTGAACCCTTGAGGTTCATACAATTTGTATCTGCAACACCTCACATCTCCCCGGACCGACCGCTAGAGGGAATACATTTTATATATTCTTCAGCCAGGATTTTTCCCGCGTGGGCCCAGGTCAAATCACTTGCTCCAGACATGCTCGCTTTCCTGAGACGGTTAAAAAGAGCATTGTCCTTTTCCAGCATGAGCAGATGCCGGCGAAGCGATGAAACATCGCCCGCCGGATGGACCAGGCCGTCTTCCATGTGTCTGCATCGCGCCCCGGTGCGGTCGGAAACCGCCAGCACGCAACCACATGCACGGGCCTCATATGTTACCTTGGCGCTGCCTTCTTCGAGCGACGGCAGCACAAGAACATCACTTTTCCTCAACACCTTTGCCACATCGGATACAAATCCCAGCAATCCGACACTTGGATGAGACAGCCATTTGTCAAGCATCCTGCGATAGTCTGGAAAGTAATCCATATCCCCCCCGATAAGAAATCGACCACGGTTGCAAAGGCCGGAATCCATCCACGCCTGCAGGGCATAATGCAGGCCTTTGCGGGGTTCACCCCGCCCCATATATGTAATGGTAAATATGTGATCTTTATGGGGCCTGTTTTTTTCATAAAGCGGTGGGCCAAACCTCTCGGGATCATAGCCGTACCGGATATATGCCAGTTTCTCCGGAGAGAAGCCACGATCAAGAAAAGTCCTGGCCACGAACTCCGAGGGCACGGCTATCTTATCAGCCATTCGGTATTCAGATTCCTCCCGTTCAAGACGTTCCTTATTATTTGCATAAAAATAATTTTGCGGCAGATGCACGTTCAGTTTTTCATGTTCTTCGGCAGTTACTTCATAGGCATATTCCGTATGAGTATTCGTTCGATGAAGAATGGATGTTATTCCATGTCTCCGAGCGGCTTTAAGGGTTTCCAGGGCGCTGCCTGGCCAGCAGTGAACAATGTCGATTTCCCTGTTATATTGCCTAAGTATATTTGCCGCTTTTCGATCGTGCATCCTCCTTCCACGTTCCGGTCCCAGAAGTCGAAAAGGTATCCGTATACGAAATGGCTCCAATGTTGACAATTTTTTCCAGGCCGTTCGCGGAATCCTGTCATAGCTGGCGCTCACCGCTATTACACGGCATCCGTATTTCGCAACCTCATTTATAAGAAAATATGCTGTTGTGCCGATGCCCGGATACCCCATCCTGCCTCCAAAACTGTGAAGCACCCTTGGCAACTTGTCAGCGTTTTCCACACTAACATTTTTTATTAATTCAAGCATACCAGCAAGTTAAATCCTTTTGAATAATCTCCTCAAGTTTCTTTATATCCTCTTTGAAATATTTTTCCAATATTTGACGTCTGATGACCGTATCCAGCTCAGGAGACTGATGTGGCCGTTGATTGAGCATATCCAGCATGTTGCGTATCTTTGATCTTAAATCAGAAGACGGCACGAATAATTTCATTATTCTTCTTAAAAAGTTCGGCGTGTAAATAAGGTCCCTGAACAGTTTTATCTTGGGCATTGTTGCCGGGTTACTTTGAATATTGCAGTCCAGCTTTATCTCTTCCACGTCTAAAAAAAGAAGAATCCTGTTTATTGATTCTTCAATCTTAAGGACAATATCCTCTTCAAATATAAGAAACATCATATTTTTTTTGGAAAAAAAATTCACATATCTTTCTATCTGTTCACAATATCTTCCTCTTGATAAATAACTGTAGTGAATTTTTTCTCTGAAACCTGAATTGATTCTTGCATGTTCGAATTTAACAGCCTTTTCAAAGGACAGGGTTTCAAAACCTCTTCTACAGGTCATCAGGTAGTGGGAATAGGCACGATCCACAGGATTTCTCAGAACAAATAAGAATAATATATCAGGCCCGAGCTCCTTAAATATTCTGCCGGGAACTTTCTCAAAATACATATACTCGGGAGTGATTTCCCCCACGATTTTTTCATTATTATAACCGCTGAAATATTCATTCTCATACCAGGCAAGCCCTTTCCTGTATTTCTCGTCCCTGTGGAAAAACCAGGGCTCCTTGGATACCGGCAGATATATGTCCGGATGCTGCTTAAGGATATCGTGCAGGGTTGTCGTTGCGGCTTTCTGTGTGCCGACGCAGAAAAAATTGGGCAATGCCATCAATGCATCCCTCTGCTTCACAATGGTCTGCGCAGAAACAACTTTACGCAATTCGCGCCCTGGTTTGTCGGTCTCGTGAAAAGCACTCGACATACACGTTATTACGCATGTGACATATCAATTAAAGTGTAAAAAAAAAGCAGGGCCATTTGCGACCCTGCTTTTTTATTTTATTATTAATTATAAAAAATGTTAACTATTTTTTCGCGGCCTTTCTTCGTTTTAAGCCTATCAGACCCGCCAGACCGGAACCCACAAGAAGCATTGTTGAGGGTAAAGGAACCGGGGTAAAACCGGCGACCGAGTATTCGTTTCTAGGAAGTGCAACTTCCCCAGATTTGCCTGGGTAAAAATCAATGCAAGAAACCCGAGGCGATCCGGGGAATTCAACCCATAATTCGCCGTTTGTGCCTCCACCTGGAGTATTTGAAGGGTATTGCCCGTTATTGTAGGCGCCAAAATCGATAATGGTAGAACCATTTAATACCAGGTGGCCGTATTCGTCTTTCTTAAAATTTTCGTCATAACCCTTCTCATAGTCGAACAGGTTCGTTATCCAGGCGCCGGTCAAAAACATTCCATTTTCAATTGTCACACTAAGGTATTCACCCTTATTGATCTCATCAATTTCATTGATTTGTTTGTTGTTTCTTTTTTTGTATGTGCGAACGCCGAACCCGTCAATGTCATGCTGGTTTAGCTGATAATACTGATTTCGCATTAGATTGGCATCGTAGCCATGAGCAGTTGCTGTCACATTACCAAATGTGTATGAAACCTGACCGTTAGCTGGTTGCCAGACCGGGTCCCTGAAATCGATTGCCAGATTACCAGGGATAATTGTGGCAAGAGCATTGCCGGCAACAAGCAGTCCTAGACTCACGGCTGAAAGAAAAACACCTTGATATAATTTCATCTTTTTATCCTCCGTATAATTATTTATTTAATTACCAGTCAATTTCGGGCATTATTTTGATCAGCAAAATTATTATTTAAATTTCGAGACGTTACCATTTTTGTCAACCCCAAAACACCTTGATTTTCCCCATGGTTGTGTCCTTAAAAGAATCATTTTGTTTACAGTAATATTAACAAAACCATAAATCATTCTTTTTGTAAACATCCTTGTCAGCAAATTCCGAATATGATGCCCCTTTGGGCAAGGGCTTCTCTGAACGGTTACAATTAAAGTGTTTATAAAAAAAGCAGGGCCATTTGCGACCCTGCTTTTTTATTTTAGGCTACCAACTTAAGGCGGGACACTTTCCGCCATTTTGGCTCTATGGCAATTCCAAAATCAAGCAAAATTTGAGGAGTTGCTAACTGGTTGAATTTACAGGCTGTCCCGCCTTACGTTGGTAGCCTTATTTTATTATTAATTATGTAAAATGTTAACTAATTTTTCCCGGCCTTTCTGCGTTTTAAACCTGCAAGTCCTGCCAATCCGGTACCTAACAGAAGCATGGTGGCTGGTTCAGGGACAGGTTCGCCCGTAAAACCGGCGACGGAATACTCATTTCTGGAGTCCGGCGTAGTCTCCAA